>JAABTJ010000017.1 GCA_011389935.1 Desulfobacteraceae bacterium
ATCTGCGTTTCGCGCAATTTTTGAAGAATCTCACGTACGGCTAAGTACGATCAATTCTTCAAAAATTGCACGCGCCTTGATCTTGAACTTTTTACAAAGTCGTCTGAACGAGGCTTTTTACGAGTTCATCAAGAGTATTGTTTTGGCAAAGGATTACCCGGCAGATTTTGTTTCGTGCGCATACTGCTTGAGAAGCGACTTGCAGCGCTTATTCGCATCGATTAAGGGGAACAGTTCCGTAATTTCCAGGCGGGCATGGTTTTTAAGCAACTCAAAAAAACCCTCGATTTTTTTAAGGGCAGTGTCATTGTCCCTGCCTTGTTGAACCCGTTTCCCCGCTGCCAGAACGGTTTTCAGGCGGGCTTCGAGAATCCCGTGTTCCTTCTGCAGCTTAAGCACAAGCAGGCTTGTTTCGTATGTCGGATCGCCGTTTACGGCCGCCGGAAAAAAGAGAAGCTCTTCCAGCCTGAAATGTTTTTTCAAGTCTTTTTCCAAAAAAGAAAGAAAAGACGGAAAACTATCCAGAAAAGCGGGGTCCGGATTTTTCCGGTTTTTTGAAAACCGGGCCGCGTAATCGTTGATAAGCTTATGCTCCTTTGAGAGTTTGAGTACCGCGTTGTCGATATTATGAATATCTGTCATATGTGCTTGGCCTTTCTCGCAATTTTTCATCTTGATTTATAAGTGATACGCCTGTTTTTCGGCAGCCGGTATGTACCCTTTCACGGACTGAGCTCCGGAAAGGAATGGACCATGCCGCAGTGACAATCAGAACCATTATAACACAGCAAAGCCGACTATGCCACAATCAATACGGGACATGCCGGCAAGGGCGGCCGCACCCCCATGCGACATTATTCGAATTTTATGACCTGGACGAAACGTCCTTCTTTCGTACGAACCTTATGAATACGACCTGCGGCAATTACGAATTGACATATGGGATCCGTCTTGGTATATCCAGACCAATGTATGCATGGTTCTACTTCCTATTCACCGGCTTTGGCAGGGGGGCGACCGCCCATCCGGCCGAGAAGGTAGTTTTTTTCTATGCTTGTTTGATTGTCAACCATTGTGGTAGCCGTACCAGTGCAAATCGTTTGCGGCAAGTAACAAAAATCCAACAACAAGGAGACCGCCATGTTCAAAAGAATCATATTTACCGCAATTGTCCTGCTGATGATGATCCCTCCCGTTTCCGCACGCGAAGTGGAAGATGTGGAAATGCCGGAGACCCTTACCGTCGGGGATAAAACGGTTGCCTTAAATGGTGCGGGCCTGAGAAAAATAATGTTCATGAAGCCGTATGTTGCCGGATTATACCTGAGAGCCTCTGAAACAGACGCTTCAACAATCATGATGGCCGATGAGCTCCAGGTCCTCCGTTTGGAGCTTCTCAGCGGCCAGAGCCGGATGATGTTTCTGCGTGCATTCAGAAACGGAATGCGGGCCGGCGGCAATTCTGTAGGCCTTACCTGGGACGCCCTGGAACCCCAGTATGAGCAATTTACCGAACTCCTCAGCGATGATTTCAATGGCGGAGACATTTTCGAGTTTACCTATGTTCCCGGTGAAGGGGTGCGGATCATTAAAAATGACGAACTGCGCGGCACCCTGGAAGGAATTGATTTTAAACGGGCGTTTTTTGGGATATGGCTCAATGAGGAGAGCCCGGCGGATGACGATCTGAAAGCGGCCATGATTGCCGGTGATATGCAGGTTTCAATGGCCGAAATCCGGCAGGAGGAAATGGCCCTGGCCGAAGCAGAAGCCAAGGCCGAGGAAGCGGCCCGCAAAGCGGAAGCCGAAGCGCAAGAGGCAGCCCGCAGGGCAGCGGAGGAAAAAGCCAAAGCGGAAGCCGAAGCCATGAAGCTGGCGGAAAAGAAAGCCGCTGAGGAAAAAGCAAAAGCCAGAGCGGAAGCCGAGGCCAGGAAGGCCACTGAGATGGCTGCCGTAAAAACCGGAAAAGAAGCAGCCGCCGCTACGGTTTCCCGGGGAGATTTTGCCGGCGAGCCGGTTTATTTCGGCTTTGATGACTCTTACCTTTCGGCAGCGGCAAAAAAGATCCTGGATAAAAAAGTCGAGTGGTTGAAGGCAAATCCGGGCGTATCCATTACGCTTGAAGCCTCCACCGACGCTCAGGGCCCCTCGGCCTACAACCAGTGGCTGGCCGAAAGGCGCGCCGCAAGAGTAAAAAATTATCTTACAGAGGCCGGCATCGATCCTGGCAGGCTTGAAATGGACGTTCTCGGGGAAATCGCCCTTGGTGATGCTGCAAAAAATCGGCGCGTTCAATTTCGAGTGAAATAATCGTTCCGGAACCCATCTCAACATGCCGAAGGACAATGTTGAGATGGGTTCTTTTGCATGGATCAGTCATATCCTACAATTCTTTGCATTTATCAATAGAGATAATGTTCAAGAAGACCTCGTAGGGGCACCCGTAAGGGGTGCCCCTACGGACCTATATTCAGCGCGAATATTTTTCGTGTCTATACAAGAATGCAAAGATTCGTAACCCGGCAGTAGAATACCCAAAATCCGCATTTTCGCGCAGCCCATTTTTTACCGCATTTATTGTCCCTCCCCGTTTGCTTTGCGACCAACCCCGCATCTTTTTTACAATTCTGCTTGTCAATGATTTGTTCATGGATTAAGAATTGATGAACTCGTAAAAAGTCGATTTTCAGATGGCGCCGTAAAAAGTTCAAGACCAAGGCTTGCGTGATTTCGAAGAATGCAGGGTACTTAGCCGTACGTGAGATTCTGAGAAATCACGCGTAACGCAGATATTGGACTTTTTACGGTGTCATCAAGCATTGGCATGCATCGGATGGATCGCCAGGCAGTCAAAAAATACAGGAGACGTTTTGACCAAAAGACCCGTAACAGCCAGTTATGTATTTTTTTATATCCTTTTTTCGCAGGATACGTGGCGGATATGCTTTGCAATCCTGTTTTCCGTTCTGGTTGCACCGTATACATATGCACCGGATACGGATATTTTCGGACGAGCCGTGCTGCATGTCATGGTTGCCGGAATCGGCTTTGCCGCAGGGGGGCTGCCGGCCCGCCTGATTGTCCGAATGCTGAAAAAGTGGATCCTGGGAGATAAGGCGCCGCGATAATGATGGTAACCAATGGGAAGTGTCAAGCAATCCTGCAGGATCCGGAGAGGGGTTCATCGTGAGTGTTCATAACAATGAGATCGTGGAAATATTTTCCAGGGTTGCCGACCTGATGGAAATCAAAGGGGAAAATTCTTTCCGGGTGCGGGCATACCGGGAAGCGGCCCGCGTCATCGGCGACCTGTCGGAACAGGCCGCGCAAATGGTGGAAGAAGGCCGGGACCTCACTGAATATAAGGGGATCGGTAAAGATCTTGCGGAAAAAATCAGGGAAATCGTCAAGACAGGGCATTTAACGCTGCTGGATTCCCTTGAAAAAGAGGTCCCCCCCTCATTGCTTGATCTGATGAAAATCCCCGATATCGGCCCGAAGAAAGTCGCCGTGATGTACAGAGAGCTCGGTATAAAGACCATGGAAGACCTCAAGCAGGCGCTTGCGGATGGGAAAATTTCCTCCGTAAAGGGGTTCGGTGAAAAAACGGAACAGAAGATCTTTGCTTCCATTTCCATGCCGAAAAAAGGGAGCGTTCCCCGCATGCTATGGTACGACGCGGAGCCCTCCGCCCTGGCCTTCAAGCAGTACCTGGGAGCTATCCCCCATGTCGACAAGGTATACCTTGCCGGCAGCTTCAGACGGGGGAAGGAAACCGTAGGCGACCTCGATGTCCTGGTGGTCTGTGAAGAAGGGTACGAGGAAGCGGTCATGGACGCGTTTGTTGGTTTTGAAGAGGTGCACCATGTCTATGAAAAAGGAACCACAAAAAGTTCGGTGCTCCTGCGAAATGAGCTGCAGGTGGATATCCGGATTGTACCCTTAGCGTCCTACGGCGCGGCCCTTCATTATTTTACCGGCTCCAAGGCGCATAACCTGGCGATTCGAAAGCTTGCCATCAATAAAAAGGTAAAGGTCAATGAATACGGCGTATATGACGGAAGCAAGCAGATCGCCGGCAAAACTGAAGAGGCGGTTTATGCGGCAGTAGGCCTGCCGTACATCGAGCCGGAGCTTCGTGAAAACCTGGGAGAAATCGAAGCGGCAAAAGCCGGGATGCTGCCGGCGCTGATCGAACGCGGGGATATCTTAGGCGATCTTCATATGCATACCACCCGGACCGACGGCAGGAATTCGCTCGCTGAAATGGCACAGGCAGCCAAGGCGCTCGGTTACGAATATATCGCCATAACGGAGCACTCACAGAAGGTGTCCATGGCCGGGGGTCTCAACGAAAAGGACCTGCGCGATTACATGGAGGTAATCGATGCGCTTGGCGAGGAAATCGACGGCATTGCCGTACTCAAGGGGATTGAGGTGGATATCCTGCCGGACGGCGGGCTTGACCTTCCGGATTCGGTATTGAAGGAGCTGGACATCGTGATCGGTTCGGTTCACTATCAGCAGCGTTTTCCCGTAAAACAGCAGACAAATCGCATTGTCAAGGCGATGGACAACCCGTATCTTCAGATCCTCGGACACCCAACGGGACGGCTTTTGAACAAAAGGGATCCCATGGACGTTGATCTCGAAAAAATCATTGCGGCGGCAAAGGAAAAGAATGTGGCCCTGGAACTGAACGCCCAGCCGGACAGGCTCGACCTGCCGCACCCGTACTGCAAGCTTGCGGCGGATACAGGCGTTAAGATCGTGGTTTCGACCGATGCCCACAGCACGGAAAATTTAAAACGAATGAAAAACGGGATCACCGAAGCCCGCCGAGGCTGGCTCACAAAGGAAAATGTGGTGAATACGAGGCCGCTTGGGAAAATGCTGGCAATGTTGAGGCGATAGTGGGCCGGGGGAGTCAGCTGCTTTCCGGTTTCAGCCAGAGCCGATCATAGGGGTCCAGAAAGATCGAAAGACTATTTTTTCTGATTCCGAAAGCGTTGTTTTCAAAGCGCTCGACCCACCGGGTCACCGGTGGAGAATCCTTTCGCGCGATCACTTGTGAAATATCCGTGCGTATATGCTGTTTGTCCCCGGTGGTATTCACGATTGTAAGGCTGCGGTGCTCCTGAAAGCGGTTGCAGACGATTGCAACCGCACGATTCCCCGAAGGAAGAATCTCGGCTTCATTCCCCTCCGGATGGAGGGACATGTCATGATCCACGATGTGAATGAGCGCATCCATTCCCCGTGCAACGGCTTGATAGAAACCGTTTTTTTCCGATATTTTTGCCGTGAGATCCGGATACCGGGACCGGGTCCGCTTGATATCCCGGTATTCCCCGGTTCTTTTCATTCGTTCGAGATCGTTTGGCAGCCCTGACATATCATTGAAATAGATGGATTTGACATTTCTCCCCATCAGGGCAAAGGCAAGGGTGTAAAATCCCAGAAACCGCTTTGCCTCGGTTTGCTCGTCGTCTATCCGAACCATGCTGTCCCTGGTCGAACAGCAAAGCTCATAGGGCTCACGGCCGCGGAGCACCTTGTCTGCCAAAAACAGGATCCCGCTGTTTTTATCCGGCGCGTCCGTCTTGATACCAAGGGCGGCAAAGATGTGGTTGGTGGTTTTGATGCTGTTTTTCAGGATGAGGTCGCTGTCGGCCGCCGCCGGGGGGTTGAACAGCCGTTTGACCGCCGTGCCGTACTCAAGGCCGGCCTCGCGGCATATTTTCATGAATTCTCCCGCGCCGCACCTTCCCACCGGTGTCGCCTTGTACTTGATGCGCCCGTTGTTTCGTTTCACGGTGTCGGCAAGTATTTGCCGCTCAGAAAAGCGCAGCAAATCCATGGAACCCCTGACGGATTTGCCGTCGTGGCTTTCCGCCACGCTGAACCGGATGCATTGCCGGGGAACAGCATACCGGCTTGTCAACCTGCCTATACGTTCAAGAATTCGGGCGTCGCCTGTATTGAAAACCACGGGAAGCATGCAGGGGAGATGAAAATCATACATCATGGGCGGCGGTACGTCCGTACCGGTCATGTGGGATAAGACGGCGCCCAAATGATCATTGACCTCGAGGTTCGCCACAATTCGCGGGGAAACGCACGCCATGGATAGATACAGGATTTTCATGAGTTTTCTCACTTCCGGCAGGCCGAAGCAGGCGGTGTGAAATTTTTTAAAGGCATAGTTGGCCGCATCCAGCCGGAGCATGTTGATGTCTAATCCCAGGTACCATGAAAAATCATCTGCGAGCATCTTCAGGCCTTCGAAGGTGGCGGTGTTGACGTCCACCTGGACGTGCGAAAAAGTGGTCATTGCGCGAATCTGTTCCCCGAAGACGGCGGCTTCAAAGGATTCAAACCGTTGCGCGATGCGCTGTGCATCATTGACATCATACCCGATTGCGGAAAGCAAATCGGCGCGCGTAAGGATGACTTCACTGAAAATATAGGGCGGATGGGTGGTTTCCTGGGAAAGGGAAAGCCGGAAAACCACATCCGGGTGGATTCCTTTTTTTGCGAGATATTCCCGGAACGCAGCGACGTGCGCGTAATCTTCATCCAAAAGCACCTGGTCGTTCTGTATTTTTTCAAAAACCGTGAAGAGTTTAATAACCGCGTCATCGATCCCGTCCGGGGCCAGCATCTCATTAATCGCGGCGCATCGCTGCGTGAAATTCATCTGTTCGAACAGGTCGTCTTCCGGGGTCCTTCGGAAGATCGTAAACAGGGGAAAGGGCCGGGGGCGGAATATCTCGTCGAAGGCGCCGGACGCCGAAAGCTGGCGGTAGCGGCTTTCGGAAAACACGTAAAAACAGCGGCCGGCATCGTCATTGCCGTCAAGATACGCCCGAAAATTCGGGTTTTCGATATCCACGTGGTTTAATACGAAATCGGCCATGGAAAAATATTTCTCCACCAGCCGTGAAAAGGTTTCATTGGTGCCGAATCTTTCGTGAATCACATCTCTTTTCACCTG
The DNA here is from genome assembly GCA_011389935.1 of Desulfobacteraceae bacterium. Lineage (GTDB taxonomy): Bacteria > Desulfobacterota > Desulfobacteria > Desulfobacterales > Desulfosalsimonadaceae > B1SED10-16. The sequence continues at coordinate 6,998 of JAABTJ010000017.1, forward strand.
GGAAAAGTACCCGTCGTTGAAACGGTTTTCCATCACCTGGCATGCGGGCAGGATATGGAGCCCGCCCACGGATGGAAAATGACGGTCCAGGAAGCGTTCCAGAGTCTGCAGCGAGGCCTCGTCTTTCATGCAGACGCTGTCCGGGTAAGCGATGACCACGGTGCGGGGAAGAATGCGGGAAAGCGGATCATCCGGTTTGCAAAAAAGGTCTTTTTGCCGAATGAATTCGGGTTTGGCTTTCCACGTCAGCACGAGCCGTTCGATCCAGTAATCGGCAATGTCCTCGGCAAGCCCGCCGTATTCGGATTCCGGAAAAATATCTGCAAAAAGATCATCAATGCCATTCAGGAAATCTTCGCTGAGCGGCTGCCAGGTGCGATTGTTATTACCGGAACATCCTTGCGGGGTGTTGTCCAACCGATTCTTTCCTTCCGGACCCGGATACCAGGTCAATATCCGTCGGGCGGCCGGTATGCACCGACTGTTTTATCGATCATTCCTGCGATGTCAAGCAGTTCCAGATCCTTCCAGCGTTTCCCCACGATTTGAAGACCAATCGGTAAACCGTCCGGCGTAAAACCGGCCGGAATGGTTACCACGGGATGCCCGGTCAGGTTGAAGGGGACCGTATATGCCGACAACGCCGTATAATAGTTCAATTTATGGCCATCCACCGTTATGAAACGGGTATAGACCGGCAGATTCGACCGGATCGCGTCCGGCGGATAATGTTCGATGGCGGGCACGGTCGCGACCGGGCAAATGAAAACATCCCAGTCGGAGATAAATTTTTCGAATCCGGCGACGAAATGATCTCTGCGGCTCAATACCTGGAGGTACTTCTGGATGGAAAGGGGATAGACCATTTGCAGCAGGGGCGTCTGCGCCCGGTATGACCAGCCGAACAGGAAGGTGAAAAAACGTAAGTGTCCGGGCTGGTTGTACATGATCTGCATATTGACCATTTCCCCCCACGTTTTCCAGGCCTCATCAAAATGGATGTCCGGGTTTTCCCGGATCATGGTCGCACCGGCGTCCGAGAGTGCCTTTACAAGGACATCCATCGTATCGCGGGTCTCCTGGGATATCGGTATGCCGCCGAAATTGTTCGACCATGCAATGCGCAGGGAGTCGATGCGCTTTCGGTCCTCGATTGGGTAGGGTGCAAGCGGCATGACAAGGGCATCCTTGCCGTCAGGGCCTGATATGATCTCAAAGGCTCGCTTCAAATCATCGACCGATCTTGCAATGGGGCCAAAGGATGCCATGTGGCGTACGCTTCTTTCATCCGGGTTCAGCAGCCCGGGAAAGCTGCCATAGCCGGAGACAGTGTTTTCTGTGGGCTTCATGCTGTATGTGCCGGTAAAATGGGCCGGTAAACGCAGGGATCCCCCAAGATCGCTGCCGATATCGATGGGGGAAAGACCTGCTGCAACCGCTGCGGCGCCGCCCCCCGTACTGCCGCCGGGCGTACGGTCGAGGTCCCAGGGATTGTTCGTTCGTCCGAAAATGGCGTTATTGGTCTGCAGGTCCATGCCGACAAACGGCAGGTTCGTTTTTCCAAGGATAATCGCTCCGGCCGCTTTCAGGCGCTCCACAACCGTTGCGTCAAAAAGGGTGATCTGTTCGGACAATTCCGGGTGGGCATTGGTGGTTCTCATATTCCTGACCGCGAAATGGTCTTTTACGGTAACCGGAACCCCGTGGAGAGGACCCCATACGATCCCTCTTGCAAGCGCCCTGTCGGCTTCGGCGGCTCGTTTCAAGGCAGCCTCTTCATCCATTATGACAATGGCATTCAATTGCGGATTGTGCAGATAAATGTGCGCAAGGTGGGCTTCGACAAGTTCTGTGGAGGTGATTTCCCCTTTTTGAATCGCTTCAGCCATTTCGCCTGCTGATAAAAACACGTATGGCCTGCCGCTTTGGGCAACGGCATCCATTGGTGCCTGGTATGGTTTTGGCGGCGGCGTTGACTGGCAGCCGGTGAGGACGGTTGCGAGAAGAATTCCCGTGCAAAAAACAAGGCAGGTGAAAAATGCGGTTGAGGTGATGTCAAAAGGTCGTTTCATCAGCGCTTACCCCGGTATATAAAGTTGTCTGGCGGACTTTGTGAAGTCTGGCTGCATAAGCTGTCAAGGCATAATACCTTTTTTCGTTGACAAAATTCAACCACTTCCTGCTTGACGTCAAAGAACATAATGGATAGAAGTATAACCGGTTTAATGAACGGCAAATGATTGCGTATCATATGGCGGGTTGCTACGGCATATAGCGGCATATATCGGGGGCACGGCGCGCCGTGGCCGTACAGATGCAGGCACAACCTGATTACTAATCTTTGCATTCTTGTATAGACACGATAAATATTCTCGCAGGATACGGGCCTCTAACAGGGGTCCCCTGTGAAACTCTGTGTCTCCTCTGTGCTCTCTGCGGTAAAACCCATTGTCCGTCGGATACGACACCGCTGAACGTCAGCCAAGGGCTCCTTACGGCAGCGAGGCCATGTCCATGCCCCGGATGCTGCCGTATGTACCGGCGCTGATTGCACAGGCTATGCGGGAACAATGGTCTATTCGGGGACAGTGGATGAATCACAGAGGACACAGAGGAGACACAGAGAGCCACAGAGAACCCCATAAAACAAGAAACATCATGCCTGCTGATCAATGCAACGATTTGCAACAGGGACAGGCACAGCCTGATTACAAAATACCAGGGGGAGGGGAGGATGCATGACCATTACAGAAATTCCATTTGAACGCCTGGATGCTGAAAAATTCATCGATGAAAAATGCCGGTCGCTGGTCCAGGAAACAGGGGACGATATTGCGGTAAACGCACTTTCCGGCGGAGTTGATTCCTCCGTGACCACGATGCTTGCCCACCGCGCCATCGGCAGCCGGCTGAAAACGTATTTTATTGACAATGGCCTGATGAGAGAGAAAGAGCCGGAGTCTGTCATTTCCGTCATGACCGGCCTTGGTGTTCCCGTGGAACGGATCGATGCGAAAAAGGAGTTTTTTTCGGCCTTGAAAGGGGTTACCGATCCGGAGCAGAAAAGGCAGGTGATTACGGACACATTCTATAAAACCGTGTTCGGCCGCCTTGTAAAAGAAAGCGGGGCAAAGTTCCTGCTGCAGGGAACCATTTACACCGACGTAGAGGAAACGGTGGCCGGCATCAAGCGGCAGCATAATATCCTCTCCCAGCTCGGCATTGATACCGAATCGGCCTATGGCTACCGGGTGATCGAGCCGCTCATCGAGCTGAGAAAAACCGGTGTGCGTGCCGTCGGAAAAGCACTTGGCATGCCTGAATCGGTTTACAACCGTCCCCCTTTTCCCGGTCCGGCCCTGGTGACAAGGGTGATCGGGGAGGCCCTCCCGGAAAGGATTGAACGGGTCCGGAAGGCCACGGCCATTGTCGAGGAAGAGCTGGCCGGGGTGGATGCCTTCCAGTATCTTGCAATCCTTCACGAGGACAGGGTGACCGGCGTATACGAGGGAGCGCGCCGTTATGGCAACCAGATCGAAATCCGCTGCTGGGACAGCAGGGACGCAGTTGTGGCAAAACCGACCCGACTGCCGTTCGAGCTGCTGGAAAAAATAGCAGCCCGCGTTACCGCTGAAATCCCCGAGGTCGTCAGTGTGACATACAATATAACCCCAAAGCCGCCGTCGACCATTGAAGCCCTGTAGGCCCGGGACCTAATCTTGATCTTGAACTTTTTACGTTGCCGTCCGAAATCGACTTTTTACGGGCTCATCAATTATTGGCCATGTACAAAATCAACCCATATCGATATTGGAGAAAAAATGACAGTCAGAATCATGCCTTGCCTGGACATGCAAAACGGACGGGTCGTCAAGGGCGTACAGTTTGTGGATATTCGTGATGCGGGAGATCCCGTGGAGTGCTGCCGCGCATACTGCGAAGCGGGCGCCGATGAACTGGCACTCCTCGATATCACCGCAACCGTGGAAGGGCGTGCAACCATGCTCGACGTTGTTCGCAAAGTGGCCGAAGTCGCATCCGTGCCGTTCACGGTCGGCGGCGGCATCAGCGATGTGGCCGCGGCAAAGGCCGTCCTGGATGCCGGGGCGGACAAAGTGTCAACCAGCAGTGCCGCATTCCGAACGCCGTCGGTCATTGGTGAAATGATTCGGGTGCTTGGGGCGGATCGGGTTACCGTTGCCATTGATGCCGCGGTTAACCCGTCCCTTCCTTCCGGCTATGAAGTTTACGTGGATGGCGGCCGAACCCCCACAGGAACGGATGCGGTTGAATGGGCAAAGCAGGTCGACGGTTTTGGCGTGAAAACCATACTCCCGACGAGCAAAACCACCGATGGCGTAAAAACGGGGTATGACCTGGATTTGATCCGGAAATTAAAAGCGGTTGTTTCAGGGGAAATCGTGGCTTCCGGGGGCGCCGGAACCATGGAGCATTTTTACGAGGCTGCGCTTGCCGGCGCCGATATTCTGCTGGCTGCATCGGTGTTTCATTTTCACATGATATCCATACCAGAGTTAAAAAGTTACTTGAAGGAACGTGGTATAAATATCCAGATTAAAAAGTAAAATCTTGGAAAGTTCCACTTTCAAGATCCGCGTAGAGCATGGTTTTCCGGAAATGACGGCCGCGCTGCAAAAGAATTTTCAGTGCCTCCATGACCTGCAATGATGCGATAGCAGCCGGCGCAACAGCGGGCGTACCCATGAGGGCTTCCGCTGTGGGGCCCTCTCCGTTTTCGAATAGCGCCTTAATATCCGGGTCGTCGGGAAATATACCCATCACCCGCCCCTCGAAACCGGATATGGCCCCGTGAACAAGCGGAGTTTTCAGCGTGCGGCAGGTTTTTTTCAACACGCGCCTTGTTTCCATATTGTCCAGTGCATCCACGACAAGGTCGCACCCGTCAAGAAGGCCTTCTGCATTGCCTCCGTCCAGGTAAACGGCATGCAAATCGACGGCCACTGCAGGGTTGATCCGGCCGATCCTCTCCGCTGCGACCGATGCCTTGTTTTTGCCGATCGCTGCTGTGTCTGCAAGGAGTTGCCGGTTGAGATTGGATTCGTCGAAACATCCGCCGTCGACAACGGTGATACGGCCGATGCCGGTTCTTGCAAGGAGCTCAATGACATATCCGCCCAGCCCCCCCGCACCGATGACCGCTACCCGGCTCCGGGCCAACTTGATTTGCTCATTGATACGGATACTGCCGCGGTTCCGGATATAGCGCATGGGCCATATGTTCTTCCCCATGGCCGCAGCATAGACATCTTTGAGCGTGCATTGGTGAATCCCTGAAATCCGTAATGCATCCGTCTCGAAAATGACGGATGCATTTTTGCCTGCAGGATCGGTGATGGTCTTCGCAGAGACATCGATGCTGTTTTCAAGGCTGCCGGGTGATCGGTCCATTGGCAGATGTCCTGTAGGGTTTGTAGGTCCTGGCGCTGATTGCATAGCAGATGCTGTAACAGTGTCCTATTCGGGGACAGTGGATTTATCACAGAGAGCACAGAGGAAAAGCAGAGGGCCACAGAGGAGATGATATTTGTTTTAAGGGGTTCTCTGTGAGTCTCTGTGTCCTCTGTGGTAAAAACCACGGTCGATCAGATACGACACCGCTGAACGTCAGCCGAAGGGGGACCCGCAAAGAGTGCCCATTGCGGATTCCCGGAATAAGGGCACGCGCAAGGGATGCCCCTACGGGCCCATATTCTGTGAGAATATTTATCGTGTCCATACAGGAATGCAAAAATTGACGGCTTCGTAAAAAGTCCAATATCTGCGTTGCGTACAATTTCTGAAGAATCTCACGTACGGCTAAGTACTATCAATTCTTCGAAAATTGCGCGCGCCTTGATCTTGAACTTTTTTCTTTGCCGTCCAAAATCGACTTTTACGAGTTCATCAAAATCGCTAATCCGTCACAAAAAGAAACAACGGCTCGATAAATTCGGGGTCATCGTGGTCCATGGCATGGATGATGGGCTTGTACATGCGCTTTTTGTGCTCCCCGAAAATGCCCCTTTTTTTGTTGAAGCCCTTTGCGAACGTAAGCGCATCCTCCATGAGGGCGTCTTGATCAGGGCTTGCCTTTTCAATCACATGGTGCGCCTCGAGCTCTGCTGCCCCGGCACGTTTCCCCGTCAGTTTCAGTTCATTGAGCTTGTATTGGGGGATGGCTTTTTTGATCATTTCGATCATTCCGGGGAGAAAGGGAATGCCGAGATCGACTTCCGGCAGGCAGAAATAGCCGCGGTCCGCCTTCATGAACCGGAAGTCGCATGCGCAGGCCAGAATGGCGCCGTTTCCGAATGTATGGCCGTTGATGGCTGCGATGACCGGCGCGGGGAACAGGAGCACCTTTTTAAAGACGTCGTTCATCCGGTACATGAAGGCCTTTATTTCGTTGAAAGACTGGTTTTGCATCCGGTTTCCGATCCACTCCACATCGACGCCCAAAGACCAGAATTTCGCGCTTTTCGAGGCGAGAACAACCGCTGTCACCGTGCTGTCCGCTTCTACTTCATCAAGAACCGAATTCAGTGCCTCTGCAAATTCAAGATTTTGCCGGTTTTCGCCATTGTCCATGTATATCATGGCAACGGATTCGGATTTTTCCCAGTGGATCATCGGCATGCCTTTCCTTTTAGTTGCTCGATTGCTGCGGCGTTTTCTTCAAATCCGTGAGGCGCCGCAAAATTTTCTCCTGAACGGTCAAAAGCTCCTGCTTCAGGATCTGCAATTCTTCCATCCGGCTGTTGATTTCCTTTAACTTCATTTTGCCGTATTGCAGCGCCTTGATCAGCTGCTGCTCTTCATCCATGTCAAAGTCTGCCATACCGATCATTTCGGAAATTTCGTCCAGGGAGTATCCCAGCCGCTTGCCCCGAAGGATCAATCGGAGCCGGGCACGGTCGCGCCGGGTATAAATGCGGTGGTTCCCCTTTGTGCGCTGCGGGGAAATAAGCCCTTTTTCTTCGTAGAAACGGATGGTGCGCGTACTGATATCCAGTTCATCGGCAAGATCGGAAATGGAGAATGTTTCGGTACCTGAAATTTTTTGAATATTCATAATATTGTCCCGATAGTATCGGTTAGCGGAGAAATGGGCCCTGCAGACTACCGACCCTGGACATCCCCCTGTTCTGGGCGATTGCCGCTGTCGATCACGGCCGATACGCATAGATCCTCATCGACATTCGTCACCCGGCAACGAATCATCCGGTTTGTTTTGATATTGCTACCGCCTTGAATATATACCGGAATGTAATTGGAAGAAAGGCCTTTGTAAAAAAAACCCGGCACCGCCATTTTTTTTTCGATGATCACTTCCAGGACGGCTCCGTTCATTTTCTTGTAAAAAGCGGCTTTTTTGGTTTTCCCGAGTTTTGAAAGCACGCGTGCCCGCTGTTTGGCTATATCTGCCGGCACTTGGTCCGGATAGCGCGCGGCTGGCGCCGGCGGCCGGGGGGAAAAGGGGAACACGTGCAGGTAGGAAATCGGCAGGGAATCGATCAATCTGCGCGTGTTCTCAAAGGCATTATCCGTTTCTCCCGGGAAACCGACCAGTACGTCCGCGCCTATGGCGGCTGTATCCAGCCGCTCGTGTATTTTATTGATGGTTTCGGCAAATGCTTCGGGAGGATAGTGACGGTTCATCCGCTTCAGTATTCCCGGGTCTCCGCTTTGCAGGGGAACATGAAAATGGCGGCAGATTTTGGGGGATCCGCTCACGAGATCGAGCAGGGCATCGGATATTTCCGTCGGCTCCAGGGAGCTGAGACGAACTCTTTCCAAGCCGGGGCGGTTTTGGATCGTTTCGAGCAGATGCATCAGATCGTGGTTTCCGGGAAGATCTTTTCCCCATCGTCCCAGATGAATTCCCGTCAGGACGATCTCTTTTGCCCCTTTGGTGATCAGTTCGTCGAGTTCGGCCGTGACCTGCTCCGGGGGCAGGCTCCGGCTTCTGCCCCGGCTGTGGGGGACGATGCAGTACGTGCAGAAGGAATCGCATCCATCCTGAATTTTGAGAAAAGGGCGCGTCCGGCTGCCGAAGGGGGCAGCGGGCATCCGGGGAAAGCAGCGGTTTTCCCGGATGGCATCATGGATGACAACAGGGGGGTCCGTATTTTTATCCGGGCCGGCGTCAACAATGTCTAAAAGGCGGTGCTTGTCCGTCTGGCCGATGATGTAGTCCACTCCGGGAATGGAGCGAATTTCCCCGGGCTGCATCTGGGCGTAGCATCCCGTGACAAGGATCAATGCCCCCGGATGATTCCGGATGGCTTTCCGGATGGCCTGGCGCGATTGCATTGCGGCTTTTGCGGTTACCGTGCAGGTGTTGATCACGCATATATCTGTTGGTTCGCCCTTCTTTGCAGCGGCGCTGCCGGACGTTTCGGCATAGGATGCGAGGGCTTCGGATTCGGCCTGGTTGACTTTGCACCCGAGCGTGATGAATGTCAGATTTTTTTTCATGTTTGCTTCCGGAAACAGATAGAACCGCAGCTATTCAATCCATCCTGCTGCAACGATGGTATCCCCCTGGTAACCAACGGCGGCCTGTCCGGGGGTGACCGCGGCCTGGGGCGTCATAAATTCCAGTTTGGCGCAATTTTCACCTGAAGGTGTCCATACGGATGGGGCCGCCCGGTGCCGGTACCGGATCCGGGTGTCTACATGCACGGGTCCGTCGGGCTTGGGCACAATCCAGTTGACGTTGGCAACGGCGCATCCGTTTTTGTACAATTCATCCTTGAAACCAACGACCAGCCGGTTTTGCCGTACATCAATGTCAAGCACGTAATACGGTTGCGGAGCGGGGCAGTTGATCCCCCTTCGCTGCCCGATCGTATACCGGAACAGTCCCTGGTGCCGGCCGATAACCTTGCCGTTTGAATCCACAATGTCGCCGCTTTCGAACCGCCTGTGAAGTCTCGCTTCCAAAAAATCCTGGCAGGATATGCCCTGTATAAAGCAGATGTCCTGGCTTTCCTTGGCAGCAAACGGCTGCAGACTGTTTTTTTGAGCGATGCGCCGCACTTCATTTTTGGTTTTTCCGCCCAAGGGGAAACAGGCTTGCGCCAGCTGCGACGTATCGAGCATCCCGAGAAAATAGCTCTGGTCTTTTCTGGGATCAAGGCCTTTTTTCAGGGCCCAGCGCCCGGATTCCGTCTTTTCGGCTCTCGCGTAATGACCGGTTGCGATCCTCACGGCGCCGAGGCTGCGCGCGTAATCAAGCATGACGCCGAATTTTATCTCCCGGTTGCAGCGAATGCATGGATTGGGTGTTTTCCCCGACATATAGGTGTTGACAAAATCGTCTACCACGCGGTTTTCAAAGATTTCACGAATATCTATGGCATGGACGGGTATGCCGAGCATGCGCGAAAGATGGTCGATTCGCGGCTGCGGATCGCTTCGGTAGGAGGCGCTTTCGTATCCTGTGATAAAATGCACCCCGAATATGTCCAGGCCCTGCTGTTTGAGCAAAAAGGCGCTGACAAGAGAGTCGATGCCGCCGCTCAGGGCGACGGCAGTGGTGTTTTTTCCGTTTCGGGGCATTTTGGCAAAAGTCTTCTCTATTCCGCCATTTGCCGGATCAAAAGCGTCGAGGGGTCAAGAAACAGGATGTCCGTATTGGCCCCCCCGTTTTCGTCGATGGATACCTGTCGTACATAAATGCGGTCATTATCCGGTTCGAGGCGAAGGATAAGGTCGAACCACCGGGCCATGGGTGTAAGCCGGGTTGGAATTTTCGTTTGGCCGGTCGGTTCATCCCTGTGCGTGCGTATGGTAAACCAGAAGGCGAGTCGGTTGTGTTCGACAAAGGACTTAATGTCTGCGAGTTCTTCTTCGGAAACGGCATCAAAGGAGAAATCATCGATGATAATCACTGCCGGAATGAAGATGTTCTGAGAAATGAGTTCATCCACCCGCTTTTTGAGTTTCGCGATGCTGAAGGACTCTGTTTCAAAGGTCATGATGAAACGGTGCCGGAGCAGTTGGTCCCTGTTTCTGTTGATCTCAAGGGCTGCGTGCTCCTGGTTCAGCCGCTGAAACATTTCCCGGTACCACAGGTCAACCTTGTCCACCGGGTCGGCCGTGGAAATGTGCAGGACGTTTTTCCCCCAGAGCATGCTGTTAATGGCAATCTGTACCAGCAATGCCGTTTTGCCGACCCCGGCCCTGGCAAGTATGGCGGCAAATCCGCCCGGTGCAACGATGTCCGTGGTCGGATCCATGCCCGGCTGGCCGACAGGGGGAATGTTGAAAATATTTTTTATCATTAATTTTTGCTCCATATACGTGTTGGTAAGGGATGGCGATTTTATTCGAATCTGTAGCGCGTTGTCCGGCATCCAGGATCTTTCGTTTTTCATGAAGCCCTTCAGGCGTTGGAATGGTCTGCGGAAGCGCGTTTTTTTTCAATTTCCGCAACGATGGATTTCGGAACTTCCTTGTATGCGGAGAACTCCATTGTGAACTGCGCTTTGCCCTGTGTCAGCGAGCGGAGCACGGTGGCATACCCGAACATCTCGGCAAGCGGCACATCGGCCTCGATGGAGGATGTGGCACCCTCGTCGTGAGAGCCCACGATCATGCCGCGGCGCTGGTTCAAGGACCCCATGACATTGCCGAAATATTCGCCGGGGGTCTCCACCACCACTTTCATCACGGGTTCGAGCAGGACGGGCCGCGCCTTGGCATAGGCCTGCTGGAAGGCGCCCCTGGCCGCCGCCTGGAAAGCCATTTCCGATGAATCGACGGCATGGGAAGCCCCGTCGTTTAAAACGACCCGAATTCCGTTGACTGGATACTTCATCCAGGGCCCTTTTTTCATACATTCCGCAAACCCCTTTTCACAGGCCGGTATGTACTGCGTCGGAATGTTCCCGCCGGTGACCTTGTTGTCAAATTCAAACTCGACATCCGGCTCGGGCTCCATGTATCCGGCGACACGGCCGAATTGTCCGGCGCCGCCGGTCTGTTTTTTGTGGATGTAGTCGAAGTCGGCCTTTTGGGTGATGGTTTCGCGGTATGCGACCCGGGGTTCGCCGGTAATGATTTCCACGTTGTATTCCCTGCGCATCCGCTCCAGGTAGATCTCCAGGTGGAGTTCTCCCATGCCGGATATCAGCGTTTCGCCGGTTTCTTCGTTAAAGCTCGTGTTGAATGTCGGGTCCTCCTTGACAAAACGGTTCAGCGCCTTGGACATGTTTGTCTCTGACTTGTGGTCCTTCGGCTTTATCGCCAGCGATATCACCGGTTCGGGCACATACATCGATGACATGGAAACATTGATGCCCGGCGCCACGAAAGTGTCTCCCGACGCGCAGTCAATGCCGAAGAGCGCACCGATGAAACCGGACGGGATGACCTCCACGTCTTCCATTTTGCTGGCATGCATCCGTACGATGCGCCCAATCTTGATTTTTTTGCCCGTACGCATGTTGATCATGGTTTCCGACTTGGCGAGCTGTCCCTGGTATACGCGGATGTAAGTCAATTGACCGTACGGGGTATCTTCAAGCTTGAAGGCCAGGGCAACCAGCGGTGCCGTGGTGTCCGGTTTCAACAGAACCTTTGCCTCGTTGTCTTCGATATCCAGGGCATAATTTTCAATGTCGAGCGGGGACGGCAGATAATGGCAGAAACCGTCTAGCAACGGTTGAATCCCCTTGTTTTTATAAGCGGAGCCCATCATGACCGGCGTCAGGCCGCGCTGGCTCAATCCTTGCCGTATGGCGCTGCGAATGACGGCCTCCTCGATTTCAGACTCTTCCAGGATGGCCTCCGTGAGTTCGTCCGAAAAAATGGAGACGGCATCGAGCATTTCTTCTCGCGCGCGCCGTGCTTCTTCCATAAGGGAATCCGGAATTTCGGCCTCCCGGACTTCCTGGCCGAATTCATCCTCGAAGTAAAGCGCTTTCATACTCACCAGGTCCACCACCCCTTCATGGGCGGATTCAAGTCCGATGGGGATCTGCAGGGCCACCGGGTTGTGACCCAGCTTATCGCGCAACTGGGCGATCACCCGGTTCGGATTGGCGCCGCTCCTGTCGCATTTATTGATAAAAGCGATGCAGGGTACATTGTACCGCTTCATCTGGATGTCGACGGTAATCGACTGCGACTGAACGCCACCCACGCCGCACAGCACGAGGACGCTGCCGTCCATGACCCGGAGCGCCCGTTCGACTTCGATCGTGAAGTCGACGTGGCCGGGGGTGTCGATGATATTGATTTCATGATTTTTCCATGTACAATACGTTGCAGCGGAGGCAATGGTAATGCCGCGTTCCTTTTCCAGGTCCATGGAATCCATGGTTGCGCCGACCCCGTCTTTTCCCCGGACTTCATGGATTCGGTGAATGCGTTTGGTCAGAAACAGGATGCGTTCTGTGAGCGTTGTCTTGCCCGAATCGATATGTGCGCTGATACCGATATTGCGGACCTTCATGATTTTGTTAGATGTCATCGATTACGGAGCCCTTGCAATGATAATTAATCTGAATGCTGCATTGTTATCGTATAAAGCAAATTGATACGGATTGCGTATCGCCGGTTACGAACCGGATGGTTTCCGGGTCGGCAAAGGGAAAGTATTTTGTTTTGAAAAATTTTTTTTTATAACAAACCAAAACACCTGATGTCAACATAAAAAATAAAAATCAGAGATTCGATCGTACCAGGTGATCCAGGATCAGGCCGAAAAAAACAGCATGATCCGGAGACGAAAACCGCCACCCCATGTGCGTCAGGCAGGATCCGCATACCGCCACTTGCCACCCGTGCGGAGGAAACCAGGTGAACTCGCTTGTGGGACGTCCTGCGACAGCGCACCCGGCCGCTTTTTGGAAACAGCCGATTTCATAAACAATGCCATGGGGGTTGGTAAAGGTATGGTAATGGGCGCCGCTGACCGCAATGCGGTTCGACTCGCTGGTAATGGGAAAGCCGCACTGGCGGCAGAGCAGGTCGTCTCTGCCGGTTTCATCCGTTTGACTTTTTTCGGTTGCTGCCGTGCCGGTTCCGGCACCGCCGTCATTTTGCGATGGCGTCGGGCGGCGCCTGCAAACAAAACGATTTGTACCGGAAACGGTTGATTTCATCATGCTTTTCAATTACAGTCATGCCTTTATGGTTTATCATCAAATATAAAGAGAATCCACCGCCTTGTCAAAACGGCGGAGAACGCAGGAAAGGAAGGCAATGATCTACCCCTTTTGAAGTGATTTTCTGTTTTAAAGCCTGAAACGAACGCCTGAAACCAACCATCGATTTTTCCTATGTGCGGCATATACGGTATCATATCCAGACACCTGGACGAAAACGCATTGCACCGGCGCCTGGTGCAAATGGGCGGGCTCCAGTACCACAGGGGGCCGGACGGACAGGAAGAATCGGTTTTTGCATCCGAAGCCCCGGACGGGAAGGTTTTTGTCGGAATGGGGCTGGCAAGGCTTGCCATCCTGGACCTGGTCACCGGAATGCAGCCCATACGCAGCCGCGCCGATGGCACTACCATTGTTTGCAACGGGCAGATTTACAATTATATCGAACTTCGCCCCATGGTATCGGACTGCGATTTCGTATCCCGGGGGGACATCGAGGTGGCTCTTCATTTGTACAGAAAAAACGGAATCGGTTTTCTTGACCGGTTAAACGGCATGTACGGCGGGGCGATTTATGATCCATTGCAAAAAAAGCTGATCCTGTTCCGGGACCGATTCGGCATCAAGCCCCTGTATTATGCCCATAATGAGGAAGGGTTCGCGTTCGCATCCGAAATAAAGCCCCTGTTCGCGGCGTTGAACATGAAACCGGCGGTTAACCGCGACAAGCTTCATACCTATTTCACCTATCGCTACGTACCCGGGAGCAGAACCCTGTTTGAAAAGGTGATGCGGGTGCCGCCGGGGTCTTATCTGGTGTACGATCTGGCGTCGGGAACCCATGAAATTCATCGGTACTGGAACTATCGCCCGGATGAAGGCCATTGGCATACGACGCTGCCGGATGCGGCGGAGCGGTTTCATGAATTGATCAGCGATGCCGTGAAAATCCGGCTGCGCTCGGATGTCGAGCTGGGAAGCTTTATCAGCGGCGGCATTGATTCGTCAGCCGTATCTTCCATTGCAGCGGCTGCCGAGCAGTCTCTCCGGTTGTATACCATTTCGTTTTCAGAAAAAAAATATGACGAGCTTCCGTATGTAAAGCACCTCTTGACAGCCATGAATCACCGGTTCAGCCGGTCCAGGCTGACCCATGCGACCTGCGGCAGGGAAATGCTGAACGGTCTGCCGGAAATTGTCGGCGCCGTAGAGGAGCCCATCTCCCTGGGGACCATGCTTCCCACCAACCAGCTCTGCGAGCTGGCTGCAAGGGACGTCAAGGCTGTATTGACAGGGGAGGGGGCGGATGAACTTTTTGCCGGGTACCGCAAATTCATGGTCGAAGCGGCCGCTGCCGGTTTTACCGATTTTACCCCCACACAGCGCACCAGGCTTCTTTATGAATTTCCGGAACTGCGCAGGGTGCTGGATGCGTCCGTCGGACAACAAGACCCGGGATGGCGATATATCCAGTCCGAGGCCCTGTTTTCGCAGGAGGAATTGAACCGGATGCTTGGCTTTGGGCCGGACTCGCCCCTTTTTGAAGAGGAAGCGCGCCCCCTGCTTTTCGGGAACGAGCACCCGGTCAACACGGCCATTGCCTATGAAACGAGGTTTCGCCTGCCGGATTACGTCGTGCTGCGCCTGGACAAGCTTTCCATGCGCCACTCCCTTGAAACGCGCACCCCCCTGCTTGACTATCGCCTGGCGGAATTTGCCGCTTCCCTGCCAATATCCATGAAAACCAACCTGTCCATGAACCGGGAAAAATTCATCTGCAGCTATTCCTATCTCAAGTACAAAATCCTTGATCCGGTTTCCGCGTTCCGGAGGAAGCAGCCGTTTACGTTCCCCATGGCAGACTGGCTTTCGGACAAAAAGGGTTTGCCGGATTTCATACAAGATATTATGTTCGGTAACAGCGTGGCCGATCAGAACATACTGGACCCCGATGCGGTCGCTGCACTGGCAAAAAGCGTGACAGGGGAAGGCGTGGGGCCGCATACCCTTGTTTCATCGGCGGACCGGCTTTTTTCGGTGATCGTCTTCACTCTGTGGGTCGAACAGATGCGAAAACAACCCTGAACAGGAGACCTATTGAATCCACACAGCCATGAACCGAGCCTTGCGGAAACGTTCTGCCGCCATTACCTGGAGACATTGTCCCGGCATCTGCCCAAAAAGCATAGAACGTATGGCTTTGAATATGAGTTTCTGCCCGGGCAGATGCTTGGTGTTGCGGATATGGTCCGCATAGATATGCTGCTGGAAAAGATGGGCGGGGAAAAAATCGCCGGCGACCGATTGTTTGAAAATGGCATGCGGGTGACTTTTGAACCCGGGGGGCAGATCGAGTACTGCAGTCCGCCCGTGCTGGCCGACGACCATGAAAAAATAGATATTTTTCTTGCGTTCATCTCGCATGTAAACGATGAGATCCACCAGCGCCTGGGGATACACTACAAGGCGGTGGGGTATATTCCCGGAAGAGCCAACTTTCCCCTGTGCCTGCGTTCCGCCAGGTATCTGCAGCTGCACAAACGGCTTTCCAAAAGCGGCTCGCGGGGGCATGAAATGATGAAGGGGACCGCATCCATTCATCTGCATGTTTCCATAAGCCGGCTGGAGGAAATGCTTCCCCTGTTTTATTTTTTCTGCGACCTTGCCGGAAGCGGCGCCTTCGGCATGTCGGAGGCGCGCAGGGATATATGGCGGCATACCGACCCCAGCCGATGCGGTGAACCCCCTTGCTGCACGGAAAACCTTTCTTCGCCGGAGCAGCTGATTGACCGGCTGATCCGGTATGCGCTTCAGGTCGTTGTGCTTGGCGAGCAGGTCCCTTTTGAAAAGGCATCGGATCGGTCCTTTTCCGCTTTTTTGTACCATATGACCACGATTTTCACCGATGTACGGTTTAACCTCAAAGGGCCCACGCTTGAACTCAGAACATTGGACAGCATGCCCCCTGGGCGTTTCAGGGAAAAATGGCTGGCGTTTGTCGAACTGGCGAAAGCGGTAAAATAACCAATCAGGAGGAGATGACATGGCAACTATCGAGATATACACGACCCTTGCCTGCCCGTATTGCACGGGCGCCAAAGATCTGCTGACCCGAAAAGGGGTTTCCTTTTCAGAAATCCGCATTGAAGGAAATCCGGATATGATGGCCGAGGCGAAAAAAAGAAGCGGTGGGAGAATGACCGTGCCGCAGATTTTTATTGATAACGAGCATGTAGGCGGTTATGATGAACTGCGCGCACTGGATCGCGAGGGGAAGCTGGACCGGATGCTTGGCGTTGCATAGCGGACAGACAAAAACCGGCTGCCTGCCATATTTGTCCGCGCTTGCGGCTGTTGAGCAGAGATTCCGGGTACTGTGGATGTTGAATATTATTTTTGGAGGTCTGATGCACGGGGTAAAAAACAAGCGAAAAAATACCCGTTCCGCCGTTTGGGAGGATATCACCGCCACACTGGAGGTGGACGACCCGTTTGACCCGAGGGGGCGAACAAGGCTGACAGTCAAAGGAAGGGTAAAGGATATCGGCGCCGAAGGGATGTTTTTCATTTCAAGCGAGAACATCCCTGTCGATGCGAAAGCGGAAATTGTCATTGATTTCAATCCCGGACAACCCGGTGCATGGACGGTGGCGGCGAAGGGGAAAACCGTAAGAAAAGCACCGGAAGGGGTAGGGATTCGCTTTTCCTCGATTGATTTGAGAAAAATGCAAAGATGTATCATGGAGCGGATGAATCATTCCTGAAAACACGACGGGGGGATGTCACCGGTTTTTTCGGCGGTACGTGTCGATGGATACCAGAACGACAAAGGGAAACGTGGTGAAAAATTCAAAAACAAAGCCGATTGTCACAAGGATATATACAAACGGGAGTTTTACCAGGTAAAAATACAATATTTTGAACATGTTTTCCGGCAGCGCAGCCATTTTTACAAATCTCCGGGAATGAACAGATAATTGGGCGCGTTATTCGCTCCTGCAAGGGCGAGTAGCATGCTCCGCATTTCTTTTCAATCATTAATCCAGCACTTTTCTCAGGGCCACTGCCAGATCGCTTTTGCCAATGGGTTTTTGGAGCAGGGCATTGATTCTGGCTTTTGCGGCTTTTTCCCGGGTCGCATTGTCATTGTAGCCGGTACACAGGATAACCGGCATGTCCGGGCGCAGCCCGCGTATTTTTTCTGCAAGTTCCAGCCCCGTCATATCCGGCATGGTCTGGTCGGTAAGGAGCAAATCGAAGATTTCGGGCCGGCGGCCGAACAATTCAAAGGCCTTGATGCTGCCGGTTATGGCGGTGACATGATAGCCCAGGCTTTCGAGCACCTGATGCTGAAGGTCAACGATCCTTTGCTCGTCGTCTACCAGCAGTATCCGCTCGCTTCCCGTTGGCGCCGGCGTTGGAAAAAAATCCTCATCAAGTTCGTCATCGGATTCGTCGGCAACAGGAAGGTAGACATCAAAACGGCTTCCCTTGCCGGGTTCACTGGCGACAAGGATCGCCCCTGCCGCGTTTTTGATGATGCCGTAGCTGACCGAAAGGCCAAGGCCGGTCCCTTTTTCCCTCGACTTGGTTGTAAAATACGGCTCGAAAATTTTTTCCGCCAGATCCGGTTCAATGCCGCATCCGGTATCCGAAACGGACAGGTGGATATAGGGGCCGGGGGTAACCCTGCCGTAGGCGGGGCTGGGTTCGCCGGCCACCTCGATTTCCTCCAAACAGACATGCATCTGACCGGTTTTGCAGTCTTCCATTGCCTGGTAGGCATTGGTGCAAAGGTTCATGATTACCTGGTGGATGCGTGAAGGCGAAATCAGTACTTTTCCCGTTTCTTTGCGGATGTCGTGGCGAATCTCGATGTTGGAGGGGACCGTGGTCTGAAGCAGTTTCAGGGTTTCTCCGATGACCGGCTGGATGAGAACCGGCAGGAGGTTCTGCTCCCCGGAATGCCGGCTGAAGTTGAGAATCTGCGCGATCAAATCCCGGGCCCGGTTGGCTGAATGTAAGACTTTTTCAAGGTTTTCATAGGTTTTGCTGCACAAGGGCGTCCCCTTCATGGCAAGTTCGGTATACCCGATGATGGGGAAAAGGATATTGTTGAAATCGTGAGCGATTCCCCCGGCCAGGGTCCCGATGGATTCCATTTTTTGGGCCTGGTGCAACTGCTCTTCAAGTGCCCTGCCTTTTTTCTGTGCTGCGATTCGCTCTGTTACATCCCTCAGGATCCCCTGGAAGCCTGTAGGATTGCCCTGTTCATCCCTGCGCAGGGTGATGGATGTTTCAACGAAGAAGGAGGCGCCGTCTTTGCGAACCATTTTCCAGTCAAACGTTTTTATGGGTTTTCCGGTCCTGTAGACGTAATTGAACGTTTCAAAGAGGACTTTCTGGTAATCCTCGTGAACAATGTCTTTGTAGCTCCTGCCGTAAAGCTCGTCGCAGGAGCATCCCAGCAGCCGGCAAAACTGGGTGTTGAAAAACCGGTAATTCCCTTTGAGGTCAACCTCGTAGTATCCGTCTTCAATGGAATCGAGGATATCGCGATATTTTCTTTCGCTTTCCCGGAGCGCTTTTCTGGCCTCCATACGCTCGGTAATGTTCCTGGAAATTCCCCGCACGCCCACGGCCCTTCCGCTCTCTTCACGGATAACAGAGGCCATGTATTCGAGGACCAGGGGCTCCCCGTGCCGGTTGACCACGTTGATATACCCGCTGTCAAAGTCTTTTTCCCGGATGCGTGCAAGATATCCCCTGACTTCGCCCTTGTAGGGCTCTGGAACGATATCCTGAATATTCATCCGTTTGATATCGTTTTTGGTGTAATCGGATTCTTTCTGGTAGGCAGGATTATAATCCAGGATGTTGCCGTCCATATCGTGAAAAAATAGGTAGTCGTTAAAGTGTTTCATGATATCGCCCATGAATTTTTCATTTTCGCGGGCGACTTTCAGGTCGTCATGGTATTTGCGTAGTTTTTTTTCCAACTCCGTTGTTTTTCGACGAAATCTCGCCATTACCGACCCGCCGGCGATAGCGAAAAGGATAATCGACGCAAATAGCAGCAATTGGAGGTTCCAGCCCTGCGGACCCAAAATGGCGGCATAACCGACGTGGAAATGCGTTTCAAGAATGTTTTCGGGGAAATTCATTGCGTGCGTGTAGGCAGGATTGCATGCAAATAGTATTGCCGACGTTCCTGCACGATGTTTCATGGGCGTACCGGTAGATATGAGGACAATGGTTGGACATAGAGGTAAGAATTAGTTTTCATTGAAACGACATACTTGCAGAAAACATCGTACTTGTCAAAGAAATAATTCCCAATTCTTTGCATTGATCAACAAACATAATGATCAGGATGATTCCGTAGGGGTGCCCCTACGGGACCATATTTACAGGAAATATTTTTCGTATCTATGCAGAAATGCAACAACTCGTATTGAATTGCCCCGCTTGGTTCTACCCTTACCAAACGATGCTGCCAACAAAATTGATTCATCCCGGCAATTCCTGGATAAATCAATTTTGAGATAGGTTATAGTCGGTTATCGGTGGACTGTTGGCGGTGGTCGGTAAGGCCAGGGCAAGGGAAGGGGATCTAATGATGTCAAACAAGGAGGGGGGCTATCCGCGGCCGGATAGTCCCCCTCCTTGTTTTTTGGTTGTATGGTGCCGAAGGCCGGATTTGAACCGGCACGGGCGTAGCCCACTACCCCCTCAAGATAGCGTGTCTACCAAATTCCACCACTTCGGCATGGATGTATGCGCCCGGTGCGGGCAGGGAAAACGTCGCCTGCCGCTGGGACAAAACGCCTGAACTACTTGGTTACTGGTCGGCTGGCGGTTGCGGTTGCTGCTCCAGTGGCTGTTCCTGCTGGGTTCTCGGCAGGTGGTCGGTGACAACCGATTCCTCTCCGCTTTTGGATACGTACGCCAGCGTCAGGGATGTGAGCATGAATACCACGGCCATCGCTGTTGTGGCTTTCGTCAGAAACGACGATGCCCCGGAACTGCCGAAAAGTGCCTGGCTGCCCGATCCGCCGAACATCGCGCCCATGCTCTGCCCTTTGCCGGATTGCAGAAGTACGATCATAATCAGCGAAAAACAGGCGATCAGGTGAATAATGATTACTAACGCATGCATAATTGTCTTATCTGTATTGGATGATATTGTTGAACGTTTCAGGATCGAGGCTGGCCCCGCCGACCAGCGCGCCGTCGATATCCGGCAAAGCCATCAACTCCGCTATGTTCGACGGTTTGACGCTGCCCCCGTAGAGAATCCGCGTTTTGTGGGCGGTTGTTTCTTCAAAACGGTCTGCCAGAAATTTTCTTATGAATTCGTGGACCGCCTGCGCCTGCCCGGGGGTCGCGGTTTTACCCGTGCCGATCGCCCATACAGGCTCATATGCGATAACCGCCGAATCCATCTGATCCAAGGATAAACCTTCTAACCCTTTTTGCATCTGTTTGTCAAGTGTTGAAAACGTTTTTTCCGCTTCCCGCTCGGATTCGCTTTCCCCGACGCAGATCACGGGGCGCAGGTTCGCGGCCAGTGCGGCGCGGATCTTTTTGTTGACGCTCTCATCGGTTTCCCCGAAATACTGCCGCCGCTCCGAATGGCCGATGATGACATAGCGGCATCCTGCCGAATAAATCATCTGCCCGGAAACTTCCCCGGTATAGGCGCCTTCTGCTTCCCAGTGAAGGTTCTGCGCCCCCAGGTAAATATTCGACTGGCGTATGACGTCAAATACCCCGGTCAATGCCGTAAAGGGGGGGGCGATCATGACCTCCACCCCGTCCGCGTCGCCCGCGAGCGCGACCAGCGACCGTGCGGCCGCAACGGCTTCGGAGCAGGTTTTGTACATTTTCCAGTTGCCTGCGATCATCGGGCGTCTGTTTTCCATAAAAACCCCTTTCGCGTATTATGGTACGAAGAAAGCCGATGCGTTACAGTTGTTTGCCGATCATGAGCGCCATGTCCACCAGCCGCTCCGAATACCCGGTTTCATTGTCATACCAGGAAATGACCTTGACCTGTTTGTCAATGGCATAGGTAACATCCGCGTCCACGATGGAAGAAAGCGGGCAGCCGTTGTAGTCCGAGGACACCAGCGGTTCCTCGCTGTAACCGAGAATGCCTTTCAGCTCGTTTTCCGATGCTTCGCGGAGCGCCTTGTTGACCGTATCCGCTGTAACCGGGGTGTCAAGCAGGGCCACAAGGTCCACCAGGGAGACGTTGGGCGTCGGCACCCGTATGGCCATCCCGTTGAGTTTGCCGTTCAGGTCGGGAAGTACAAGGCCTACAGCCTTGGCTGCGCCGGTGGTGGTCGGAATCATGGACAGGGCCGCTCCCCGCGCCCGCCGGAGGTCCTTGTGCGGCGCATCCAGGAGCCGCTGGTCCCCGGTATACGAGTGAACGGTCGTCATGAGCCCGGAGATGATCCCGAATTTTTCGTGCAGCACTTTGGCCACGGGAGCCAGGCAGTTGGTGGTGCATGACGCATTGGAAACGATATGGTGGGCGTTTTTGTCATAGGTCTCGTGGTTGACCCCCATGACGATGGTGTGATCCGGTTCCTTGGCCGGCGCCGAAATAATCACTTTTTTACATCCTGCGGAGATATGCTTTGCCGCGCTGTCCTGGTCCCGGAACAGGCCGGTGCATTCGGCGACGATGTCCGCACCGTATTCCCCCCATTTCAAGTTTGCCGGATCCTTTTCCGCCATGACCGGAATGGTTCTGCCGTTGACCTCGATCGCGTTTTCTTTGGGGACGATGGTTGCGTCCAGCCGCTGGTGGACCGAGTCGTACATCAGCAGGTGGGCAAGGGTTGCCGGGTCCATTATATCGTTTACCGCCACGACTTCAATATCCGGGCGTTTCAGAGCCGAACGAAACACAATCCTTCCGATTCTACCCATGCCGTTGATTCCCAGTTTTACTGCCATGTGTTTCCTCCTTTCAATATTTTCCGCATGATTACTGCATTTTCACGTTTGCCTGGATTCTTCGAGTAATACTCCGGCCGCAACCCGACGGGACGGAACCCGAGCTTTTCATAAAGCCGTATGGCTGCCCGGTTTGACTCCCGTACTTCCAGAAATGCGAATGCAACGGCATCTTCGACGGATTTCCCGAAGCACGCCGCAAGGAAGTAAAAAGCAAGGTTTTGTTTTCGTTTTTCCGGTTTTATGGCCATTTTCAGCAGGTGAAGCTCGTCTGCCGCCACGTGGAAGCAGCCGTATCCGTCCACGCTTCGCAAACTGGATGCCGCCTGCGCATCGGCGGAGTCTTCCCGTAGGATATAATTGCGGGCGTTGCGGTTTTTCAATTCATACAAAAACGCGTCCCGGTGCCAGGGGTTTTGGAATGATACCTGTTCTATTTCCAAAACCGAATCGATATCCGAGGGCGTCATTTGATCGACGATCATGGCCATTTGCAGCGCTATTCCCGCTTGTTTCCTTTTAGAATATCGCTTGCCAGGGAAATGCTTTTCTTGCCGTAGGCTTCAATGGTTTTCGCCATTTCATGAAGGTCCGTGCTTTTGTTTCTCAGGTTGACGGACTTGATCAGCACCGGCAGATTGACGCCGGATATGACTTCAACGCAGCCTTCTTCCAGAAACGAATAGCTCAGGTTGGAAGGCGTGCCGCCGAACATGTCGGTTAAGATGACAATCCCGTTGTTATGGTTTACCTGCTTGATGCCGTCCTGGATTTTCTGCCTGAGTTTATTTATATCCTGGGTCAGGTCAATGGATATCGGTACGACCGCTTCGGGCCGTTCACCGAAAATAATGGCCGATGTATCGATCAGGGCTTCTCCGAGCCGGCCATGCGTCACTACGACAATACCAATCATATCAGTGTTCCTGCCTTACAATTTAAGATCAACATCCCGGTGCGTCAATCGAACCAAGCGACCCGGCTGGTTCATGTGGGTATACAGCGCATCCGCGATAACGACACTGCGATGCTGTCCACCGGTACAGCCGATGGCAATGGTGAGATACGCCTTGCCCTCCTTTTCGTAGAGCGGAAGCAAAAAGTCAACCAAATCATAAAATTTTTTCAAAAAAACCCGGGCGGATTCTTCGGAAAGGACATACTGCTTCACATCCTGGTTCCTCCCGTCCAGGGGTTTCAAGTGCTCAACGAAAAAGGGATTGGGTATGAACCGCACATCCATGATCAGGTCGGCTTCCTGGGGCGTGCCGTGCTTGTAGCCAAAAGAGATAATATTGATCTGCAGGGGCGTTTGATCGATAAAATTTTCGACCATTTTGAAAATGACCGATTTGAACTCGTGGACGTTGTACGTTGAGGTATCGATTACCTGGTCGGCAAGGGCCCGGATGGGCTGCATCTGTTGGATTTCCGTTCGTATGCCCTCGATCAGTGTTTTGTCCTGCCCCAGGGGATGGTGGCGGCGGGTCTGGCTGTATCGCCGCACGATGGCGGCTTCTTCCGCTTCCAGAAACAGGACTTCGATATGGTAGCCTTTTTTCTTCACGGCGGAGGAAATTTCGGGAAAGGAATGGAGAAACCCCTTTTCCCGCAAATCCATCACAAAACCGAATCCTTTGATCCGTTCATCCTTTTCCACCGGCATTTCCAGGAACTTGGGCAGCAGTTTGACCGGCATGTTATCGACGCAGTAGAAACCGGCATCTTCCAGGGCGGCTATGGCAACACTTTTGCCGGAACCGGAAAGCCCTGTAATAATGATGATCGTGACGTTTTTCATGCATGCCCTTTATTGTGCGGCTGCCGTGCGGCCATACCCCGTCTAGGAATCTGCGTCAGCCTCGGCAATGATGCGGATCACTTCCTGGTCGTCCCGGGCTTTTTTCAGCCCGGCCTTGAAATCGGGATTCTTCAGAAGCTTTGAAATTCTGGCGAGCAGCATCAGGTGGAGTCCGGTAGAATCGTCCGGGGAGAGCAAAAGGAAAAAAATATAAGCCGGCTTTCCGTCCATGGTATCAAAATCGACCCCGCGCCTGCTCAAGCCGAAGCCGACAACCAGTTTTTCCAGCTGGGCCACCTTTCCGTGGGGAATGCCGATGCCGTCTCCGATGCCGGTACTGCCGAGCCGTTCCCTTTCAATGAGAACATTGGCGATTTCCCTGTGGTCGATATTTGCCACGCGGGCCGCCGGAAGGGACATCTCGTCGATAACCCCTTTTTTGTCCGTAGCGGCAAGATCGGTCAAAATGGTTTCCGTATGCAAAAAATCCAGGATTTTCATTGATGTGTATACCTTGGTTTTTTGGGGCGGCCGAAATGCCGCCCCGGGCCAATCCTCTTTTTGCCGGGGGGCATTGATAAGACCCCCCGGCGGTTGTCGGCGGTAATGAGTGGTCCCGCGGTGATCAAACGGGTTCGATGAGGCCCAAATCCCCGTTTTTTCGCCGATAAAGGACATTTACGCGGTTTGTCCGGGCATTGGTAAAAACGAGAAAGTTATCCGACGTCAGTTCCAGCTGCATGCCGGCCTCTTCGATATCCATGGGTTTGTATTCAATGCTTTGAATGTGGATTTCAGGCGTTTCATTTCCGGGCTCAGGGGCCGGGTTCATCTCCCGTACGGACTCCGTTCCCTTGTTCGGCCGGTGGTTTTTTATTTTTCCTTTTTGCCTTTTGAGCTGCATTTCCAGTTTGTCCAGGGCCATGTCGATGGATGAATACATATCGCTTGCTTTTTCCCGGCATACGATATTCAATCGGTCCCCTTTGAGGCGTATTTCCGTGTAATGGCGGATTTTTTCCACACTCAGCACCACTTGGGCTTCTGCGGGGTTGTCCAGCAGTTTGTCCATGCGGTTGAGTTTGCCGGTTACATAGTCTTTCAGTGAATCGGAGGGTTCGAGGTTTTTAAACGTTACCGAAGTTTGCATAGATCCCTGCCTCCTTATAGTTGTTTGCGTTTGCTTGATGGCAGAATGCCCATCATTTCCCTGTATTTGGCGATAGTTCGCCGCGCGATCTCGATACCCAGCTGATCGACGAGAAAATCCGATATTTTTTGATCGCTGAACGGTTTTTTTGGGTCTTCGGATGATACGATTTTTCGGATTTCCTCCTGCACAGAGGCCGATGCGATGGTTTCGCCGTTGGAACGGTTGATGGCGCTGTTGAAGAAAAATTTCAGTTCAAAAATCCCGTGGGGGGTATGGGCGTACTTGTTGGTGGTCACCCGGCTGATGGTGGATTCATGCATATTGATATCTTCCGCGACGTCGCGCAGCACCATGGGCTTCAGGTGTGCGATGCCGTGGTCGAAAAAATCCCGCTGGAACTTTACGATGCTGGTCATCGTATTGTATATGGTTTTTTTTCGCTGTTGGATACTTTTTATCAGCCATTCCGCCGACCGGAGACGGTCCTTGAGGTACGAACGGGTCTCGCGGTTGATCTGTTCCCCTCTTTTGACGGCATTTTTGTAATAATTGCTGATATGAAGCTGGGGAATATCGTCATCATTGAGGAAAACAACATAGTCGTCCCCGTCTTTCTGCACATATACATCCGGGAGAATGTAGATCTGCTCGTCCTCTCCGTAGCGGTCGGCAGGACGCGGATCCAGGTTGCGAATCAGTTCGACGGCTGCGACGATATCGTTCACACTCGTCCTGAGCGCTTTGGCAATAACCGAATAGCGTTTGTTTTCAAGGTCTTTCATGTGGCTGCAAAGCAGCTCGGTAATCAGCGGAGAATCAATGCCCAGCAGGCGGGCCTGGATCAGAAGCGATTCGCTCAGGTTCCGTGCACATATGCCCGGCGGGTCAAAATCCTGCATGCGCAAAAGCACCTGTTCGACTTTTTCAACGGATGTTCCTGTACTTTCGGCGATTTCTTCGAGGCTGTCCTCCATGAAGCCGAATTTGTTCAGGTTGCCGATAATCATGGAGCCGATCATTTCTTCCTCGGAAGAGGGCTGGGTCATCAGGAGCTGCCACCGGAGATAATCGGCCAGGGTCGTCCGGCTGGCGGTAAACGCTTCATAGTTGGGTGATTCCCTGGTTTCCGATTCAAAATGTACCTTGCCGGTGGAGCTGTATTCATCCATGTAGTGGTGCCAGTCCAGTCGCTCGTCAAAGGTCTCACTGATGGAAACTTCCTGCTTAGCCGGTATTTCGGACGCCTGGGACTCCATATTTTCCGGTGTCTCGATATTTTCCGATTCTTCCAGCGTAGGGTTGTTTTCCATTTCCTGGCGAACCATTTCAACGAGCTCCAGACGGGACAGTTGCAGCAGCTTGATCGCCATCTGGAGCTGCGGCGTCATGACCAGCTGCTGTTGCAGTTTCAGGTTTTGTTGAAGTTCAAATGCCATATTCAGAGCGTAAACCGGTTTCCAAGATAGATTTCACGGGCCGTCGGGCTGTTTGCAATTTTTTCCGGCCCCCCGGATTCGATGACCTTGCCATGGTTTAAAATGTATGCCTGGTCGCAAACGCCAAGGGTCTCCCGGACGTTGTGGTCGGAAATAAGCACGCCGATGCCCCTTTTGGCAAGGTGAAAAATAATATTCTGTATGTCGATCACCGCGAGCGGGTCGATGCCTGCAAAGGGCTCGTCGAGCAGGATAAAGGCCGGATCGGTTGCCAGCGTGCGGCTGATTTCAAGCCTTCGTCTTTCGCCCCCGGAAAGGACGGCCGCTTTCTGCTCCCTGAGGTGGGATATGCCCAGTTCGTCGAGCAGCGCTTCGGCCTTTTCCGCTTGTTGATGGCGGGAAACCGGAAGGGTTTCGATAATTGTCATGAGGTTGTCCCACACGCTCAATTTTTTGAAAACCGAGGCCTCCTGGGGGAGGTACCCGACCCCTTTTCTGGCGCGCAGGTACATGGGGTACCCTGTTATTTCGTCATTGTCGATATAGACCCCGCCGCTGTCCGGGCGGATCATGCCGACGGTCATGTAAAACGTGGTGGTTTTGCCTGCCCCGTTCGGTCCAAGGAGGCCTACGACCTGGCCGGATTCGATTTCAAGGTCAACGCCGTCGACAACCCTTCTTTTCAAATATATTTTAACAAGATTTCTAAGAGAAAGCGTGGTCATGGTATCGGTTATCTGTCCCCTGGTCGCTGGATTGCATCGGGCAGCATTCCGGATTCCCCTGTCCCCTGGAACACCGCTTCGACTCGGCTGCCGGTTTCTCCGGTTACGGTGATTTCTCCGGTTTCCCGGTTGAATACTACTTTTTCGCCAGTAATGGAGCCGGCCTCGTCTTTTACGAGGACATTTTGCCCCAGCAGTACCAGAAGTCCGTCGGATGATGTATATATTGCCTCTTCACACGTGGCGCGCATGTTTTCATGATCAATGACCACATTGCCGACGGCCACAAGCTTTTCAATCGAGTCCGCATTGCCGGCGCTGTCCGATGGCAATCCTTCCCCGGCATTGAAATATATGGTGAGCATATCCGATACGATCACGGTATCCGCCTGGGTTGCCCGGACGTTTCCGGAAAATTCGGCGTACCGTCCGGCCTGCCGGGAGACGAGACGATCCGCGGTGATGTGAATTTTCGATTTGCCGGTGCCGTTCATCTCCGGTTCCCGTCCGTAGGCTGCCGGGTGAAGCAGCATGACGGATCCGGTCAAGAGCAGCCCCAATCCCATAAGGATGCGGCGCATGCGACGGTTACAAATCGATTGTATTATCCAGCCAGGTTTCAATATTTCCCTCAAAAAATGCAGTTTTATCGTCCATTTCATAGCGTGCCGAATCCGCCGTAAACGCCATGGTTTCACCGGTAATCTCAAGGGGAGCGTCAATGACCAGTATACGGGAGTCGTACGTATAATTCAAGGTTTCGGTTTTCAGCGTATATTCCGGAGAATGAACAACAACATTGTCCCATGCCCGTAAATTTTTGGAGGCCATGTCCACTTCCCCCCGGTCGGCATTCATGGTGATCTGCTCCCCGTTTTCCATGAAAAATACCGCTTCCAGGCGGGACAAGGCGGCTTTTTGGGATTCAGAAAAAAGCCTTGCCGTGTCCGCGTGCAAGGTCCATTCCTTTTTCCCATTTTTCATTGCCGTATGCGCAAACCGGCTGATGGAAAGCGTAGCGCCGGTATCCTCTGGAATCTCGGGCTGTTCCGACGGATTGGTCGAATACCGGAAGTTGATGAACAGCGCTGCAATGGCACCGGCAAGGAGAACAATGGCGACGATGAGCACTCCCTTGAGGCGTCCTGACCCATGATGCGCTTTTTCCGATATTATTCCCACCGTGCTAAAGCGTCCGCCCAGAGCCCTTTTGCCTGAAGAATGGCATCACATATTTCACGTACGGCACCTTTCCCGCCGGGCTTTTCGGTCACGATCACCGCACATGATTGAATAGCGGGCACGGCATCGGCTACGGCAATGGGCACGCCCACTTTTTTCATAATCGACATATCCGCCAGGTCGTCGGCGATGAAGGCGGTTTCTCCGGCCATGCAGCCGGTTTGCCCCAGTATCTGCTCCAGTAGACGACCCTTGTCCGAAACCCCGTCAAAAAAAAGGGAAATTCCCAGTTCCCGCATCCTGCGGGACAAGGCATCAGACTTCCTGCCCGTGACCACGCCGGCAATAATTCCGGCCTTCTGTATCATCCGGAGGCCCAGGCCGTCTTTTACGTTGAACGTCATGGTTTGCATTTCTTCCCCTGTATAGGCGATTGAACCGTCGGTCAGCACGCCGTCCGCATCCATGAGCAGCAGCTTTATGTGCGAAAGTGTTTTGTCTGTTTCTGTCATAGTATAAATATAATACATCCGGCCGGGGTTTGAAATGGTTATTCGATTATTTGTCCGTTGGCAGCATTTTCATTTTTGATGAACTTGTAAAGGCGCTATGGGACGGTCTTGTAAAAAATTCAAGATCAAGGCTTGCGCAATCTCGAAGAATGCAGAGTACTTAGCGTACGTGAGATTCTGAGAGATTGCGCGTAACGCAGATATTGGACTTTTTACAAGATCGTCATTTTTTCAAGGCGTTGGCAATCGCCAGCAGGTCGCGTAAAAGCCCGTCGACGTTTTGTAATGCGATGGCATTGGGCCCGTCGCAAAGCGCCTTGTCCGGATCGGGATGAACCTCGATAAAAAGGGCGTCCGCCCCTGCGGCGATCGCTGCCCGGGCAAGAACCGGCGCATACTCCCGCTGCCCCGAGGAGGCCCGTCCAGCGCCGCCCGGAAGCTGTACGCTGTGGGTTGCGTCAAAAACAACGGGGCATCCGAATTGCTGCATGATGCCGATGCTCCTCATGTCAACCACCAGGTTGTTATACCCGAACATGGTCCCGCGTTCCGTCAGGACGATTTTCCTGTTTCCGGAGGCCCGGGCTTTATTGACGACATTTTCCATGTCCCACGGCGCAAGGAATTGTCCTTTTTTAATGTTGATCGGTTTCCCGGTTTCTGCTATTTTAACCACAAGATCGGTCTGGCGGCACAAAAATGCCGGAACCTGTATCATATCCAACACCGCCGCCGCCGCATCCACTTCCGACAACCGGTGTACATCCGATGTGACCGGAACATCGAGTTTGCCGCGAATTCTGGAAAGCATGTCAAGGCCTTTTGCAATCCCCGGGCCCCGGAATGATTCAATGGATGTCCGGTTCGCCTTGTCGTAGGAGGCTTTAAAAATAAAATCAATGGCGCGCCGCGAACTGATTTCCTTCAGGGTTGCGGCAATCTCCATGGCCGTGGCTTCATCTTCAAGAACACATGGACCGGCAATCAGAACGAACGGGGATTCTCCTCCGATAGTGCAGCCGTTAATATCAACAGGGTCCATTGGCTTCTCCGTTTTTGCAGGAATGGTTATCATGTCAGAATCGCCCGGATCAATGTCGTTGCCGGCGCCTGTGGAACGCCGCCGGTCACTGCACCGTGTTACCCTGCAAGTGTATAAAAGTCAAGACGGTTAAAATAGATGGCGCCGTAAAAGTCCAATATCTGCGTTACGCGTGATTTCTCAGAACTTCACGTACGGCTAAGTACGCTGCATTCTACGAAATCACGCAAGCCTTGATCTTGAACTTTTACGGCGCCATCTGAAAATCGACTTTTTACGAGTCCATCAAAATAAGACCTTGCCCAAATAGCGACAAATTGCTAATAGGCACGTCGGTGCAAGATACTTTTATGACAGGAATGAACAAAAGATGAGATTTAAACGCAAGGATCGCGGAAAGAAGCTGAAATATATCCTTCTCGGACTGATCGGTGCAGCCGCGGTGGCAGCGGTCGTCTGGGTGCTGGCGACCCGGCTTGAAGGGCAGGCGCCGGTGATCGTCATGGATATGGAATCCATGTACATACCGGCCGAAACGGAAATTCCGGTAACCATAACAGATGAAAAGAGCGGGATCCGTAAAATGTTCGCGTCGATCCTCCAGGAAGATCGCGAAGTCGTTCTGGCAAACAGGAGTTATGGGGAGGGGATATCCGGGGCCGATGACGCGAATACCGCTGTGGATGTGGCGCTGCCTGTCAATGTCCGGGAAAACGGTTTGAAAGACGGCGAAGCGTTGCTGCGGATCGCCGCATGGGACGGATCATGGCGCGGCTGGTTTTCCGGCAATGTGGCCTACCTGGAAGAAGAAATCGTCATTGACTCCAAATCCCCGCGGATATCCCCTTTGACCCGGCAGCATAATCTTCGCCAGGGGGGCGCCGGTCTCGTCGCTTACAGGCTTTCGGAGCCGTGTGTGGAGCACGGTATCCGCGTCGGGGACAACTTTTTTCAGGGACGTTCCGGTTATGTCGGCGATGAGGACGTGTACCTGTCCCTTTTTGCGTTGGGCCATGATCAGGGGGATGATACAGAGATTTCCCTTTTTGCCCGGGACAAGGCCGGCAACCAGGGGCGAAGCGGACTGCACTACTACATTCAAGGCAGGACGTTCGATACGGAAGGGCTCACCATATCCGACAATTTTATCCGGCAGGTACTCCCTGAATTCCAATCGGACAATGACCTGCCCCTGGATGAACCCCTCCGGGATCAATTCCTGTATATCAACCGGGATCTTCGCAAAAAGAACAATGAAGCGCTTCTGTCGCTTCACAAAGACTCGGAGAGCGATCTGTACTGGGAAGGCGTTTTTCTGGCGCTGCCGAGGGCCCAGCGCAGGGCGGGGTTTGCAGATCACCGCACCTACATTTACAACGGCGAGGTCATTGATGAGGCGAATCACATGGGGGTCGACCTTGCCTCCCTCCGACAGGCGCCGGTTCCCGCGGCAAACAGCGGAAAGATCGCGTTTGTGGATTGGACCGGAATTTATGGCAATACGGTGGTCATCGATCACGGGTACGGGTTGATGTCCCTTTATGCCCATTTAAGCGGTACGGATGTGGACGCAGGCGATTTTGTCCGTAAGGGGGATATTATCGGAAACACCGGAACCACAGGCCTTGCAGGGGGGGATCACCTGCATTTCTCGATGATTGTCGGCAACGTGTTTGTCGATCCATACGAATGGTGGGATGGTGCCTGGATCAAAAACAACATTACCGGCAAGCTGGAAAATATCGCGGAAACGGCGGAAAAGTGAAAAAACAAACAAATCGCTCTGAGCCAGATACGACACGCCCGAAAAAAAGCAGGCTGCGGGAAAATGTCGAAGCCATTTTGATCGCCATACTGCTTGCCCTTTTCATAAGAACATTTATTGTTCAGGCGTTTAAAATTCCTTCCGGTTCCATGAAACCGACGCTCCAGATAGGCGATCATATACTGGTGAACAAGTTTACGTACGGTGTTGACCTGCCGTTTACCGATGTTACCATTATACCCGGGGGGCGACCGGAAAGAGGGGATATCATCGTTTTTGAATATCCGGTTGAGCCGGACAAGGACTTTATCAAGCGCGTGATCGGTATCCCCGGCGACGTGGTGGAGATACGGGACAAAACCGTTTATGTCAACGGGAAGCCCATTGATCAGGGCTATACAATGCATACCGAGGATCATGTCATTCCGGTGGGAAAAAATCCAAGAGACAACTTCGGTCCTGTAAGGATTCCGGAAAATGCGTATTTCGTCCTCGGGGACAACCGCGATAACAGTTATGACAGCCGTTTCTGGGGATTCGTGGAAGAGGAGACCATAAAGGGAAAAGCGTTTATTATCTACTGGTCTTGGGACAGTGAACAGTTCTGGCCGAGATGGTCAAGGCTCGCCCAGATATTGCGTTAGGCGGTATGTGCGATGATATGGTCGAAAAAACACATTCTGGATATCGCGTCTCTTTCCAGGGATGAAATATCAATGATCCTTGAAACCGCATCCGGTTTAAAGGAAATTTCAGAACGCCCGATTAAAAAAGTGCCCACCCTTCGCGGCAAGACCGTTGTCCTGTTTTTCATGGAACCGAGCACCCGGACCCGCATCTCTTTTGATATCGCTGCCAAGCGCTTGTCTGCGGATTCGATTTCCATCGCCGCCTCCTCGAGCAGCATCATCAAGGGGGAAACCCTCATTGACACGGCCAGGAACATCGAGGCCATGCGTCCGGATATTATTGTGATCCGTCATTCGTCCGCGGGAGCGCCGCACCTTCTGGCGCAAAACCTGTCCGTGAGCATTGTGAATGCCGGCGACGGTATGCATGCCCACCCGACCCAGGCCCTCCTGGACATGATGACCGTCAAGGAAATCAAAAAGGATTTTACCAATCTCAAGGTGGCCATAATCGGGGATATCGCTCACAGCCGGGTGGCACGATCCAATATTATCGGATTCAGCCGAATGGGGGCGAATGTGACGATAGCGGGCCCCCCCACCATGATCCCCGCGGGCATTGAAGCCCTTGGCACGACCATAGCCAAAAACGTGGATGAAGCCATTGAAGATGCCGACGTGATCATGATGCTCCGGATCCAGAAGGAGCGGCAGAAAAGCTTTCTCATGCCGTCTGAGCGGGAATATGCCGTGCGCTTCGGGTTGAACCGCAGCCGTCTCCAACGCATCCGCTCCGATGCCCTGATCCTGCATCCCGGACCGATCAACCGGGGGATTGAAATCGCCCCGGAGGCGGCCGACGGTCCTCATTCGATCATCCTGGACCAGGTGACAAACGGTGTTGCGCTCAGGATGGCTGTTTTTTACCTGCTGGCGGGAGGTATACGCAATGCGGATTCTGATTAAACAAGGCAGGGTAATCGATCCCGGAAAAATGGACCAGGTCGCCGACATATGGATAAGCGGTGGGAAGATATCGGCCATTCGCCCTGTCGATTCCGGGGTGGCACCGGATGGCGGTTCCGGCTTTTCCGCCGATATGGAAATCGATGCATCGGGTTGCATCGTGACCCCGGGCCTGATCGACATGCACGTGCATTTGCGGGATCCCGGCCATGAATACAAGGAAACCATTGAAACCGGCATAATGGCGGCGGCTGCCGGAGGATTCACCGCTGTATGCTGTATGCCCAACACCGCCCCCGTTAACGACAATTTCCAGATCACGCGCTACATCATTGACAAAGCCGCTTCCTTCCGGTCTGTTCGCGTATACCCCGTCGGCGCCGTGAGCGTCGGCCTTGAAGGCAGGCAGATGGCGGAAATAGGGGATATGCGCAACGCCGGCATTGTCGCGGTATCGGATGACGGAAGGCCCGTGGCGGATTCCCTCCTGATGCGAAGAGCGCTTGAATATGCGTCTGGTGCCGGCATCCCGGTGATTTCTCATTGCGAAGATCCGTATCTGTCCGGCGGATCCATGAATGAAGGCCCCTTTGCAACACGCCTTGGACTTTCAGGGATACCCAATGCAGCGGAAAGTATCATGGTCATGCGGGATATCGCCCTTTGTGAGCTGACCGGCTGTCCGGTTCACATCGCGCATGTCAGCACGGCCGAGTCCGCAGCGGCGATCCGGTCGGCAAAGGCTAGGGGCGTGCCGGTTACCGCGGAAACGGCCCCCCATTATTTTACGCTGACAGATGAGGCCGTCATGTCATACGACACCCATGCCAAGATGAATCCACCGCTTCGTTCGCATGCGGATGTTGTGGCCATACGAAACGCCCTGGCGGACGGCACGATTGATGTGATCGCCACGGATCATGCGCCCCATGCAACCGTCGACAAGGCCGTTGAATTCGATGCGGCGGCAAACGGCATTACGGGCCTTGAAACCGCCCTGCCGCTGTCGCTTTCTTTGGTCGAAAACGGGGTGATCGATATGGAGCGGCTCCTTGAAAAACTCTCCTCCAATCCGGCGCGAATCATCGGGGTGCAAAATGGTATCGATGTCGGCGCGGCGGCGGATATCACGATTATCAATCCGAACCGGGTCTTTGCCTACCGATCGGAAAAAGGCTTTTCAAAAAGCCGGAATACCCCTTTTGACGGATGGGAATTGAAGGGGTGCGCCGTATATACAATCGTCCATGGGAATATTGTTTTTAATTCTTCAGGTTCTTTATGATTGTTTGCTATATATATGTCTGATTCTAATAGCAAAATTTTATTGGTTGACGATGATCTGAGTATGCGGGAATTTCTGGAGCTGATGCTCGGTGCGGAAGGGTATCACGTGGATACCGCCGCAAGCGGGAAGCAGGCGGTGCAGCAGCTGGACAGGGGATTCTACGACCTGATCCTGTGTGACATTCGGCTGGGGGATATCAGCGGCATCGAGGTGCTGAAAAAAGCCAAATCGAAATATCCGGACAGCGTTGTAATCATGATTTCCGCCTATGCCACTGCTGAAAATGCCGTCCAGGCGATGAATGAGGGGGCTTATGATTATCTGCCCAAACCGTTTGACAATGACGAGTTGAAGCAGACCATTTCAAAAGCCCTGCAGCTCAAGACGCTGTCCCAGGAAAAAAGCCATCTTGACGATATCCTGAAGGAAAATATTCATTTCGGGCGGATCGTCGGCAGCCACATGCGGATGAAGCATATATACAAGATCATATCCCAGGTGGCGGATACGCGAACCAATATCATGATCACCGGGGAGTCCGGCACCGGAAAGGAATTGATCGCCCGCGCCATTCACGAGCAGAGCTCCCGCCATGACAAGCCCTTCGTGGTGATCAACTGCGGCAGCATTCCGGAATCGCTGATAGAGAGCGAATTTTTCGGTTACAAGAAGGGCGCCTTCACAGGGGCTTCCCAGGACAAGAAGGGGCTGTTCGAGGCGGCCAATGCGGGGACCGTGTTTCTTGACGAAGTCGGCGAACTCGAACCCCAGATGCAGATCAAACTGCTGCGGGTCGTTCAGGAAAGGTCCTTCAAGCCCGTCGGCGGCAACGAGGATATCCATGTGGACATACGGATCCTGTCCGCGACCAACAAGCAGCTGGAAGAAGAGGTCATTGCCGGGCGCTTTCGCGAGGACCTGTATTACCGACTCAATGTCGTTGAAATAAAGGTGCCGCCGCTGCGGGAGCGCAAGGGGGATATCCGTGCGCTGGCCCAGCACTTTCTTGACAAGTATTCGCGGGAGCAGGGCAAGGAAATTACCAAGATTTCGTCGTATGCCGTGGATCTGCTGCAGAAATACGACTTTCCGGGCAATATCCGGGAGCTGGAGAATCTGATTGAGCGAAGCGTTGCGCTTTCGAATACCAACATACTGCTGCCGGACAATCTCTCGCTGTCCATTCACAAGCGGCGCTGGATCGAAGGGATCAAGAACAGGCGGTTTGATCTGGACGACGTGGCCAGGGGTGTTTCCCTCGACAACGTACTGGAGGAAATCGAAAAAGCCTACCTGGAAAAGGCGCTGGAGCTTTCCTCCGGCAGCAAAAACAAGGCGGCGGACCTTCTGGGGATCAGTTTCCGCTCGCTTCGCTATCGCCTCGATAAGCTCGGCATCGATAAGCCGGAGTAACCGGAAGCCGAAAATCCGAAATAAGAAGCCGGGGTTGGGCGGGCCCCGGCTTTTTTTATATCGCCATCTGTTGCTTTCTTTTGTATTTTTACGAACGAGTTCCTCTCAAAACATGGTAAAAATAAGAAAATGATCAGTGTTGAAAATCTGAGCAAAAGCTACGGCAGTTACGTACTTTTCGAAAAGATCGGGTTTAAGATCAACCCCAAAGAAAAAGTGGGGCTTGTGGGGAGAAACGGCCACGGCAAGACCACCCTTTTTGATATGATATCCGGGCAGGCGTCACCGGACGCCGGATCCATCAGCTTTCCCCGCAATTACCGTCTCGGGTATGTCAGCCAGAAACTGGAATTTGCGTCAAAGACGGTGCTCGAAGAGGGTATGCGCGGTCTTGGCCCGGACAGCGAAGGCGAACACTGGCAGGTGGAGAAAATTCTTGCCGGGCTGGGATTTTCCAATGCGGATCTTGGCCGCAGCCCCCATGAATTTTCCGGCGGCTACCAGGTGCGGCTCAACCTTGCCAGAACGCTTGTGTCGCGGCCGGATTGCCTCATGCTTGACGAGCCCACCAATTATCTGGACATTACGTCCATCCGCTGGATCAAGGGGTTTTTGCGGCGCTGGGCCGGGGAGCTGATGCTCATCACCCACGACCGCAGCTTCATGGATGACGTGGTCACTCATGTCCTTGGCATCGTTCGGAAAAAAGTCCGCAAGATAAAGGGGGACACGGGGAAGTTTTACAGCCGGATCGCCCAGGATGAGGAAATCCATGAAAAGACGAGGAAAAACGACGAAAGACGCCGGAAAGAGATCGAAAAATTTATTTCCCGTTTTCGGGCAAAGGCGCGCCTTGCGGGCATGGTCCAGTCCCGCATCAAAACCATTGAAAAAATGACCCCCGGGGAGAAGCTGGAGCATTACAAGAACCTGGATTTTCACTTTCAGGCCGTACCGTTTACCGGCAAATACATGCTCCATGCGGAAAACGTTTCCTTTTCGTACCACAAGAAGGCGCCCGCCCCGCTCATATCCGATTTTTCGATCAATATCGCGGCAAAAGAACGCGTCTGCATCGTGGGGCGAAACGGCGCCGGCAAGACCACCCTGCTCAAAATCCTGGCGGGGAAGCTTTTGCCGGATGCCGGTCGTATCGTCTGTCACCCCGGACTTGTGACGGGTTTTTTCGAACAGACCAACATTGCCTCCCTGGTCGATGAGCGGACCATCGAGGAGGAAATCCTTTGTTCCAACCCGTCTTTGAGCCGGCAGGCGGCCCGAAACATCTGTGGCGCCATGCTGTTTGAAGGGGATGCGGCCGTAAAGAAAATCGGTGTGCTGTCCGGCGGGGAAAAATGCCGCGTCATGCTGGGCAAACTCCTTGGCGCGCCGGCCAACTTCCTGTTGCTCGACGAGCCCACCAACCATTTTGACATGGAGTCTTGCGATGCGCTTTTAACCGCCATCGACGCGTTTGACGGGGGCGTGGCCATGGTCACCCACAATGAGATGTTCCTCCACGCCATTGCCGAGCGCCTGGTCGTGTTTTCGGAAAACGGCATCGAGGTGTTTGACGGCACCTACCAGGCCTTTCTGGAAGCCGGCGGCTGGGGGGATGAGGATTCGGTCGAAAAACCACCCGCAGAAGCGGCTGCAGATACTGCTGAATACGGGACGCAAAACCCCGGTCTCCTCACCCTGAAGGACTACAAGCGTCTTCGCTCCGATATCATCGCTGAAAAAAACCGAATCCTGAAACCGGTCCAGGACGGCATCGAACGCCTTGAGCGTCTGATCATGGAAAAAGAGGCGCAGATGGCGCAACTCCATGAAAAAATGCAGGTGGCGACCGAAAAGGGGGACAACCGGGAGATCGTTGATATTTCCCGGTTGATCGGGGAGTGCCAGAAAACCATCGATGATGCGTTTGAAGAGATGGAAACGCTTGCTGCAAAGAACGACAGCCGCCAGGCGGTGTTTGACGAACGCCTGGCCGACCTGGAAAGACGGCGGCCTTTTTGATTCTGTCTTTTCGATTTCGATCCCGCCTCTACCCCCGAAAAATCGCTGCGCCGGATGCCCGTTTCCTAAAACCCATCCCAACATTCGGATTTCGGTTCAAGATCGCGGCGGCGTCTTATTTCAAACCGCAGACATACTCGCGTATTTCGAGGATTTGAAATAAGACGCCAACAAAGATATTGGGCCGAAAGTCAATTTTGGGATAGGTTCTAATCGGATATCTCCGTTTTCCAGACAATATTATACAGATCCAGCCGCCGGCTCTGGAGATTTCGTACGCTACCCTGTTCGCGAAGCTCCTTTAAGAGATCCAGGTCCAAATCGACCATCAGGGTCATTTCCGTGTTGGGCGTGGCTTCCGCTGCGATCGCATCGTGCGGGAAGGCAAAGTCCGAAGGGGTGAAAATGGCCGATTGGGAATACTGGATATCCATGTTTTCCACCCGGGGAAGGTTGCCCACGCTTCCGGATATGGCCACATAGCATTCATTTTCAATCGCCCTTGCCTGGGCGCAGCGGCGCACGCGAAGATAGGCATTTTTCGTATCCGTCCAGAACGGCACCAGGAGGATGTCCATGTCCTTGTCCACGAGATAACGGGAAAGCTCCGGAAACTCCACGTCGTAGCAGACAAGGATACCGAGCCTTCCGATATCCGTGTTGAATATCTTGAGTTCCTTCCCTCCCTGCAGCCCCCAGTACTGGGATTCGTCCGGGGTGATGTGCAGCTTGTACTGGCTGTCCCAGGTGCCGTCCCGCCTGCAGAGAAAGGAGACGTTGTAAAGATGTTCATCCACGTATTCCGGGACGCTGCCGGCCACGATGTTGATATTGTAGGCAAGGGCCATCTGGAGGACGGCCTCGCGCAGC
Organism: Desulfobacteraceae bacterium; assembly: GCA_011389935.1. GTDB lineage: Bacteria > Desulfobacterota > Desulfobacteria > Desulfobacterales > Desulfosalsimonadaceae > B1SED10-16. The sequence goes on from JAABTJ010000017.1 coordinate 45,911, forward strand.
GGCTCGGTGTAATCGGCCAGAAGGCGCATGGCCTCGGCCGGGTTTTCCTGGTTGAAATGGGCCATGAGCGGGGCGTTCAGAAGCTCGGGAAACAGCACCAGGTCGCAGTTATATCCGGAAACCGCATCAACGAAGAATTCCACCTGGTGCATGAAGTCCTCGAAGGAGGAAAAAGGGCGCATCTGCCATTGCACCACGCTGATCCGGGGGTAGGATTTCCGCCCCCCGAAGAGCGTTTTCTTCTTTTCGTAGAAAATATTGTTCCATTCCATCAAAATGCCGTAGGACCGGGACTGGCTGTCTTCCGGCATGTAATTTTTCAGGATTTTTTTGATGTGAAAGTCATTGGCCAGCTGAAAGGAAAGGACCGGATCGTATATTTCGCTGTTCCTTACTTTCTCGATATATTGCTGGGGGGTCAGTTCTTTGTAATGGTCTACGTATCCCGGAATGCGCCCGCCGAATATGATCCCCTTGAGGTTCAGCTCCTCGCAGAGCTCCTTTCGGGCGTCGTAGAGACGGCGTCCCAGGCGGAGACCGCGGTAATCGGGGTGGACGAATACGTCGATGCCGTAGAGGCCGTCCCCCTTGGGATCGTGGTTTTTCAGGCGGCCTTTGCCAACCGCGTCTTCGTACGTATGCCGGGACTCGTAGGCATCCATGCTCACCCGGATCGTCAGGGCCGCGGCAATGACTTTGCCCTTGTCTTCGATACAGATCTGCCCTTCCGGAAACCGGTCGATCAACATGGTAAATTCCTTATACGACCAGGCCCCCATTCCCGGGTAGACCATTTCCATGATCTCCTCGATGTCGCTGTAATCCTCCCGGGTCAAATTTCTCAGTCGGAGCTTGTGCTCGAATTCCTGGCTGTCGTTGTTTTCCATTGTCATAATACCTTGTTCATAAATGGTTATGGTTGACGGCTTCGTAAAAAGCCCAATATCTGCGTTACGCACAATTTCTGAAGAATCTCACGTACGGCTAAGTACGCTCAATTCTTCAAAAATTGCACGCGCCTTGATCTTGAACTTTTACCTTTGCCGCCCAAAATCGACTTTTTACGGGCTCATCATGGTTGTTTCACATCAAAAAGAGATTTTTCAACGCCTTCCTGTTCCCCGCAAAAGGGCAGGGGAAAAATCCGTTTGGAGCCGGCCCGTTCATGGTTGACACCTAAATTGAACCGGTATATAGGATAACTTTTGTACAAACTCAAGATATTCTTGGGTTGCGGGCAGTCGGTATCTGATTGTCGAAAGAGGATATCTACCGGTTTCTATACCCAATTGGAAGCGAATTCATGGGGCCCCGGAGCAGAAAACTCGATAATACGCAGATCTTTCAACTGCTGTGGGGATGCGCCCTGCTGCTGATGGGGATCGCCTTTTTTTTCCGGATCCCGGATGTCATGAGCAGCTTTTCCGACCAGGAGCACTTTTTTGGCGCCTGGTATGTCCGGTTGTCCCTGTACCTTGTCAGTATCCTGCTGATCGGCGGTGGCGGAAAAAAAATTTATAAACTCCTTTATCAATCCGAGGATGCGCCCACTTCCCCCCCTGACGATAAAGACATGTAAGCATGCCGAAGATTGGCGGATGATTTTTCCCCGCTTGTTTCGATCTTTCTTGACATTTCAGGGATGATTCGATAAATTTGCCCATCAAATGATGGAAACATTGTTTTGGTAAATTTTTTGCGATACTCACGTTTACCCGAAAAGGAGGCGCTGCATGAAAATACTTCATATCGACCATATCGGCGTGGCCGTCGACAGCAATGCGGAAGGGAAAAAATTCTGGTCCGACATCCTGGGTCTGCCCTATGAAGGGGAAGAAACCGTTGCGCAGCAGAAAGTGACAACCGCTTTTATGCCGGTAGGGGAAAGCGAAGTCGAACTGCTCGAGTCGACCGAACCGGACGGCCCGATCAGCAAGTTCATTGAAAAAAAGGGGAAGGGGATCCATCACATCGCCTTCCGGGTCGAGGATATCGACCAGGCCCTGGCGGAGCTTAAAGAAAAAGGCGTTCAGTTGATTGATGAGACGCCGCGCAAAGGGGCCGGGGGTGCGCGTATCGCATTTCTGCATCCAAAGGCGACGGGCGGGGTGCTCGTGGAGCTCTGCCAGAGATAAGGTTGTATTTTTTTTGCAAATGAAAAATACCGCGTTTATGTTTATAAACACGGAACATATTGCTACTTTTCAGCGCTGCCAAAGCCTCACGCCAAAAGAGACATGGCTGCGACTGTAATGAAAATGGTTTAAGCAACGGAGCGTAAAATGGGAGAACATCCGAAAAAGAAGGAATGGAGCGATCTGGCCGGCAAGGAACTCAAGGGGAAACCCGTCGAGGCCCTTGAATGGCAATCCCCGGAAGGCATTACCATCAAGCCCCTGTACACGGCCGAGGACACCGAGGGAATCAAATTCGTCAACTCGCTGCCGGGCCTGCACCCCTTTGTGAGGGGGCCGCGGGCCACCATGTACACGGTCAGGCCCTGGACGATACGTCAGTATGCCGGGTTTTCCTCGGCCAAGGAGTCCAACGCGTTTTACCGGAAAAATCTTGCGGCCGGCCAAATGGGGCTTTCCATCGCATTCGACCTGGCCACCCATCGCGGATATGATTCGGATCATCCCCGCGTTATCGGCGACGTGGGGAAGGCCGGCGTGCCGATCGATTCCATCGAGGACATGAAGATCCTCTTTGACGGGATCCCCCTGGACAAGATGTCTGTTTCCATGACCATGAACGGTGCGGTTCTCCCGGTAATGGCCGGGTATATCGTGGCTGCCGAGGAACAGGGGGTCTCCCAGGAGAAACTGACCGGTACGATCCAGAACGATATTTTGAAGGAATACCTGACCCGAAATACCTACATCTATCCGCCCGATCCGTCCATGCGCATCATATCGGATATTATCGGCTACTGCTCCACCCACATGCCGAAGTTCAACACCGTCAGCATCAGCGGATATCACATGATGGAAGCCGGGGCAGACTCGGTCCTTCAGACGGCCTTTACCCTGGCCGACGGCCTGGAATATGTCCGTGCCGCCCTTTCCGCGGGCCTTCCCATCGACAAGTTCGCCCCGCGGCTTTCCTTCTTTTTCGGGGTCGGCATGAATTTCTTCATGGAGATCGCGATGCTCAGGGCCGCGCGCTTCCTGTGGGCCGATCTCATGGCGCAGTTCAACCCCAAAGATCCGCGGTCATCCATGCTGCGGACCCACGTGCAGACCTCCGGGTGGAGCCTTACCCAGCAGGATCCCTACAACAACATCATCCGGACCACCCTCGAAGCGCTGGCGGCCGTGCTTGGCGGAACGCAGTCGCTGCATACCAACGCCTTCGACGAGGCGGTCAGCCTGCCGACGGATACGTCCGCCCGCGTGGCAAGGAACACCCAGATCATCATCCAGGAGGAGTCGCAGGTCACCAAGGTTGTGGACCCCCTGGGCGGATCCTATTATATCGAGAAGCTCACCAGCGACATTATCAACAAGGCCCGCGCCATCATCGAGGAAGTCGAGGAAATGGGCGGCATGGCAAAGGCGATCTCTGCGGGTATGCCCAAGATGCGGATCGAGGAGGCTTCCGCGCGCCGGCAGGCACGCATCGACCAGGGAAGGGAGGTTGTTGTCGGCGTGAATAAATACCAGGTCGAGGACGAAGTGCCAATCGATGTAAGGGAAATCTCCGAGGCGGTTCGCGACAGCCAGATCTCAGCGATCAATGACATCCGCCAAAAGCGGGATGAATCTGAGGTGAAGCGCACCCTGGAAGCGATTACCAACTGCGCCGCGTCCGACGGCAATCTGCTTGAGGCGTGCATCCCTGCGGTACGGGCCAGGGCAACGGTCGGTGAAATATCCGATGCCATGGAAGCGGTTTTTGGGCGATTTACAGCCACGACCCAGTGTATCTCCGGGGTGTATGCCGGAGAATTCCAGGATGACGAGATCATCGCCGCCATCCGCAAACGATGCGATCAGTTTATGGAGAAAACCGGCCGGCGGCCGCGGATTCTTTTAACCAAGATGGGGCAGGACGGCCACGATCGCGGGGTGAAAGTGGTGGCAACGGCGTATGCGGACCTTGGCTTTGACGTGGATCTGAGCCCCATGTTCCAGACGCCGGAAGAGGCCGCGCGCATGGCCGTTGAAAATGACGTTCACGTATTGGGCGTATCGAGTCTTGCCGGCGCCCACAAAATCCTGGTGCCAAAGCTAGTGGACGCGCTGAAACAAGAAGGGGGTGAAGATATCGCGGTGGTAGTCGGCGGCATCATCCCGCCGGTGGACTACGATTATCTGTTTGCCGCCGGTGTATCCAAGGTGTTCGGTCCGGGTTCCATGGTGACAGATTCGGCCAACCAGGTGCTGAATATCCTTGAAAAAACGGGCTGATATGAGATTTGAATGGTTGAAACCGACCCGAAATACTACATAGACGGGGTGCTGGCCGGCGACAGAAAAATCCTGTCCAAAACCATTACCCTGATTGAAAGCGCGCTTCCCCGGCACAAAAGCATTACCGACGAGATCATGGGAGGGCTTCTACCCCATTCCGGAAACTCCATCCGGCTGGGTATTTCAGGAGTCCCCGGCGTCGGGAAAAGCACCTTCATTGAAAGTATGGGGATATCCCTGCTGGAAAAAGGCCATCGTGTGGCGATTCTTGCGGTGGATCCCAGCAGCGCCAAAAGCGGGGGATCCATTCTCGGGGACAAAACCCGGATGGAAAAACTCTCTGCAGACACGCGCGCTTATATCCGCCCGTCGCCGGCGGGAAAGACGCTGGGCGGTGTGGCCCGCAAAACCAGGGAAACCATCATGGTCTGCGAGGCCGCGGGGTTTGACGCGGTCATGGTGGAAACCGTGGGCGTCGGCCAGTCCGAGTATTCCGTGGCCTCTATGGTCGATTTTTTCCTGGTCCTGCTGCTCTCCGGCGGAGGGGACGAACTCCAGGGAATCAAGCGGGGCATCCTTGAAATTGCCAACGCCCTTGCCGTTAACAAGGCCGACGGCGACAATGAGGCGCGTGCCGAAAAAGCCAGGCAGGTGTATGAAAATGCGCTTCATTTCATGGGGGCGCCGGATGATTCCTGGCATCCCCCGGTGTTGACTTGCAGCGCCCTTACCATGGCCGGAATGGATGACATATGGGACACGGTGCTTCGTCATCACGCGGAAATGAAAAAAAGTGGCCGTTTTGAAAGAAAACGGAAGCAGCAGGCAAAAGATTGGTTTTTATATCTGCTTGACGAAGGCATAAAAGAATGGTTTTATCAATTGCCGGAGGTGGCATCGTCACTGCCGGAAATTCAAAAGCAGGTCGAAAACGGCAGCGCAACAGCAATGACAGGTGCCAGGCGGATTTTGGAACTCCTGGATCCGGTCGGTTCCGACCGGCGGCAGAGGGGTTGATTGCCGCGTGGTGCCGCTTCCGGGCATATCCGGCATTTTCGTAAAAAAATCAAACCGAAGTAGGGAAAGGAAACAATTTATGGGCGAAGCTTCGGATAAAATCAAGGAAATGATGGCCGTAAAGGCCAAAATTCAAAAAATGGGCGGTGAAAAAGCCATCGCCAAGCAGAAAAAGGACGGCAAGCTGACCGCACGGGAGCGCCTTGACCTTTTTTTCGATTCCGGCACGTTCCGGGAGCTGGACGTTTTTGTCCGCCACCGCTGCGTCAATTTCGGGATGGACAAGGTCGACATCCCCTCTGACGGGGTCATAACCGGCCACGGACTGGTCGACGGCCGGCCGGTTTTTGCTTTTGCCCAGGATTTTACGGCCCGGGCGGGCAGCCTTGGCGAAATGCACGCCAAGAAAATCTGCAAGGTAATGGATCTGGCCCTGAAATCAGGCACGCCGGTGGTCGGGTTTAACGATTCCGGGGGGGCCCGCATACAGGAAGGGGTGGATGCCCTTTATGGATACGGGGAGATCTTTTACCGGAATTCCACTTCCTCGGGCGTGATTCCGCAGATATCGGCCATCATGGGTCCGACCGCGGGAGGGGCCGTCTATTCCCCGGCCATGACCGACTACGTCTTCATGGTGAAAAATACTAGCCACATGTTTATTACCGGCCCCCAGGTGATCAAATCGGTCACGGGAGAGGAGATCTCTTTCGAAGATCTGGGCGGTGCCATGACGCACAATGAAAAAAGCGGCGTTGCCCATTTTGCCTGTGAGTCGGACGCCGATGCCATTGAACGCATCCGAAAACTGCTCTCCTTTCTGCCGTCCAACAACGTCGAAGACCCCCCCATTATCGATACGGGGGATGATCCGGGCAGAATTGACCCCGCACTGGACACGCTCGTTCCGGTGGACGTCAACCAGTCCTACGACATGAAGGATATCATACATGCCATCGTCGACAACGGCGACTTTTTCGAACCCCACGAGCATTATGCCAAAAATATCATCGTCGGTTTCGGCCGGTTGAACGGCCGGAGCATCGGCATTATTGCAAACCAGCCAAAATTTCTGGCCGGCTGCCTGGATATTGACGCATCGGACAAGGCCACCCGGTTCATCCGGTTCTGTGACGCCTTCAATATTCCCATTCTCACGTTTGCCGATGTTCCCGGCTACCTGCCCGGAAGCGACCAGGAATGGGGGGGGATCATCCGGCACGGCGCAAAACTGCTCTGGTGCTATTCCGAAGCAACCGTGCCCAAGCTCCTCGTGATTGTGCGGAAGGACTACGGCGGGGCATATATCGCCATGTCATCGAAACACCTGGGCGCGGATATGGCATACGCCTGGCCGACGGCGGAAATTGCGGTCATGGGCGCTGAAGGCGCGGCCAACATCATCCACCGCCGGGAAATCCAGGATTCGGAAGATCCGGCGGGAAAGAGGAGAGAAAAAGTCGAGGAATACAAGAAGATTTTTTCCAACCCGTATATTGCGGCAAACAGGGGGTATATTGACGATATCATCGTACCCAGCGAAACCCGCCCCCGCTTGATCGAATCGCTGGAGATACTTGCCGGCAAGCGCCAGGCGCTGCCCCCGAAAAAACACGGCAATATACCGGCGTAAACCGAAGCACCAGGAGTTCACCGGCTATGAGAATGGAAAAAAAGAAAAAAGCGGCCATTGCCGCTGTTATGCAATACCTTGAAACAGAGCGGCAGCAAATGGCCGCGGCAGGCGCCCCTGCGCGGACCGTCGCCATACCTGTTCCCTCTACGCTGTGCATGGCAAGTCCCTACGGTATTTCGGGCAGGAACGCTCAGATGCAGATACGCACAATGATGCAGTACCGGACATTCCGGGGATAATTTCCGGCGTATGCCGGCGGATGGGTCCGGTCAGGAAAATATTGAGCGCTGGGACGGGCCGGCAGAAGAATCGTTTATGAATGGATAAATATGATGAACTCGTAAAAAGTCGATTTTGGACGGCAAAGTAAAAAGTTCAAGATCAAGGCGCGTGCAATTTTTGAAGAATCGATAGTACTCAGCCGTACGTGAGATTCTTCGAAAATTGTGCGCAACCCAGATATTGGACTTTTTACGAAGCCGTCAAATATAATCACGATTACCTGGGTGAGGGGAGTGTACAAGATGACGGACCATTTTCAAGTAAAGATGACGGAAAAAAATTACGAGGCGGATCGCCCGAAGGCGGAAAATCCGGTCAAGATAATGGATTTGACCCTGCGGGACGGCCATCAGTCTCTGTTTGCGACCCGGGGAAGAACCGAGGACATGATCCCGGTGGCCGAAATGATGGACAACATCGGTTTCTGGGCCGTGGAAGTCTGGGGAGGGGCTACCTTTGACACCACCCATCGGTTTTTGAACGAGGATCCCTGGGAACGGCTCCGGACCATGAAGCGGTATTTCAAAAAAACGCCGCTGTCCATGCTGCTTCGCGCCCAGAACCTCGTGGGATACCGAAACTACCCGGATGACGTTGCGAAAGCCTTTGTCCAGCGAACCGCAGAAAACGGAATGGACGTCTTCCGCACCTTTGATGCGCTAAACGATTTTCGCAATTTCGAAACCGTGGTCAAGGAAATCAAGGCCGCAGACAAGCATTTCCAGGGATGTATCTGCTATACCCTCACCGAGCCGCGAATGGGCGGAGAGATTTACAACCTCGAGTTTTACCTGAACAAGGCGAAAGAACTCGAAAACATGGGTGCGGATACGATCTGCATCAAGGATATGGCCGGTCTGCTGTCCCCCTATGACGCTTTCGAACTGGTTAAAGCGCTGAAGGAAACGGTCAAGCCGCCCATTCACCTGCACAGCCACTTCACCTCCGGCATGTCCCCCATGACGCATCTCAAGGCCATTGAGGCGGGCGTGGATATCATCGATACCTGCATGTGCCCCTATGCCTACCGCACATCCCATGCCGCCATCGAGCCGTTGGTCGTCACCCTGTACGGCACGAGCCGGGACACCGGTTTTTCCGTAAAGGCCCTCGATGAAATCAACCAGAAGCTGGAAGCCGATATTCTGCCCAAGTACAAACACCTGTTAGACGATTCAAAAGTGTCCATCATCGACACCAACGTGCTGTTGCACCAGACCCCCGGCGGCATGCTTTCCAACCTGGTGAACCAGCTCCGTGAAATGGACGCCCTGGATCGAATCAACGAGGTCTACGATCTGCTGCCCAAGGTCCGGAAAGATCTCGGCCAGGTCCCCCTGGTTACGCCGACCAGCCAGATCGTGGGTATCCAGACGGTAAACAACGTGCTTTTTGACGATGAAAACGAAAGCTATAAAATGACCACCCAGCAGGTCAAGGACCTCTGCTACGGCCTTTACGGAAAAACAGCGGCCCCCATCAACCCGGAAGTGCAGAAAAAGGTGCTCAAGGGGTACCCCCGCGGAGAGGAGCCCATTACCTGCCGTCCGGCCGAGATTCTCGAGCCGGAGCTCGAAAAGGCCAAAGAAGATGTCAAGGATCTTGCAGTGGATCTCGATGACGTGCTCATCTACGCGATCTACCCGACCACCGGGAAAAAGTTTTTAAAATACAAGTATGGCCTGGAAGAACCGCCGGAATCGGTCAAGCCCAAGACCCTGGAGCAGGCCAAAAAGGAAGAGGATCTGGTTCGGAAGGCGCGTGCCGGGCAGGTTGTGGCCAAGAAAAAGCCGGAAGACGAGGAAGGCCTGAGGAAATTTACGGTGATGGTGGATGACGAGCCCTTTGAGGTGAGCGTGGAGGACAAAAATCCGCCGGTGGTGGCGCAGGTTGCGCAGCAAACTGCACAGCCGTCACAGGCGCAGCAGCCCATGCAGCAACAGGCTCCCGTCCGGCAGCAGCCGGCAGCGAGTCCGGCGCCACCTTCCCAGCCGGCTCCGAAGGAAAAGGCCGCTGAAGAAAAGCCTGAACCGAAGCCGTCGCCTGCTGCCGCATCCGCCGATGGAACGCCCATCAAGGCGCCCATGCCGGGCACAGTGATCCGCTTTGAAAAAAAGATCGGCGATGCGGTCAATGAAGGGGATACGGTGGTGATCCTGGAAGCCATGAAAATGGAGAATTCACTTACCGCTACGACCGCCGGAACCCTGAAAAGCATTCATTTCAAAGAAGGCGACTCCGTTGCCAAAAACGACGTGATATGCACGATCGGTTAACCGGGCTATATGGCGTACCGGGTATTTTGAAGCGTATTCAATGCGACGGGTTGTTGTGTCTGTGCGGCGCCCATTGCCTTGAATCCGCAATAACGGGCGTGAAAAGGATTTTTTCTCATGAAAATACATGAATACCAGTCAAAGGAACTGTTTGCCGCCTACGACATTCCCATCCCCCGCGGGGTGGTGGCGGCAACGCCGGAAGAGGCGAGGGAGGCGGCCGAAACCATCGGACAATTTCCCATGGCGGTCAAGGCCCAGATTCATGCGGGCGGGCGGGGGAAAGGCGGCGGCGTAAAGCTGGCCAAGACCATTGATGAAGCGGTATCCCACGCCGAATCCATCCTGGGAATGACCCTTGTTACCCCCCAGACCGGGCCGGAAGGCCGCCGGGTAAAGCGGGTGTTGATCGAAGCGGGTCTGGCCATTGCATCGGAGCTGTACCTGAGCCTGACGGTCGATCGGGAAACCGCATGCATTCTCATCATGGCAAGTGCATCCGGCGGCATGGATATTGAGGAGGTTGCCGAAAAAACGCCTGAAAAAATCATCAAGGTCCGGGTGAATCCCCTTGCCGGTATTTCCGGGTACCACTGCCGGGCGGTCGCCTATGGATTGGGTTTGCCTCCGGCCGCTATAAAGCCGTTTCTCAAGCTTCTGCCTGCGCTCTACAAACTGTTCGTGGATTACGACTGTTCCATGGTGGAAATCAATCCGCTGGTGCTGACCGAGGATGACGGGATCGTTGCGCTGGATGCAAAGGTATCCTTTGACAGCAATGCGCTTTTCCGCCACAAGGACATTCTGGATTACCGGGATTTTGATGAAGAAGACCCGCTGGATGTGGAGGCTTCCAAGTACAACCTCAACTACATCAACATGGACGGAACCGTCGGCAACATGGTCAACGGTGCGGGCCTGGCCATGGCGGTGATGGATACCATCAAGCTCGCCGGCGCCGAACCGGCCAATTTCCTGGATGTCGGCGGCGGGGCCACGGCCGAGATGATTGAGAACGGTTTTCGCATCATATTGTCGGATAAAAAGGTAAAAGCCCTGTTGATCAATATTTTTGGCGGTATTCTCCGCTGCGATATACTGGCACAGGGAGTTGTCGCAGCCGCGAAGAACACCCGGATCGATGTGCCGATCGTGGTTCGCATGGAGGGGACCAACGTTGAAGAAGGCCGGCGAATCCTCGCGGAATCCGGCCTGAACCTGTTTACGGCGGTGGATCTGAAGGATGCCGGTGAGCAGGTGGCCGGACTGGTTGCGTGAAGAAACCACGGTTGAACCCATTGAAAACGAATCGGATAAAGCAAGAGGATATTCATGAGCATATTCGTCGATAAAGATACCCGGGTCGTCGTGCAGGGGATCACCGGCAAGGAAGGGCAGTTTCATGCCCGCCAGTGCCTCGATTACGGGACCGCCGTTGTTGCGGGAGTCACTCCCGGCAAAGGGGGGCAGAAAATGGACGATGTCCCCGTCTTTAACACCGTCAGGGACGCTGCCTTGGAAACCGGCGCCAATTGCAGCCTCATATTCGTACCCCCCGCATTTGCCGCGGATGCAATCATGGAGGCAGCGGACGCGGATATTCCGATAATCGTGGCCATTACAGAGGGGATCCCCGTCTTGGACATGATGAAGGTGAAGCACTACCTCGCCGGGAAAAACGCCAGGCTGATCGGTCCCAACTGCCCCGGCATCATCACGCCGGGACAAACCAAAGTGGGGATCATGCCCGGGGTGATACACAAGCCCGGCGGCCCTATCGGTGTGGTCTCGCGGTCGGGCACGCTGACCTATGAAGTGGTTTTCCAGTTGACCCGCCAGGGCATCGGGCAGACCACCTGCATCGGCATCGGCGGCGATCCGGTCAACGGAACGGATTTTATCGACTGCCTGGCCGCGTTCCAGGAAGATGACGAGACCGAGGGAATCGTTATGGTCGGGGAAATCGGCGGCACTGCGGAAGAGGAAGCCGCCCGGTTTATCCGGGAATCGGTTACAAAGCCGGTCGTCGGGTTCATCGCCGGCATGACCGCTCCCCCGGGCAGACGTATGGGGCATGCCGGCGCCATCATCAGCGGCAACGCCGGCACCGCACAGGGCAAAATCAAGTCCCTGAAGGAAAGCGGCGTCCATGTGTGCGAAGAACTTGGCGTTATCGGGGAATTGTGCGCCAGGGTTTTTTAGTGGTATATCTAAACTTGATGGACGCGCAAAAAGTCGTGATCAGAAGGCTTTGAAAAAAGTTCAAGATCAAGGCGCGTGCAATTTTTGAAGAGTTGAGCGTACTTAGCCGTACGTGAGATTCTTCAAAAACTGCGCGCAACGCAGATATTGGGCGCTTTACGAAGCCGTCAAACTTATATTAACCTCGGTATCGGGGTCCTAATCGGTATCGGGGTCGCATGGAAAGACGATCCCGATGCTGCCCCCGACCCTGACAAGATTGTCTCCGGAGACAAGATCATGAACTGGTTTATTGATACGTTCAGGACATCGCTCGGCAAAAAACTTTTGATGGCCGTGACCGGTCTGGGTTTTTTGGGGTTCATCATCGTCCACCTGCTGGGGAACCTGACCCTGTACGCCGGTCATGAAGGGGTATTTAATGCCTACGTGGCCAAACTCCATCAGTATGAGGCCCTCATCCTCGTGGCGGAAATCGGGCTGTTTGCCCTTGCGGTGATCCATGTGACCACGGGGCTGCTGCTTTTTCTGGCGAACCGGTCCGCGCGCAGCGTCCGGTATGCCGTTACCAAAAGCGGGGGGGGGCGAACCGTCGGTTCCGCAACGATGCCCTACACCGGTTTGGCTATTCTTCTGTTCGTGATTCTTCATCTGAGCAATTTTACCTTTGCCGATGTCACCGACCGAACCATGTATGATGTGGTTGCAGCGACTTTTTCGTCGTGGATATACATCATCGTTTACGTGGCGGCGGTTGTTGCCGTTGCGATCCACGTCCGGCATGGATTCTGGAGCCTGTTTCAGACCATAGGGCTCAATCATGAGAAATACATGCCGGCCCTTCGCGCCATCAGCGTCGCGCTGGCCGTCATCCTGGGCGTCGGCTTCGGACTGATCCCCATTTACATCGGGATCATCGTCTGATGGATCGGATTTGCCCCCCATGTCAGCAACATCAGGGGTGCGGGGGACAAACCCGGACACGAACATACCGGTCCCCGGTACGGTACCGGGACAACATCCAATATGCAAAATTGAATGGACTTGCAACAAGAGAGGTTGAAATCTATGCTGTCTGATTCGAAAGTGCCGGCAGGACCGTTGGCGGACAAATGGGACCGCCACCGGTTTGAACTGAAGCTGGTCAATCCTGCAAACCGAAAAAAATACGATATCATCGTTGTCGGTACCGGGCTTGCCGGTGCTTCAGCCGCTGCCAGCCTCGGAGAGCTCGGTTACAACGTCAAAAATTTCTGCATCCAGGACAGCCCGCGCAGGGCGCACAGCATTGCCGCCCAGGGAGGCATCAACGCGGCGAAGAACTATTCCAACGACGGGGATTCCACGTGGCGCCTTTTCTACGATACCATCAAGGGGGGTGATTTTCGTGCCAGGGAAGCCAACGTGTATCGGCTGGCCCAGTTGAGCGAAAACATCATCGACCAGTGCGTCGCCCAGGGCGTTCCGTTTGCCCGCGATTACGGGGGGCTGCTTGACAATCGGTCGTTTGGCGGTGCCCAGGTGGCGCGTACCTTCTATGCAAGGGGGCAGACCGGACAGCAGTTGCTTTTGGGGGCATACAGCGCGCTCATGCGCCAGGTATCCACGGGGAAGGTAACCATCTATCCCCGGCGGGAAATGCTGGATGTGGTCATTGTTGATGGGAAGGCGCGCGGTATCGTGGCGCGCAACCTGGTCACCGGCGAGATTGAGTCGCATGCGGCCCATGCCGTTGTCCTCGCAACGGGAGGATACGGAAACGCCTATTTTCTGTCCACCAACGCCATGTCGTGCAATGTCACCGCGGCTTTCCGGGCATACCGGAAAGGGGCGCTGTTTGCCAATCCGTGCTTTACCCAGATTCATCCCACCTGCATCCCGGTACACGGCATTCACCAGTCCAAGTTGACCTTGATGAGCGAAAGCCTCAGAAATGACGGCAGGGTGTGGGTGCCGAAAACGCCGGGCGACAAGCGCCGTCCCGAAGATATCCCTGAATCCGAGCGGGATTATTACCTGGAGCGCAAATACCCGAGCTTCGGAAACCTGGTGCCGAGGGACGTTGCCTCCCGGAATGCGAAGGAGCAGTGCGACCAGGGAAAAGGCGTGGGAGAAACCGGGCTTGCTGTATACCTGGATTTTGCGGATGCCATCCAGCGGGACGGCAAGGACGTCATTGAAGCCAAATACGGCAACCTGTTTGAAATGTATGAAAAAATCACCGATGAAAATCCCTATGAAACGCCCATGCGGATCTATCCGGCCGTCCACTATACCATGGGGGGGCTGTGGGTGGATTACAACCTCATGACAAATATCGACGGGCTTTTCGCCATTGGCGAGGCCAACTTTTCCGACCACGGCGCCAACCGGCTGGGGGCTTCCGCCCTTATGCAGGGGCTGGCGGACGGTTATTTCGTTGTTCCGTATACCATGGGCGGATACCTGGCATCCAATCCCATGGAAGGGGTGGACACCTCCCACAAGGCGTTTGATGCGTCCAGAAAAGAGGTCTCCGATCAGGTCTCCCGGCTGCTCTCAATAAACGGCAAGCAGACGGTTACCCAGTTTCACCGGCGTCTGGGAAAAATATTGTGGGATTATTGCGGCATCGTCAGGGATGATGCGGGACTCAAAAAAGCGCTTGAGGATATCCGTGCCTTAAAGGAAGAATTTCATAAAGATGTCAACGTGCCCGGCGACGGCGGCGATTTCAACCAGAACCTTGAAAATGCCGGCCGTGTGGCCGATTTTATGGAGCTTGCCGAATTGATGGTAACCGACGCATTTTATCGCAAGGAATCCTGCGGATGCCATCTGAACGCCGCTTATTTGACGGAAGACAACGAACCATTGCGCGACGACAAGAACTTTGCCGTGGTTGCTGCATGGAAATATACCGGTTATGGCAATGAGCCGGAGTATTACGAAGAACCGCTGATTTTTGAAAACGTTGCGTTGACGCAGAGGAGCTATAAATGAGCACCAAAACCATAACCCTCACACTCAAGGTCTGGCGTCAGAACCGTTCCCGTAAAAAGGGGGGCTTTGAAATCTATACGGCCAGGGACATCTCTACGGACATGTCCTTTCTGGAGATGCTCGACGTGGTCAACGAAGATCTTGTTTTATCGGGCAAAGAACCCATTGCGTTTGACCACGACTGCCGTGAGGGGATATGCGGCATGTGCGGTGCAGTCGTTGACGGTCAGGCGCATGGACCGCTGAAGGAGACAACTTTGTGCCAGCTGCACATGCGGCACTTCAAAAACGGCGACACCGTGGTGATCGAACCCTGGCGGGCCAGGGCCTTTCCCGTGGTCAAAGATCTCGTGGTGGACCGGAGCGCATTTGACAAGATCATCGCTGCCGGGGGATATATTTCCGCAAAAACCGGTGGGGCCCAGGACGCCAACAACATTCTCGTGGGAAAGGAAGTCGCGGACAAGGCGTTCAATGCGGCCGCCTGCATCGGGTGCGGTGCCTGCGTGGCTGCATGTCCGAATGCTTCGGCCATGCTCTTTGTGGGAGCGAAAATATCCCATTTGGGGCTGCTCCCCCAGGGGCGCCCCGAGGCCAAGACCCGGGTGCAAAGCATGATTCGCGCCATGGACCGCCTCGGGTTCGGCAATTGCTCCAATGAAACCGAGTGTGAAGCGCAATGCCCGAAGTCGATATCCATCCGGGAAATCGCCCGGATGAACCGGGAGTTCGTCAAAGCGTCTTTTTCATGAACAACAAGTCAAAGGTGGGATTACCATGAAGACGATGAAAAGAGTGGGGCTTCTGCTTGTGGCCGCCGGGCTGTGCGTGCTCGGTTACCAGGGGATCGAATCCATAATGACCGAGGGGACCTCCTATTACGACTATACCCTCTTGGACATGCTCGGCGAAAACGCCCTTGCGTGGCACAAGAACCTCCCCATCAACACAGTGGCACGGGGTATACAATATGTCATCAACGTACCGGCGTATGCCCTTTTTCTGATTGTGGGTGCGGTGCTGCTGGTGATAAACGGCATTTTCGCCAAAAAATAATTGACGGCTTCGTAAAAAGTCCAATATCTGCGTTGCGCACCATTTTTGAAGAATCTCACGTACAGTTAAGTACTATCAGTTCTTCAAAAATTGCACGCGCCTTGATCTTGAACATTTTACAAGGCCGTCCGAAAAAAAGGGGCATCATATCCATGCCCCCTTTTCTATTCTTTTTTTGTCTTTCCCATCGCCGCCTTGAGTTTTTCCCCGAGATCTCCCAGTCCCGAACCCCTGGTTTCCGGTTTGTCTGCTTCTTTTTTGTAGTGGTTCCAGTTGTCCGTATCCGGAGCATCCCCCAGGCCCAGGGATATTTTGCGATTTTTTGTATCGATCGTCTCGATGGATACCGTGACGGCGTCATCGACTTTCCGTTTTTCAACGTCCTGCCCTTCGGCGGCGCCTTTGATTTTCGATATCGGCAGCAAGCCGACGATGCCGGGTTCGAGTTCGATGAAGTAGCCGAACGCCTCCTTTTTTTCAATGCGTCCCGTAACGGCCTGCCCCTTCTTGTACTTGTCCTCGATATCTACCCAGGGATCCCCTTCGGCATCTTTCATGCTGAGGGATATGCGGCGGGCCTTAGGATCGATGGCTTTGATCATTACGGAGACGGTTTCACCGGGGGATACCACATTTTCCGACCGGATCACGCGCCGGTGGCTCAATTCGCTGATGTGGACGAGCCCTTCGATCCCTTCCTCGATCTCTACAAATGCCCCGAAATCGGCACAGCGGGTGACCGTCCCCCGGACCTTGTCCCCTTCGGCGAACCGGTCGGCAATATTGTCCCATGGGTCGCCCATGGCGGATTTCATGGACAGGGAAATTTTTACCGGCCGGGTCTTGTCGCCCGTTTCCTCAATCCCCAGGATAACCGCTTTAACCGTGTCATTGACGGCGACGGCTTCTTCGGTTTTATCCACGCGCTTCCAGCCCAACTCGGAAATGTGGATCATCCCTTCAACCCCCGGGATGACCTCGGCAAAAGCGCCGTACGGCATGATTTTGATGATTTTGGCATCCACGATATCGCCGGGTTTTACGGATTTGAGAAACTGGTCGCGCGCTTCGGCAATATACCGGTTCAACAGGTCCCGGCGGGAAACCACGATATTTTTTCCCCTCGATTCAATCCGGGTAATCAGGAATTCGTAGGTGTTGCCGACATACGCCTCGGGTTGCTCCACGTAGGAGACATCGATCTGGCTGACCGGGCAGAATGCCATTTTTCCCATGATATTGACCCGGAATCCCCCCTTGCAGGTTTCGGTGATGCGGCCTTCAACGGGAATCCCGTGCTTTTTTGCGTCAAAGAGGCGATTTTCTCCGCCGGGGCCGGAAATCGTCTTTGAGAGCCGGATTTCCCCGTCTCCGATGGAGACCACGTAAAGGGAGACCACATCCCCCACCTGGTACCCGAAATCCCCCTCTTTATCGGTGAGTTCCTGTTTGTCAACCACGCCGTCGACCTTGGTGCCGGTGTTGATAAAAACGCTCTGGTCGCCGATGGAGATGATTTCCCCGTTTATTTTTTCCCCTACCGTCAGGTCGTCCTTCACATCGTTCATGTAATTTTCAAAAAGCGTTGCGAAGTCCTCTTCTTCGTTGTTATCCGTTTCATTCGAAGAATTGTCCGAAGAATTGTTTGGGTTGTCGATCATTTGCTGCTCCTGGTTGGTTGTCGTAAAAATATCTTTTGTCGCCGCCGCATTGCCAGGCAAAAGAACGCCGGTCACGCTGATCGCATGCGGCATGTATCCCTCTTACCATAACCAGGGGAGCCGATAAAGAAATTATGTGTAAATATTTGCTGCCAATCCCAATCCATACTGTTTTTATCCCGGACGTGTCCTGTATCTGTTTTTTTCTTTCTGATCACGGCGTTTACCAAAAGTATTCGGATGGGCCATCATCAAGGATTGATGAGCCCGTAAAAAGTCAATTTTGGACGGCAAAGGTAAAAGTTCAAGATCAAGGCGCGTGCAATTTTTGAAGAATTGAGAGTACTTAGCCGTACGGGAGATTCTTCAAAAATTGTGCGCAACGCTGATATTGGGCTTTTTACGAAGCCGTCAAGATT
>JAABTJ010000018.1 GCA_011389935.1 Desulfobacteraceae bacterium
CCCATGTAAAATGAAATTGAACCTTTCAAATAAACCGGGGAACCCATGCCGAAAAAAATCAATTCCGACAGCAAATACGGCCAGAAAATCATCACCCTTTTTGCGAAGCTGATGTTTTCCAACGAAAAGCACTCGCTGGTGGATCTCGCCCGGACGCTGGAATGCTCCAAGCAGTCCGTCATGCGGATGATCGATGACATTACGATGTTCTACGGGGTCCAGTTGACGGAGTCCTACGAGGGGAAGCGGAAGTATTACCAGATCGCGCAGAAGCCGGGTGCCGTGCCCCTGGTGAGCATGTCCGAATCGGAGTTCCATGTGCTCCAGATGTGCCGGGCCTTTACAGAGCACTTACTGGGCCGCCAGCTCTTCGGGGAGGCCGCCCAGGCCCTGATGAAAAGCCAGGCCCTGCTGCCGGATGACAATGTCGTATCCGGCAAGCACTTTGCATCGCTTATTCCCGGAAACATCGACTACACGCCGCATCACCGGAACATCCGGACCCTCATCCGGGCGATGGATGAAAAAAAGGTGTGCCGCATCGCCTATTTGTCGCTCATGTCGGAGAGCGAAAAAACCTTTTACATCAAGCCGCTCAAGATTTTCTCCCACAAGGACACCGTATACCTGCATGCCCGCATGGCGAAATCTCCGGGCAAACCCTACAAAGAACCCAAATATGACCCGCTGCTGGCCATCCACCGGATCAAAGAGCTGCAAATCACGGACAGGGCGTACGTGTTTCCGGCAAACTACGATTTTGAAAAGACGTTCAACCAGAATTTCGGGGTGATCAAGGAAAAGGCGTTTGACGCAGTGGTTGAATTTCAGGGCTACGCGGCAAAATACGTGTCGGAGCGCACCTGGAGCCCCGGCCAGGAAATCGCCCAACTGCCCGGCGGAAAAATCAGGCTCACGTTTACCACATCCTCGCGGCCGGAGCTGGTTTCCTGGATTTTATCCTTTGGTGCGGAAGCAAGGGTCCTTGCGCCGGACTGGCTGGTGGAGGAAGTCTCTTCGGTGATCGGCGAAATGGCGGGAAAGTATCAGCTGAGGGGCTGAACGGCACCCTTGCCCTTTTTCAAAAATGGTGCAATATTCATCTAGTATCAAGTAACACCGTTTCTGCGACGCAGCAACTCGCTGTGCCGGTTTCCGGCACACTGGTACGGCCATGAAAAAAGGAGTCCGCCAAATGAAAAAACTGCTATTATCACTGGCAATAATGCTCATGGTGGCCGGCTGCGTGCGCATCCCCCAAGGTGTTGAGCCGGTTACCGGTTTCGAAGTCGAACGCTACCTGGGAACCTGGTATGAAATCGCCCGGCTGGACCACTCCTTTGAAAGGGGGCTCCACGAGGTGAGCGCTGCGTACACGCTTATGGAGGACGGCGGGATAAAGGTCGTCAACAGCGGGTACAACCCCGAAAAGGAAGAATGGAAAGAAGCGACCGGCAAGGCATACGTTGTGGGCGACCCGGGTACCGGCCGGCTCAAGGTTTCCTTCTGGGGGCCTTTTTACGGCGCATACAACATCATTGCGCTGGACAAGAAGGACTATTCCTATGCAATGGTATGCGGCCCGACCCGGTCATATCTCTGGATACTGGCAAGAAAGCCGGTCATGCCCGAACCCCTGAAGGCCGAACTGATCATGAAGGCGGACAAACTGGGGTTTGAAACAGATGAACTGATTCATGTAACACATACGTTGACGACATCGCGCTTTCAATAGACATAATGATCCGGAGAACCTCGCAGGGGCACCCCTTGCGGGAAAACTGATTCCGGGCACCCGCAAAGGAGCCCCTACGGGCCCATATTCTGCGGGAATATTTATCGCTCCATACAAGAATGCAAAAATTAGGAAAAGGAAACGTTTTCCCCTTGTTCAAAATGATCGGCCCGGCCAAAATGTGCAATTGGAGGTGATTCAATGCTGAACAGAGGATTTAATCGTCTGAAATTTGAGCTTGAGCGCATTGTTTTACGCGGCGCCCGCTATCAATTGCTTATCATCGCCGTTTTGATCTGTCTTGTTTCACTCACAGCCGGACTGCTGGCGTTTCTCTTTACCAACACATTTACAGCTTACGGAGAATCAACCTGGTGGGCCTTTCTGCGTCTTACCGATCCCGGTTATCTGGGCGATGACGAGGGCCGGCTGCTTCAAACCGTTTCAACAATCGTTACCGTACTGGGTTACGTACTTTTTATGGGCGCACTGATCGCCATCATGACCCAATGGCTTCAAAGCACCATGAGGAAACTGGAAAGCGGCCTGACACCCATAACACAGAAGGATCACATCCTCATTCTCGGATGGACGAATCGAACGGCAGCGATTGTTCAGGAACTGGTTCTTTCCGAAGGCCGGGTCAGGCGTTTTTTAAAGCGCATCGGGGCAAAAAAGCTGCACATTGTTATCCTGGCCGAGGAGGTCACAACCGCTCTTCCTTTTGAGTTGAAGGAAAAATTGGGGAGCAGCTATAATGAAAGACAAATCACATTCAGGTCAGGCTCACCCCTGCGTATCGACCACCTGAAGCGCGTCGATTTTATGAACGCAGGGGTGATTATGCTGCCCGGATCCGATTTCGCCTTCGAAGGCCTGGAGATCACGGATACCCGGATCATCAAGTCGCTTTTGACGATATCGAATTACGGCCATTTGCAGGCTGCAGAAAGATATCCACTGGTGGTTGCCGAATTGATCGACGCCCGAAAAATTCCTGTTGCACAGACAGCATATCAGGAAAATATCGAGGTTATTGCCAGCGATGCGGTTATCAGTCGGTTGATCGCCCAGAACGTTCGACACAGAGGCCTGTCCTATGTATTTTCAGAACTGCTGACCCACAGCCAGGGAAACGGCGTCTATATCCGGGAATGGCAAAAATTCGAGGGCATCCAGATCCATGATTTGACAGAAGCCTTTCCCAGGGCAATCCTGTTGGGCCTGCTGCGAAAAAAGGATGGTGCATTGCAGCCCATTCTCAACCCTCCTGATGGTTTTACATTACAATCCGATGACCGCATTGTCTTTCTTGCAAGAAAATATTCAGATACAGAGGCTTTAGAGAATTTTACCCGAAAAACATCGAAACGGGATCAGGCCCATACAATACGAGAGGAGAATTCCAGGAAGAAACTCCTTATTCTGGGATGGAACCATAAAATGCCCGCCCTTATTCAGGAATTCGACACCTATGAAAACGAACACTTTGAGATCGACATCCTTTCAAGGATTCCTATCGCGCAGAGAGAGGAATACATGTCCCGGTACAATTCCCATCAAACAGGCGTCACACTGCGCCACCTTGAAGGCGATTACACCTCTGTTTCCGATCTTCAACGAATCGACCCGGAACAATATGACAATATCGTTTTCCTGTCCAACAGCTGGCTGGCTTCAAACGAAGAGTCCGACGCGCGCACCATACTGGGCTATCTCATATTGAAGCGGATACTGCCAGGAGATTCCGTAAAACCTGACATTCTCGTTGAGCTTATGGATCCTGAGAATGAAAAACTCTTTCAACAGCGTACCGGGGAAGTTCTCATCAGCCCCTATATTTTAAGCCATATTCTCGCCCATGTCTCGCTCCGAAGGGAGTTGAATGTGGTCTTTGATGAGCTGTTCACTGTCGGAGGCGCTGAAATTTACTTTCGTCCGGCATCCTTTTTTCATTTCACGAAAAATGAAATGCGTTTCAAAGAAATCGGGGAAGTCGTTTCAGAGAAAGGGGAAATTGTCTTGGGCGTAAGGGATCTGTCGAAAGAAATGGACGGCACGGGCGGGATTTATCTGAATCCCGCCAGGGATATGCCGTTTCAATTGAACGATTCCATTGAACTGGTCGTCCTGACCACCTATCATTGAATGATAAAAAAAAGGATGCCCTCTTTTGCTGTTTTTCTTCATCCCCATGAAACAGCAAACGCCGCAAATGGCTTTACCGACTGCCCGATTTTTGGTATATTTAGACAGTAAGTTCCATATCAAAACCGTCTTTGGGCCCAATCTCTTTGTTGTTGTCTCACTCCCAAGCACTTGGCCGTAAACGGAAAACAGTGACCCAGGTCATCCCTGCATTTCTGAAACGGGTCTTTCAGGATGCAATCAACGATGATTTACAAGCATAATGAGATTTTCTTCCGGTATGGAAAAATACTTTTGCCCGATAACCGGCCTTGAATTATACACCCGCCCCGAATGGCAGCACCAGAAAATCGGCAACGATTATACGGTCGATTTCTGGGTGATCGGGGATTCCATCATCTACACCCGGCCGGCCGGCAATGTAAATCTCAAAACAATCAAATCCTCCCTGCGAATCGATGAAGCTGTTGCCGCCCATGTTGCCGGCGGGACCGGCCGATACATCCAGATCGAAGACTATTCCCAACTCCACAGCGTGACCTTTGACGCCAGAAGGCATTTTGCAGACTACTATGCCAACAATACGCGGGTGGAGGCGGTGTTTTTATGCAACCTCTCGCAGCTCATGAGTCTTGCAATAAAAATCGGAAAACGATTTGCCTTTCCCGGTCTTACGATTTTTAACGGCGGATATTATCGCCATGCTGTTGAAAAAGCACTTGAGATCTGTGAGGCCAGGGGTCTTCCCAAGGGGCGGTTTGTATTCAATCAACCGCTCAGATACCGGGAAGAAAGCAAAAACCTCTCTCCGGTGGCGCTTCTCACAACCCCCCAATGGGAGATCAAAACCCCTGATTACAGAAGCCAAAACGTTGTTATCGATCAAAAGATCCTGTTGTCCATGCCAGAAGGCCATCTTACCGCCGGGCACATACCGCTGATCCATAACGTCCATACTTCTGTTATGCAGCAGGCGGATTTTGACTATATTGTCGAAGATGCATCGAAAATGTCCGGATTCACCCGCAAAAGCCTCCAGTTGCTTGTAAAATACGTCCTGAGCCTGCACCGTGAAAACCCTTTTCGGATGTATGTGATATTTGGCGCCAATGCGCTGATCGCAACCGCCGCCAAAATGACCCGCCCTTTTACGCCCTTTGCCATCCGGACGGCCGGGGATATCAACAGCGCATTTGAAATGATCCGGCAGGATCAGAAAAATCAGCATGCCGAACCAAAAACACGGGAGGAGCGCCCGGACAGCCAGATTCAGCGATATATAGACGACCTTCTTTTATTTATCGGCAGCATCAACTGGGAAAAGGAGGGGATTGAATCGGAAGCCGGCGAATTTGACCCGGACCACCCGTTTGCCAGCATTTTCAATTCCATTGCGATAATCAAGGAGGAACTGGACGATTTGACCGCCCGGCGGCGGGAAAACGAACTGACCATCCGGGAAAACGAGGAAAAATACAGCAAACTCTTCCTTTATTCAAACGACGCCATTTTCATCCATGACCTGGACGGCCGGATTCTGGATGTAAACAATAAGGCGGTTGCGCTTTCGGGGTATTCAAAATCGGAAATGCTCGCTTTGAATGTACATGATCTCCAGGCCCGGGAGTCCCTGGAAGGAAGTCATACCGCGCTTGAGACGATGAAAGAAGACGGATTTTTCAATTTTGAAATCGAATGTAAGAAAAAAAACGGGGAACGGTTTTCCGCGGAAATCTCCTCAAATATTTTTGAGATAAAAGGCCAGAAGGTCGTCCAGATGCTGATGCGGGATATCACCCAGAGAAAGGAAGCAGAGGGCGTTTTACGCAACTACCGGACGCTGGTTGAAACCATGAATGACGGCATGGCCATCGTCGACCCGCAACTTCATATCCGCTATGCCAACAATGCCCTGTGCAAAATAACGGGATACCATGCGGATGAAATCATCGGCCGGCCGGCAATCGATTTTCTGGATAAAAAAAACCAGCAGCGGCTGGAGGCCGAAATTTCCGAATGGCCGGAGGACGACACGCATATCTTCGAAATCGACCTGACCGGCAAGGACAACCGAAGCATCTCCGCCATTGTATCCCCCACGTCGATTTACAACGATGAAGGGGAGTTTACCGGCTTCATGGGGATTATAACGGATATCAGCGATCTGAACAAAGCCCGGCGGGAAAAGGACCATCTCCAGGCGCAGCTTTTTCATTCCCAGAAAATGGAAGCCATAGGGACCCTGGCCGGGGGCGTGGCCCATGATTTCAACAACTACCTGACCATCATCCTGGGCTGCGCAGACCTGATGCAGGTGAAAAAGGACGATCAGGGCAAACAGGAAAAATATATCCAGGAAATCAAAAACGCCGCCGAGCATTCGGCGGCCCTGACACGGCAGCTATTGGCCTTCAGCCGGCGGCAGGTACTGGAAAAAACGACCATCAATATCAACCATGTGATCGTGAACATGGGGAAAATGCTCCGGCGGTTGATCGGTGAAAATATCGAACTCCAGACATCGCTTGCGCCGGACTTGCGCCAGGTCAATGCCGATCCCGGCCAAATCGAGCAGATTATTTTAAACCTCGCGGTCAATGCCCGGGACGCCATGCCCGACGGGGGCTGCCTGCGGATAATAACAGAAAATACCGTGATTGACGAATTCTACAGCCGCCAGTTTCCATATGCGCAGGCCGGCGACTTTGTCTGCATGACGTTTGAAGACAACGGCGGCGGAATGACGCCGGACGTGGTGGAAAATATTTTTGAGCCATTTTTTTCCACCAAGGTTTCCGGCCAGGGAACAGGCCTCGGGCTGTCCGTAGTGTACGGGGTAATCAAACAACATGACGGCTGGATTGACGTCTACAGCGAGCCCTCCCATGGAAGCCGCTTTAAAATATATCTTCCCGTGAAAACCGGCCTTGCCGGCCAGGCTGGGGAAAAAGAGGCGGCATGGGGCAAAGATGCACAAAACGAATATCAAGGCAGCGGGGAGCGGATTCTCATCGTTGAAGACCAGAAGGAAGTGCGCGAAATGATCATTTCCGTGCTTGAAATGAACGGATATCAAGTCGAGTCGGCCGACTCCATTGCGGCAGCCAGGGAATTGACCGCGGACAGGAAAGAGGGGTTTTCGCTATTATTCAGCGATGTCATCCTGCCGGACGGAAACGGTATTGATCTGGCGATAACGATAACCGCTGATCATCCGGATACAAAGGTGCTGTTAAGCAGCGGCTATACAGAGGAAAAGTCCCGCATTGACATCATCGAGAAAAACCGCTTCCATTTCCTCCAGAAGCCCTATCCCATAGCGGCGATGCTGGAAAAAGTCAGCGAGGCACTGAACCGCCAATGAATCGTATGGCAATCATGAATGACACAGGCCGCTCCCCCATGATCGAAGTCCCGAAAATATCCGCAGAGCGCATGAGAGGCATTATTCTCCAGACCTCTTCAAAAATGTGAGGACAACATGCAATCCATTTCCGGGCTCATAGCGCCCTACCGAACGGTTCGAACCCGGCTGCAGGGTTTTCCGGGAAAAAAGGTGCTGGTGCTTGAAGGCGGAGGGATGCGCGGCATATTCCTGGTCGGCGTTCTGCAGGCATTCCTGGACCGGGGGTATTTTCCGTGGCGCGGCATTATCGGCACCTCCGCGGGTGCGCTCGTGGGAACGGTCTACGCCGCCCGGCAGATTCACCTTGCCCGGGATGTGTTTTTTTCGGACCTGCTCTCGGGCGAGTTTATCCGCCTGACCAACATATTCCGACGGGAAAAGCATATCCTCAACCTGGACTGGATGGTGGACAATTTCATCGCGCAGGAAGGGGGCCTGGATTTTCGGCGGCTGCGCACCACGGCGTGCCCCGTGATCATTGTCACCACAAGTTTTTACCAGCACGCGCCGCTTCGCCCCATGTACCTGGATACCCGCTGCGATGATATTCTTCTGGCATTGAAGGCCTCCGCCGCCATCCCGTTTTTTTACCGCAATTTTGTTCCTTATAAAGACGAGATGCTCATGGACGGCAGCGTTTGCGACCCGCTGCCGTACAAAAAGGCCCTGGAGATGGGCTTTGCGGAAAAAGACATACTGGTGGTGACCACGCGCCCCCGGGGCTACCGGAAAGAGCGCGAGTCGTTCTGGGCCAAGAAACTCTATGAAGCCCACTACAAGGAGGAGCAGTACCAGTACCTGATCTCCGCCCTGAACGACCATTACGGCAAATACAACCAGCTGCTCGACGAATTGGAGCAGGACCACCCCGGTATCGAGGTGATTTATCCGCCCGCTGATTTCAAGGTCAACCGGCTCACGCGCAGCGAAGATAAAATCCTTTCGGGCTTTTCGCAGGGGGTCAGGGCCGCCCGCAGCTACCTGTACGGGCTGAGGGATCAGGCGCCGCAGGATGCGGACTGAGGCGCCCGTGGACGAGAAAGAGCCGGTCTTTTTATCGATAGCGGAGGCGATTTCGGCCCTGCGAATCGATTTTGGCCAGTACGCCCCGCAGGTTTCCCTTTTCATGGATCTCTGCCCCCTGGTGCTGGGCCCGGACGTCAGGATCGTAAACGATTCGCGCGCCAACAGTCTGTGGATCGCAACCCCCGGCCGCGGGCACGTCAACCGGATGCGCCGGATCTCCCCCCGGGATCTTGGGCGCCTGCTGGTCGACACCCTTGCAAAGTCCCCTCCCGCTGCCAGGGTGATGGCTGAAATCTGCCGGCGCACCTTTTTGGTCCATGCAGCGCCTTCCGGCCATGGCAGCGGGGAAAAACCCGGCGTCTGGGTACATATGGACATGGAAGGATTCGAGTGCAGGCAGTGCGGCCGGTGCTGCCGGGAGCTCGATTACCGCCATGAGATCCTCCCTTTGGATTACGAGAACTGGATGGCGCTGGGAAGAGACGATATCCTGGAGCGGGTGGCAACCGTGATCCGAGGTGGCCGAATCAATGCCTGTTCCGTGTGGGTGGAGCCGGGCACAAGGCGCTTTTCAGAAGTCTGCCCCTGGCTGGCCCCGGCAGACCCGAAAAAGAACTCCGGCCGCTGGCGCTGCCGCATCCATGAATGCAAGCCGGATATCTGCAAACAGTACCCCGGCACCCGGAAACACGCCCGGATGACCGGGTGTATCGGATTTGACCGCCCGTGATACGCCCTATCATTGCCAGACAACACCCAGAGAAGCCCTTCCGAATATTTTCCACATGAATCCTGACATTCTCCCTTGCATTTTGTATAAATCATGTTATGGTGGGGACAATCAATAATGGCCCGGGCTTAATTGACGGGCCGGTTTCGCTGAGGAAAAAATCCGTTTTTTACAGTGGTAGCCTCCAGTCAGAAACCGTGAGAACTTTGTATGAAAGGAGGATCAGCCCCATGGAAAACGGAACGGTAAAATGGTTCAACGACAGCAAGGGTTTTGGTTTTATCGAGAGAGAAGACGGCCCCGACGTATTCGTTCATTTCTCCGCGATCAATTCAAGCGGTTTTAAATCGCTGAATGAAGGCGACAAAGTGAGCTTTGAAGTTGAGCAGGGACAAAAAGGTCCGGCTGCAGCCAATGTAACGGTACTGTAAACGTATCAAGCTACTGAAAAAGGGCGCTTCCCGAAAAGGGGGGCGCCCTTTTTTTTTTGAATTCGGTTTCGGTTGACTGCAGGAAAAATGTTGCCGCTGATCTATGGCTTGAACCGATACCATTGAACCAGTGCCGTCCTGGAAAATGGATTGTTGTTGCATAGCGTACTATGTTCTGATATTTATCGATAATGCGTTCCCTGTAAACACCGAAACCTGATGGCTTCGTAAAAAGCCCAATATCTGCGTTGCGCTTGATCTTGAACTTTTTTCTTTGCCATCAAAACCTGATTCGCTAACGGAAGATGAAAGGGTTTCGAACAACTATAACCCATCTCAACATTATCTTTCATAACGGAACAGGGAGCCTTGCATTTTTTCAGGAAAAAGCATGCCACATTCAACGAATGACAACGACAAGCTTTCCTCCCCTTACAAGGCGCCTGGAAGCCCCGCCCCGGCAGAGATCCGCAAAAAGGCCGAGCAAAAAGCCCGTACCGCAAAGCCGCCCCCCCTGGAATCCATGTCGCTGGAAGAAATCCGGCTGATGTTTCACGAAATGCAGGTAACACTGCTTGAAACCGAGTTGCTAAACGATCATTTGCGCAGCCGGCTTGCCGAATATGACGAGCACGCCAAGGAAGATCTTTTACAGACAACGCAGCGTTTTGACTTCGCATTGCAGGCAACGAACACGGGATTGTGGGACTGGAATGTACAGACCGGAGAGGTGGTTTTTACCGAGCAATGGGCGGCCATGGTCGGTTATACCCTTGATGAGCTCAGGCCGCTGAGCATTCAGACATGGATGGATCTATGTCATCCGGATGACCTGCGAATTTCCGATGCACTTCTAAAAAAACACTTTGCAGATGAAACCGGGTTTTACCAGTGCGAAGCACGGATGAAGCACAAAGACGGCCACTGGATATGGGTCATGGACCGGGGAAAAGTCATCGAATGGGATGAATACGGAAACCCGTTGCGTATGATCGGCACGCATACCTGCATCACCGAGCGCAAACGCACGGAAAACGAGAAGCTGAAGCTCGAAAGCCAGAACCGGCAACTGCAAAAGGCCGAAAGCCTGGGGCGAATGGCCGGGGCCATTGCCCATCATTTCAACAACCAGCTCCAGGCGGTCATGGGGAATATTGAAATGGTCATCGACGATCTGCCGCAGGGCTCGGACATACTCCCCTTTCTCGTCGAAGCGATGAGTGCTTCCTACAAGGCAATGGAAGTCAGCGGGCTGATGCTGACGTATCTTGGACACACGCACGGCAGACATGAACCCATAGACCTTTATGAAACCTGCCGCCAAAGCCTTGCCCTGCTCCATGCCTCGGCCCCGGAAGGCATGCCCCTGAAAGCCGATTTCCCCTCTTCCGGGTTGGTCGTCCTTGCCAACGCCAACCAGATACAGCAGGTTCTCACCAACCTGGTCAACAATGCCTGGGAGGCAAGCAGCGGGGAAAAAGGGGCTGTCGCGCTGTCCATAAAGACCGTTTCCCGGGCGGAGGTTTCTGCCTTGCGGCGCTTTCCGCTTGACTGGCAGCCCCGGAGCATTTCCTATGCCTGCCTGGAAGTGGCGGATAAAGGCTGCGGAATTCCGGAAAAGGATATTGAAAAAATCTTCGATCCTTTTTTTACCACAAAGACCACCGGACGGGGCCTGGGATTGCCCGTGGCAATGGGGATTGTAAAAGCGCACGGCGGCGGAGTCACGGTGGATAGTAAACCGGGCCGGGGAAGCACCTTTCGGTTTTTTTTACCGGTATCGACGGAAGAAATCCCTTGCCGAACCGCCATGCCGGAAAAGCAGAAGACCGGCACCGGAGAAAAAGATTCCGAAACGGAAACCGGCGCCACGGTGCTGGTGGTGGAAGACGAGGAGCAGGTCCGCAAACTGGCAGCAAACTTGCTCATCCAGCTGGGGTATACGGTCCTTGAGGCAAAAGACGGCCTTGAAGCCGTAGAAGTGTTCAAAAAGCACCAGGACGAACTCCGGTGCGTTCTTTCCGATTTGACCATGCCGCGCATGGACGGCTGGAATACACTGGCCGCCCTGCGCAGGCTCTCCCCGGATATCCCGGTAATTCTTTCCAGCGGATACAACGAGGCCCAGGTGATGGCAGACGAGCATCGGGAACGCCCCGACGCCTTCCTGGGCAAGCCTTACCAGCGCAAGGAACTTGAAGATACGATTGCACGCGTTTTGAAGGCAAAAAAATGATCTTACTGGCCCACACGCATCAGCCCGGCCGGCACTGCGCCAGCTCCGGCATCCGGGATCTGGCCGAGTACCATGGCCTTGCCCTTGACGAACCCATGTGCTTCGGCATCGGCGCCGGGCTGGGCCTGTGGTACCTGAAAGACGGAAACATTCCGGCTTCCCGGATGGTCCATGTGCGCTCTCTTGACATGGAGGTCCGGTTCTTCCATCACATCAACGTACCGTTCGCGTGGGAGCGATTCGCCGATCCCCGGGAAAGTGAAGACCGGCTGCGGGCGCATCTGGAGAACGGTCGACCGGCCATTATTCAGACCGATATTTTTTACCTGCCCTATTACAATTCCGGCACCCACTTTCCCGGGCACCTGATCACCGTATGGGGCTGCGATGAAACCCGGCGCATCTTTTATGTCACCGACACGGAACGGGAAGGCCTGCTGGAGGTGCCGTTTGACGACCTTGGCAAAGCCCGGTTTTCCAGCGGCAGCCTTTTCGATCTGCGGGGAAACCTGTTCGCCCCGGCGTCGCTGCCCCCCCTTGATGATCTGCCGGAAATTATCGTCACCGCCGTCACGCACAACAGCCGTGTGCTGGAAGATTGCAGCAGCCCTTTTCAGGGGCTGGCCGCACTCGATACATGGCGGCAGGAAATAGATCAGTGGGAAACGTTTGATGACTGGCAATGGACCGCCCGGCTGGCATACCAGGTGATTGAAAAGCGGGGGACCGGCGGTGGGGGGTTCCGGTTGATGTATGCCGAGTTTCTGGCTGCAGCGGCCGCCGCCCAGGTTCCGGGGATATCCTCTTTGGGCCTGCCGGAAAAAATGAAGGCCGCGGCCGCAGCCTGGAAGGCGCTGGCGGACGCCCTGAAAGAGGCATCGGAACGCCCGACGCCCGATTTCGCCGTTGTTTCAGAGCGCCTTGAACGGGTCTGGCAGGTGGAAAACGACTATCACCGGGCAGCTGCCGGCCTGGCTTGATCCTCCCGGCCGCTGCCCGGCGAGCGATGCTACTGGCTGCCGAAAATCGCCTCGGGCTTCTGGGTTCTGCCCGTGGCATTGGGGAAATCCGGCACCTTGTATGCTTTTTCATTGTTCTCAATCAGCTCCCGGCCTTCCTTCATAAACTCGTTGTACCGAAGCTTGACCTCGTAGAAGCCGTGCCACCAAGTGTAGTCCGGAGCCATCATGGCCGCGCCCATGCGGGCCCGGCGCCCTTCGTGGTGCCACAGTTCGTAGAACTCCACCTCCAGTTTTTCGTCAAACATCTTTTCATCATCCACCAGCCCCTTTTCATACAGTTCGTCCATGAGCTTTCTGGCCGGCTTGAAATATACGTCGTTATATTCCTTCACCACCTGGTCAAAGGTGGCGTAATGGTCGTCCACCCAGTTGTTCCCGTGGCACTGCAGGCAGATTTCCTTCATTTTTTCGCGTTCCACTTCCCAGTTGGTGTCGGCCGGAAATGGGGAAAATTCTGACGGGCGAACCGTCAGCGGCGCCTGGATTTCCCAGGAGAGCCGCTCGGTGACATCATGGGTGGTGCGGGTGGCGCCGGCGCCGGACATGTGGCAGGATGCGCATGTTGGCGCCCGGTAGTCCACGCCCGGCGACCAGGTGCCCGGGGCGGCATTCCAGTTGTATTCATCCCCGAAGCTGTCGTAAATGGCGCCGTGCTTGGACTCGGTGTAAATTTCAATCTGGGGGTGATCCGGTCCCAGGTGGCACTGGCCGCAGGCCTGCGGTTTTCTGGCCTCCATCACGGCAAACCGGTGCCGGGTATGGCAGGAGCTGCAGCTCCCCTTGCTGCCGTCTAAATTCATGCGCCCCACACCGACATTGGGCCAGGTTTCCGGGGTAAGGTTGCCGTCCTCATCGGTTTCCAGCACCGTGCCGTGGCAGTAATAGCACCCGGAGGCCCGCTCAAAGTCGCTGTTCATGCCCTTATTCAGCCACGGATCAATCTTCCAGATAATCTCCAGGGTATTGGCATGCTTGCTTCGCTTATACTGCTCCGATTCGTCCGGGTGGCACCGGGAGCAATCCTTGGGCGTGACCACACCGGCCACCGGCACCCGGTATTGCTTTCTCCCCCACTGGGTATCGGATTTTTCATACTGCTTGAAATGCTCCCGGCTGATGTCCGGGTCGGATTCATCGGCCCGGTGGCAGTCAATACAGGTGATATTGGCGCTGGCATGCCGGCTGTTGGCCCAGTCGGCAAAAATACCCGGGTGCTCCTGCTTGTGGCACTGGATACAGGCCACCCCCGCCTCTGAAATGGAGCGTTCGATCCGGAACTCCTTTTGCTTTGCCATGTCCTGCTCCGATTGGGAAGACACGGCATTCGGCAAAACCAAAAAACATACCATTACGGTGATCACTGCTCCGAGCAATTGTCTGTTCATACCCGCCCCTCCATGAACAAAAAGGGTGATGATTTACCAATTTTTGCATTCTTGTATAGACACGAAAAATATTCCCACTGGAGAAGGGCCCGTAGGGGCACCCCGGATCATTGTGTCTATTAATAATTGCAAAGAATTGTATATACCTTCATTTGTTTCAATACACCTCATACTGTTTATACCGGTAGACCTCGGTTGCATTGTGCACCAGGTCCCGATGGCAGTCCACGCAGCGTTTTTCCCGTCCGGGGAGCGCATGGATCACCGAACGGTGCGCCAGCATGGCCCCCCGCTTGTCCGGAATGTATAAAATATTGCGGTGGCATTTCTGGCACTGGTTATTGTCAAAGGAATCATAGGCTTTTTCCCGGTTTTTTTCCCGGTCGTATTCATCCATGGTAAAATGAACCACGATATCCTTGATGCCGTGGAGGGTTTTTTTATAGAAAAAATCGACGGTATCATGGGGTGCCGGAAGGTGACAGTCCATACAGTCCGCCACGAAACCCTGGGCGTTGTTGACATGGGTGGATGTTTTCCAGGTATTGTAGGCGTATTCAATCTCATGGCAGGACGCGCAGAACCCGGGGGTGGATGTGCGCACCATCGTGTAGTAGGTCATGGAAAAAATCGGAAAGCCGATGATAACGCCAATGGCCAGGAGCAGAAACGTTTTCAGGTAAGGTCTTTTTCTCTTCATAAGGCTCCTGTAGAAGAGTAGACAGGCACGTTCTCTGGAAGTCAGCGACGCAAAAATATTGAAAAAAGATTTTTCATTTTTAATAATATTGGCCGTTGAAAAAAAAGTCAATTTGATTTTTACTATAACCCATCTTAAAAAGCTCGCTCCGCATTCCTGCGCCTGCTGAAATTTGCACGACAGTCCGCAAAAATTATACTTTATGCAGTGTAAGCATGCGCCAATACAACCCCGTCGCAAAAAGGAAAAGAAAAATGTCCCTCGAAAACGTACACTCCTTTTTCTTGTGGTGCACCATTATCAATTATGCCGTCCTTCTTCTCTGGTTTCTGATTTTCAGCCTGGCGCATGACTGGATGCACCGGCTCCACGGCCGATGGTTCCGGCTTTCCGTGGAATCCTTCGACGCCATCCATTACGCGGGGATGGCCATTTACAAAATCGGCGTTCTTCTGTTAAACTTGGTCCCGTATATCGTTCTGCATATCGTCCGATAAGCCGGCACCGCTGCAATTGCCCCCGATCGCCCTGAAAACGGTCTTCTGCGAAATGCAAGGGCCAAACAACGAAAATAGGGCACGAAGGGGTTGCAAAAAAGGAAAGGACCGCCCCATGGACTGTCCCCGATGCAATCAGGCCCTGACGCGAATCGACCAAAGCCGCCCCGGCACCCAGGATACAAAAAGAGTGTTTTACTGCGAGCACTGCGGATGGGGAAAGGAGCAGCTTGAAAAAAAGGAAAGCGCAGATATCCCGGTCTCCGGGGATGCGCCGAATCCGGCGCCTTATATGTGGCTGAAGCTCGGGGGGCTCTGGATCGTTTCCGCCGCGCTCGTTGTCGTGCCATACCTGCTGCTTGTTCACATCCCGTCGCTCTTTTCAGGCGCCGACCCCGCGATATTCGATGCAGAGGCGGCCACCGCCAGGATGGTAAAAGCGCTGAACCCCATGTACTGGGTCATTGTGGGCACCTATGTCGCCATTTGCGCGACATTCCAATCGCCTGACGTCGACTGGAACGATATGGGATGGCTGGGGGGATTGGTGAACAATCCGTTTGCCTATTCCGACAATATCAACCGGCAAAAATTTGTACTCCTGCTGATGATGATGCCCGGAAAAATCATCGTGGTGACCCTGACGGCTACGTACCGGCTTATTCGTGCCGCCTTCTGAAGCGCTTTCATATCCCCTGCCGGAAAAAACGGCCGCCGCCCCCCCCCGGCGGCCGTTGACACGACGGCCGTTGAAAATTGACATACGGGCCGAATGCTGGTATCGTTACAAATTATCGATATTAATTTTTGCATTCTTGTATAGACACGATAAATATTCCCGTGTTCCATCTGCTGGCGGGGATAAAGGACAAGGCGCCCATGCTGAATGGAAAGAAACATGTGACGCCCCAGGCAAGACTTTTGCTCCTGCTGTCCGTCCTTGTCCTATGCTTCATGTGCGCACGGGCCTTTGCCTTTGCCGCCCCCCGGCATGCGCCATCCCCCCTGATCGTCGACCACGGTATGGATGGACAATCTTTTACCCAGCACCTTTCCTATCTCGTGGACCCCACCGGGCACGCGGAAATCGGCGAAGTGGCAAGCCGGGCCGGGCAATTCGAACCCGTCCCGGATCGCCGCGGAGACCCGAGCTTCGGATATTCCAGAAATGCCTACTGGTTCATGTTCAGGGTAACAAACAACAATACCGTGCCTGTAGAGTGGGTCCTTGAATTCAACTATCCCCTTATCGACTTTCTTGAACTCTATATTCCGGATAACGGTAAATATCTCGCCATGGAAACGGGGGATCGCCTCCCGTTTGACAATCGGATGGTGTCCTACCGAAATTTTGCTTTTCCCCTTACGGAGCCGCCGGGCGAACGCACCTATTTTCTCAGGGTGGAATCGAGCGGTTCCCTGACCGTTCCGCTCATGGCATGGTCCCCCTCTATGTTCCAGAAAATGATGAACCAGGAAACCCTGATTCTTGGCTTCAGCTATGGCATCCTCCTTGCCATGGCCCTTTACCACCTTTTCATATTTTTTTCGATCCGGGAAAAAAGCTATCTTTATCTCACCTTTTTTATCGTCTTTGCCGGCCTCTTTTCAATGACCAACGCCGGGCTGTCCTTCCAGTATTTCTGGCCTGGAAACCCTGGATGGGGAAATGACATATACCCATTTCTCCTGGCCGCGGCAAATCTTTCAACCCTTCAGTTTGCCCGCGCTTTTCTCAATACGGGAAAACGTCTTCCACGTCTGAACCGGCTGCTTATCCCGGTCATGGTTCTTGCCGCTTTGCTCATGCCCCTTTCCTTTGTTATCGATTACTTCCACACGGTGCGTGCCGTTGCCCTGCTCACCCTGCTCACCGGAGCCATGGTCATCATCGCCGGCATTCTTACCCTGACACGGGGATACCGTGAGGCCCGCTACTATCTCCTTGCATGCCTCGCATTTTTCATCGGCGCAATGCTCGCTGCGATCAGGGCATACGGCTTTCTTCCGCAAACATTCATTACCAACTGGTCCAGCCAGATTGGGATGGTCCTAATGGCGCTTCTTTTCTCCTTTGCCGTAGCCGACAAAATCAATGTCATTCGACGGGAACGGGAAAAAGCAGTGGAAGACCTGGCCGATTCAGAGGAAAAATACCGAAGTTTGGTGGAAAACGCCCATGACGGAATCGTCATGATGGTAGGGGAGCGTCCGGTCTTAGCCAACACACCGCTCATGGAAATGCTCGGATACGAAAAAACGGAGTTGGCGTCCCTCACGATTGACGATATCCTGGCGGACACGCCCCTGGGGAAACCCCTGGTTGGCGATTACTACCGGAGGCGGCTCAGGGGGGAAGACGTGCCCACGAAATACGAAGGGCAGCTGCGCAGAAAGGACGGCACGATCATTGATTGCTCTTTTTCGGCCTCGCGCATCAATGTGGGGGGGCGGCCGGGCGTGATTGCGATCATATCCGACATTACGTCCCTGAAACAGGCGGAACAGACCATCGTCGAACAGTACAACGAAATACAAAACCAGTATGAGAGACTTGCGGCATTGAACCGGGATCTGACCGATGCGCAGGAAGCCCAGATCCAGCTGAATGAACGCCTTGGCGAAGAAAAGGAGCAGCTTGCCGCTATCCTCAAATCCATCAGCGACGCGGTGATCGCCACGGACATCCAGGGGCGCGTCATCATGATGAACGTCGCGGCCGAGCACCTGACCGGACGGAAACAGGAAGAAGCCCTTGACCTTGAAGTAAAGGAACTGTTAGGGCTTCCGCCGGATAGCTTCCCGGCAAACGGCGACGAAATGACCTCTATTGCGGAGTATTCCGGAAAGCCACCCATTACAACCAGCCCCGTAAGGCTCAAATGCGGCGACGGCTCCGATTGCGATGTGGAGATTGCCGGCGCCCCCCTTCGCCCCCCGGGGGGAGGAAAGCAGGGGATGGTTTTTGCCGTGCGCGATATCACGGCCAAAATAAAGCTTGAAAAGGAGATCCAGAAGGCCGGAAAAATCGAATCCATCGGCCTTCTGGCCGGAGGGATCGCCCACGATTTCAACAACCTCCTTACCGCCATCATCGGCAACCTTTCCCTTCTCAGGACCATTCTCGACAAGGACGATCCCAAAACCGCCCCCGTCATCGACCGCATCGAACAGGCATCGGTTCAGGCCGTCAGCCTCACGCGCCAACTGCTCACTTTTTCCCGCGGCGGCGAACCGGTGAAAAAACAAGCCTCCATTCGGGATCTCCTATATGAAAACATCGACTTCCTTCTCTCCGGAAGCGCGGTCACGACCCGTTTCCATATCGAAAAAGGGCTCTGGCCGGTGGAGGTGGACACAAACCAGATCGTCCAGGTCATCCATAACCTGGTCATCAATGCCATTCAGGCGATGCCCGAGGGGGGGGAGCTTGTCATTTCGGCGGTCAACCTGGACTGCATACAATGGCTCCCCCTGTCCGAGGGGCGCTACGTTCGGATTACCTTCACGGACCAGGGGCTGGGCATCCCCGGGCATAACCTGGTCCGCGTTTTTGACCCCTATTTTTCCACCAAGGAGCAGGGAAACGGGCTGGGGCTGTCCATATGCTATTCCATCGTTAAAAAACACGGGGGGCATATCGAAGTCGAATCGATCGAAAACCAAGGGACCAGCTTCCATGTCTACCTCCCGGCGAGCGAGGGGGAAGTCGCTTCCCGAAAAAAAAGGTCCCGGGTGCCAAAGAAGCTGCGGGGACGAATCCTGGTCATGGACGACGAGGAGGTGGTAAGAGAAGTTGCCGAAGGGCTTCTCACTCACCTGGGATTCGACGTGGTGTGCGTCAATGAAGGGACCGCTGCCGTGGAAAAATACCGCCAGGCAAAAGAGGAAGGCGCCCCCTTTTCCGCGGTAATCATGGATCTTACCGTTTCCGGCGGTACAGGAGGGAGGGAGGCGATCAACCGCCTTCTGGCCTACGATCCGGAAGCGGTCGCACTGGTTTCGAGCGGGTACTCAAAGAATATGGTCATGGGCAGCTACCGGGAGTATGGATTCAGCGGGGTCCTCTCCAAACCATACACAATAGATGACCTTGCCCGGGTGCTCTCCGAAGTGCTCTATACGGAAGAAACCGATCCGGCGTCTTCCCCGTAACGCCTTCTTGTTTTGTCGCTATGACATGCGCTCACCATGACACGCACGGCAGGGAGCGCCTACTTGACTTCACGATTCTTGACGGACCGGATCTCCCCGTTTTCAGAAAGCATTTTGAACACCTTGCGGCTCCGGTCGCCGACAAATACGGATTGCCCAACGCCGCTGGCCGCGACCGGACTTTTGTAGCTGATCGTGATGATCCAGAACCGGTCATCGTCCGTAAGCTCCGCTTCCTCGAACAGAATTTTCCCCAGGTCCTGCTCAGGGTACAGCTTTTTCAAATGCGCTATGGCCTTGCTGGAGGCCTCATTGACATCGATCATTTTTTCTCTCCCCCAAAGCACTTCCGCCTGCTCCAGGAGCGGCGCAGGCGTCATACTTTTTCCACCGGCATACGGTCCGGCCCCGGGAACAGTTCCACCGAAAGCTCCTGGAGCTTGTATTTCTGAACTTTTCCACTCGCCGTCATCGGGTAGGAATCCACAAAGGCAATGTGCTTTGGAATTTTATGACGGCTGATCCTGCCCCGGCAATAATCCCGGATATCTTCGGCGGTGATGTCCAGACCGGCCTTTTTAATGACAAACGCGCCCACTTCCTCGCCGTACTTCCTGCTCGGCACACCGGCCACCTGGACATCCACGATACCGTCGAGCCCATAGAGAAACTCCTCGATCTCCCGGGGATAGATATTTTCCCCCCCGCGAATGATCATGTCTTTGTGCCGGCCGGTAATGGACAGGTATCCCTCTTCATCCATCACGCCAAGGTCCCCGGTATGCAGCCAGCCGTCCGCTTCGATCGTTTTTTGCGTAGCCTCGGGCATATTGTAGTACCCCTTCATCACGTTGTAACCGCGACAGCAGACTTCGCCATGCGCGCCCGCAGGCAATTCCCGGCCGGTATCCGGATCGATGATCTTCACCTCGATATGCGGCATGGCGCGCCCCACCGTTTCCGTGCGCTTTCTGATATCATCGTCGGGCAGCGTCTGGGTAATAACAGGGGAGGCTTCCGTAAGGCCATAGCATATGGTGATTTCCCTCATGTACATCCTGTCCATCACCTGGCGCATGACATGCACCGGGCATGGCGAGCCGGCCATGATCCCCGTGCGCAGGGTGGAAAAATCAAACTTGTCAAACAGCTTGTGGTCTAATACGGCGATGAACATGGTGGGCACCCCATACAGCGCCGTGCACTTTTCGGCTTCCACGGCCGCCATTACCTGGATTGGATCGAATTTTTCCAGCAGCACCATGGTGGCGCCATGGCTGACGATGGCCAGAACGCCCAGCACACAGCCGAAGCAGTGAAACAGGGGGACCGGGAGACACACGCGGTCGGTGTTTGTGAAGCGCTGATTTTCACCGATCCAGAAGCCGTTGTTGACGATATTGTAATGGGTCAGCATCACCCCCTTGGGAAATCCGGTGGTGCCGGACGTATACTGCATGTTCACCACGTCATGACAGTCAAGGCCGGCGCGGCGCTTCTCATAGTCGTCCCGGGACGTCATGGGCGCCATGGCCAGCACTTCCGGAAGGGCGTACATGCCCCGGTGCTTTTCCGGGCCGAGGAAAAACACGCGCCTGAGTCGGGGAAAGGCTTCGCTCTGCAGGCTGCCGCGCTTCTGCGTCTTGAGTTCGGGAACCAGCCCGTACACGGTCTGCAGGTAGTCGGTATCCATGTATCCGTTAATTAAAAAGAGGTTCTCGGTCTCCGACTGCTCCAAAAGATAGGCCAGTTCCGCGCTTTTATAGTTGGTGTTCACGGTGAGCAGCACCGCTCCGATCTTTGCCGTTGCAAACTGGAGCGCCACCCAGTAGGGAACATTGGTCGCCCACACCGCCACCTTTTCCCCCTTTTCAACCCCCAAAGCCATCAGCCCCATGGCCAGCCGATCCACCAGCGCACCAAAACCGGCATATGTCATGCGTAAATCGCGGTCCGCATAGACAACGGCATCATTTTCGGGAAATCGCTCGACGGCTTCATCGAGGAGCTCGCCCAGGGTGACGCTGCGCAATGCTTCGTTCATGTACCCTCCTATTCCGGAATATATAAAACCGCATAAATCGATGCGTGCTGCTCACCCTTGCAGCTGACGCAGTGCGGTACGATCGAATTGTAATATATGCTGTCCCCGACCCCCAGGGTAAAGGTCTTCTCGCCGTAAATAACCTCCACCGTGCCGTTTTGCACCACGATGAATTCCTCCCCCTCATGGCTGGACAGATTTTTTTCCTCTGCGGATTCCGGCAGCAGCTCCACGTAAAACGGCTCCATGCGCCGGTCGCTTTTACCTTTTCCCAGAGAGTAGAACTTCAGGTCCACCGGCTTGTCCTTCCCTCGCAGCATGCTGAGTTCACTTTTTCGGTTCTCCTGGCGCATGATCAGTGGATCTTCGCTGAACTGATCGTCCAGAAAGGTGCCGAGTCGGACATCGAGCGCCCGTGCGATTTTCAAAAGCGGCCCCAGGGAAGGATATACATTGTCTTCGACGACCGATTTCAAAAAATCGGCGGTCAGACCGGTTTTTTCTGCCAGCATTCCGAGGTCCATTTCTTTTCGGGCCATAAACGATTGTATTCGTTGACCGACTTTACCGGATTCCATAACGCCTCCATAAGGATTTCAACCTGGAATATCTCTTTTTTCTTGATTACAAGCCCTTCCCGCAATTTGCCCCATCGCCGCATGCATTCATACCCTGCCATAGCCGATGCCTGAAGCCATCCGCGGCAAATGTTGTGCTTTTATACCCCATAATGCCCACCCGATCAAAGAAAAAACCACGGAGAATCCATCTTCTGCCGCAATTGGGTATTATTGCCGGCATTTTGACTTTAAATACAATTGCGCCTACTTTTTAGATATATGGCACTCATAACCAGAACCGCCCGTTTCTGCTTATCTCCGCACGCCTGATGCCATTTGGGATATATCCCCGGCAAATGTTTTCCCGCCGGGCGCCTTTCCGGCGACGGCGATCAACAGCGTACAAGGAGGTGCATCATGGCCGTAAAAGTCTTTATCAAACGCAGATATCCGAAGGACAAGGAAAAAGAACTGCTGTCCCAGATCAGGAGAATCCGAAAAAGGGTTACCGATCAATCGGGATATATTTCCGGGGAATATTTGAAAGCCATCGAAGGGCCCAATGAAATCGTCACGATCAGCTCCTGGTTCTCCCTTGAAGACTGGCAGGCGTGGATTGAAAGCGAAGAACGCAAAGCAATAGAGGCGGATATTATCGCCATCGACGGGGTTGAAGCGGAATACACCATTTACAGGAACATAAAAACCCGGTAAACGGCCTGAAGTCTTGAAAAAGAGGATGGCACAAAGCGGGGGAAGAAGCAAAAAAGGGGTTGCGCCCTTGCGCAACCCCTTTGATTTTATGGTGGAGCTGAGGGGACTTGAACCCCTGGCCTCCTGACTGCCAGTCAGGCGCTCTCCCAGCTGAGCTACAGCCCCAGGATGAATCCCATACATAAAAAATTCAGGCGGGTCTTGTCAATAAGATTTTATCATTTTTTGATTCCTTCCATATCCGTGTTTTCTCCCCTTTTCCGGTGCCGGCTTTTTGACGGCGAGTGACCTTTTCATCCTTTTCACGCGAGCAACGCCCGGGACGAAACATATATAAAGGATTGACAAAATAGGCGATAACAATTAAGAGTATATTGCGCGTATGATTGTTCTTCCCCCGCGAAAAAGTCTTATGCGATTGGCTTCATAATCAATTGTTTCGTTTGCCATTCCGGACCCTCTTCCAAAATGTCGCGGAATCGGTAAAAGGTGGCTGCGGATAACGGCGCCATCGTCGTACATTAAAAGAATTACACAAGGAATTATTGAACATGCTTGATGCATTGCGGAACAGCGCCCAGTCCTTTGGCATGAAAATCTTGCTGATGATCATTGTTTTGGCCTTTGTATTTATGGGTGCGGGCTCCTTTCTGAGCCGCAGCCCCGAAGAGATCGCAACCGTCAACGGCGAGTCGGTTACCATTGAAGAATTTCAGCAGATGTATGCCGATATTATGGACAACATTCGCCAGCAGTTCGGCGGCAGCATTGACGACGATTTTCTCCAGAGGCTGAATCTGGAACAACAGGCGCTCAACTCGCTTATCGACAAAAAACTCCTTTTGCAGGTGGCGCAGGAAAAATCCCTTACCGTGCCGGACGAAGCCCTTGTTGCAGCCATCGCCCGCATACCCGCGTTCCAGACCGACGGCCGCTTCGACACGGAAAAATACAATGTGCTGCTGCGCCGGAACCGCCTCTCCCCCAAGCAGTTTGAAAGCATGCAGAAAGAATCGATTATCGCCCGGCAGATGCAACATTTCGTCACCAACGCGGTGACCGTGTCGGAAGCCGAAGCCCGCGCCTGGTTCGAATGGGAAAACACCGAAATCAACGTGGACTACATAACCTTCTCGCCGGCCGATTTCCAGGATATAGAACTCTCCGAGAATGACATTGCCGCCTATTATGAGCAAAGCAAGGCCGATTACAGGACCCCTGCCCGGGTAAAAGCCCGTTATATCCGCTTTGATCCTGAAAAATTTATCGCCGAAGCGGAGGTATCCGAGGAAGAAATCGCGGACTACTACGCCCGAAACGAAAACGACTACCAAACGAAGGAAACCGCAACGGCAAGCCACATTCTGATCCAGATACCGGAAAACGCGGATCCCGAAACCGTTGAAGAAAAAAAGAAAATCGCCTTTGAGGTATATGAAAAGGCCGCCGGCGGACAGGATTTTGCCGAACTGGCCCGCACCTACTCCGACGGCCCGAGCAGGGAGGAAGGCGGCCGGCTGGGAACGTTCACCCGGCAGGACATGGTAGCCCCTTTTTCGGAAAAGGTCTTTTCCCTGGAGCCCGGAGAAATCGGGGAGCCTGTGCGTACCCGCTTCGGCTGGCATGTGACCCGCCTGGAAGCGTATCAGCCCGAATCTGTCACGCCGCTCGAGTCCGTCAAAAACGACATCAGAAAGCAGCTGGCCCGGCAAAAATCGGCCGATATTGCCTATGAACGGGCAATGGAGATGTATGACATCAGCTTTGACGGCGACGACCTGGTGGAAAATGCAAAGCGATTCGGATATGACATTGAAACCACCGAGTTTTTCACCAGGGAAGAAGGGCCGGAAAACATCAAGGGGGAAGAAGCCTTTTCAAAAGCCGCTTTTGATCTGGCCCTTGAACAGATCAGCGACGTGGTTGAAATCAACGGCGCATATTGCCTTCTGCAGCCGATCGATAGAAAGGAAGCGGAAATACCGGCGCTTGAAGAAATAAGAACGGCTGTGGAAGAAGATCTGAAAAAAGAAAAACGCATTGCTGCGGCCGAAAGTGCGGCGGCATCGTTCCTGGAAAACGTCCGGGAAACCGGATCCTTCACTGAAGCGGCGCAAAATGCGGACCGGAACATTGCATCGACCGGATTTTTCAACCGGAACGAACCGGTTCCCGGCCTCGGACAGGCGCCTGCCTTCGCCAAGGCGGCGTTTGACATCGGCAACGTTTCCGGCATCCACGATACACCCCTGCGTATTGACAGCCGGTTTTTGGCAATTCGCCTTGCGGCGAAAAAAGTGCCGGAGGAATCGACGTTTATGGAAAAAAAGGACCAGGTGACATCCCGGCTGGCCGGCAGAAAACAGCAGGAAACGTTTGAAAACTGGATGGCGGCACTGCGGAAAAACAGTGATATCAAAATATCGGACAGGTTTTCACAACAGTTCAACTGATCCGCCTCAGGGTGAGTAATTTTGCGGTATTTTGGCAAACGGTGTTTTCACAACCACAGAACATCCTGATTTTTCGGAGAGAAAAAATGGGAGTGCGCACGGCCGATACCAGCGATAAATCGCAGGAAAAATTCCTTGTCAAGCGTTGCCCGGAGTGCCATATCAACCTTCCCATTGAGGCCACGCGCTGCTATTCCTGCAGGACGAGGGTCGGCGATGTGGATCGCCACGGAAAAGCCAAGCGGAAGATCAACTGGTACTCTTACCTTGCCTGTATTGTCAGCTGGGGGGTTTTGATCTTCTATATCAAATGGGCGTTTTTTTAACATTTTCCGCCCTGAAGCTACCGGGCAAGCATGGCCCTCATCATGTCGCCCGCATTTTCCGCATGATCGGCTATGGAGCCGATAATCTGGGCGAGTTTGATCATGTGGATTACCGCCACCGGATCGGTTTCAACCTGAAAAATCTTGCGCAGCAGCGCATGCTCCCGTTGATCCGCCTCATGCTCCATCTGCCGGATATTGCCGATGATTGCCTTTACCTTGCTGCGCTGTTTTTCTGAAAAATTCTTGAAATAAAGCCTTGCTTCCCCGACCATGCGGCTCAGCTCCTCCGTCGGCTCCACCACCGCGTCAACAAGCAGAAAAAGCTCCTTTTCAAGCAGCTCCGGTATGCCGGTGTCCGGCCTGAAGGACAGCCAGTTCAACGACTCCTGCACGGAATCAAGAACGGAGTCCTGCTCCCGCAAATACCGGAACAACTGAAATTTTTCCACGGGAAGCATCACGTTTTTGGGCAAATGGCCGCGAATACTGCGCTTGATGTCATCGGCCTCGTGTTCAAGCCGTATCACCTGCTGGCGATGATCCTCGAAAACCTCGCATTTCGAGGAGGCATAGCATTCAATGGCCTGCTGAAAAGCCCATGCGCATTCTTTTACTTTTTCAGCATGCTCCTGCAGCTGGTCAAACGGTGACCGGGTAAACAAAGACAGCAAAGGAATACGCATAACGCCTCCTGGTTACGTATACAACCGGGTTACTTACACAATTGTCTGAATCAATTTGAACACCACCATACTCGTCAGGGCCGCAGCAGGAACAGTCAATATCCAGTATATCATAATTTTAAATATAATCGAAAAATTGACCGCTTCAATGCCCCTTGCAAGGCCGACGCCCATGACACCGCCGACTGCGGCATGGGTCGTCGATACCGGAAGGCCCATTTTCGATGCCACCAGAACGGTTGTTGCCGCGGCAAAGTCAACGGAATAGCCGCGCGTATTGGTCAGCAGCGTAATCCGTTCACCGACTGTC
This sequence comes from Desulfobacteraceae bacterium, assembly GCA_011389935.1. Lineage (GTDB taxonomy): Bacteria > Desulfobacterota > Desulfobacteria > Desulfobacterales > Desulfosalsimonadaceae > B1SED10-16. The sequence goes on from JAABTJ010000018.1 coordinate 26,565, forward strand.
CGAATCACCCTCGCCCCCCCCATGGCAATGCCGGTGGCAATGCCGACCCCGCCAAAAAGCAACAGGTAATAGGGTACGGGGATCGTTGCGCCCACTTCACCGGTTTTCGTCAAAAAATAGATCAGGGCAAGAGGGCCCACAGCATTGGCAACATCGTTGGCGCCGATTGCCAGCGCCACGTAACACGACGTGCCGACCTGGATCGTCCGGAATATCATTTCCGGATCGCGGCCGGTCTCTTCCTTTTTCGAAAAAAGCCAGGTCAACAGCCTGCGCCCGCCGAGGCCGCCTGCGATACCGATCACCGAGGCCATGAGGGCAGCAGTGATATCCCCCATGGCGATTGCCTTGCCCATGGGGGTTTTAAACAGAAACGACATGACAATAACAAAAACGGCAGTGCCGATAAAGACGGGGGACAGCCGAAGCGCTGCAGCAAAGGCATCCACCCGCGTAAGCACGAACCGGACGATAATCCTGAACATGATAAAGGAGATGATCATGCTGAAAACCGGCGATATAACCCAGCTTCCGACAACGGCGCCCAGTACGCCCCAGTTGATCATTTCCAGGCCCCCCGTGATCAGGCCGAAACCCACCATTGCGCCGACAATGGAATGGGTGGTCGAAACGGGAAGCGACTTCCATGTGGCGAAGGATACCCAGAGGGAAGCGGCCACAAGGGCGGAAAAAGCACCGATCAGTGCTGTACGGGGATCATCCAGCGCCCTCGGGGAGATGATGCCGCTTCGGATGGTATCGGTCACGTGCCCGCCGATAAATGCCGCGCCAATAATGACCAGGATGCCTGCAATGATGATGGCCTGCCGCAGCGTGATCGCCTTGGCCCCCACAGCGGAGGCCATGGAATTTGCCACGTCGTTTGCCCCGATATTCCACGACATGTGAAAACCGACGATAAACCCCAGGGCTAAAATAATATATTCTAAGGGCATGGGCATTACCACTGTTGTGATGGCTGTCCTTCAAAACGCTGCTGAAGCGCAGGCGCGGCATCGATTCAAAACAGTATTTTTCCGCCAGGAAATACGGATGCACGTAAAAGGTCCTGATCAGACGGCTTTGAAAAAAGTTCAAGATCGAGGCGCGTGCAATTTTTGAAGAATTGATCGTACGGCTTAGCCGTACGTGAGATTCTTCAAAAATTGCGCGTAACGCAGATATTGGACTTTTTGCGAAGTCGTCAATACGGATTTGTTCTGCTCAATAACATACGCCTCCGGTTCCCGCAAGAAATAAAATCTCCCTATCGGCGGAGGTTGGACTTGACGGTGAACGGGACAGATATTACCTTTACGTTTCACGGCGCCCTGGTGCAGGGAGGCTGCTTTTTGTACCGCAACGCATTTATATGGAATTGCCATGACAATCAGAAAAATATTGAGATCCGCCTTCAGCACATGGCTGGCGGTTGCCCTGCTGCTTCCGGCCGGGTTCGTTTATCCTTCCGAAACCCCGGCCGTTGACAGCCAGCAGGAATTGAAAGGGGTCCCGGGTCACGCATCAAAAGAAAAGTGGCCGCACCAGTACACGGATCTCGATCCTGCACCCGGGATTATTTTCGGACGGCTTGAAAACGGTGTCCGATACGTGCTGAAGAAAAATGAAAAACCCGAAGACAGGGTCTCCATGCACCTGAATATCCAGGCCGGCGCCTACCATGAGGAAGAACACGAACGCGGTATCGCCCATTTCCTTGAACACATGCTGTTTCTGGGAACGGAGAATTTCGCGCCGGGAGAACTGGTCAAATATTTCCAGCGAATCGGCATGAAATTCGGGCCGGACGTCAATGCAAGCACGGGTTTTTATCAGACCATATACGACATCGACCTCCCCGAGGGGGACCCGGACAGCATCTCCGAGGCGCTGCTTGTACTGCGCGATTACGCAGCCGGGGGGCTGATACCGGAAGAACAGGTCAACAGTGAACGATCGGTGATCCTTGCGGAAAAAAGAACCCGGGATTCACCGGCATACCGGACATTCAAGGAAACGCTGGCATTCGAACTGCCCGGAACCCGGGTAGTCGAACGCATGCCTATCGGCACTTCGGAAGTAATCAACGCCGCGGACCGGGATCTCCTCAAAACATTTTACGACTCGTGGTACCGGCCGGAAAACATGATCATCGTCATGGTCGGCGACTTTGATGCCGATATTGCGGAAACGCATATCCAAAAACGATTTTCAGATATCAAACCGCGGGCTGCGAAAAAACCGCGCCCCGCTTTCGGAGATTTCGAACACAGCGGCGTCAAGTCTTTCTATCACCATGAAGCGGAAAGCGGCAGCACCCGGGTAGCCATTGAAGTCGTCACCAGAGACGATCTGCCGATAGACGGCGCCCTCTACCGGAAAAACCGGCTGCTGGAACAAATGGCCAACAAGATCGTCAACCATCGCATAGAAGTTCTCCTTGACCGCCCGGATGCGCCGTTTACCAGTGCAGGGATCAACTCGGGGCATTCGTTCCTGCATGTCCGAACCGCCGAGATAAGCGCCCGGTGCGCCCCGGAAAAATGGGAACACTCCCTTGGCGAACTGGAAAGAAACCTGAGAAAAGCCCTCACATACGGGTTCACCGAATCGGAAGTCGACCGGGTGAAAAATGAGTTTATTGCCGAGCTTGAACGGGCGGCAAGGGCGGCGCCGACACGGGAAAGCGGAAGCATTGCCCGCCGTTTTTTACATAATATAAACCAGGAGCGGGTACTGATCCTTGCAGAGGAGAGACTGGCACTGCTCCAGCCGGTGATAGACGCAGCAACCAAAGAATCGCTGCACGAGGCCTTCCGAAAGGCCTGGCATCCCGACCACAGGCTGGTAATCGTTACCGGAAATGCAGAAGTGGGGCAAAACAGAAAACAATTACCGGAAGAAACCATTCTTTCCGTTTACCATCAAAGCCGGCAGCAGGACGTGAAAAAACCGGAAGCGGCAGATGCCCTATCGTTCCCCTATCTCGAACACCCGGAAAAACGGGGTGAGATCCAGTCCCGGGTGGATATGGAAGATATTGGCGTCACCCGCGTTCTTTTTGAAAACGGCGTTACCCTTTTCGTGAAAAAGACGGATTTCAGGGCCGACCAAGTGCTGGCCTCCCTGCGTTTTGGGGACGGCAGGCGCAGTGAACCGCGGGAAAACGAAGGCCTTGGCAAAATCGCACAGCGCGTCGTCAATTTAGGCGGACTTGGCGCCATGGACAGGGAACAGCTCCGCAGGGCCCTTGCCGGCACCAACACCAGCGTATCTTTTTCCGTTGAGGCCGACGCCTTTGATTTTTCCGGCCAGTCGGTGACCGATGAAACCGGACTGCTGCTGGAAATGCTCTATGCCCACATGGTGGACCCGGGCTACCGGGAGTCCGCCTTCACAAGGGCCGTCAGGCAGTTCGAGCGTGAATATGAATCGCTTGCCCATTCCATCGAGGGGGGACTGCCGCTCAAGGGGAGTCGGTTTCTGGCCGGAGGGGATACCCGCTTCGGTCTGCCGGATTTTGAAACCCTCACCGCCAATGAATTACAAGATATTGAAACCTGGATCGAGACGGCAAAAAAAACATCGGCGCTGGAAATCGCCGTGACGGGAGATATCGACCCGGAAATGGTGATCGAACGCGTTGCCGAGCGTTTCGGCACCCTTCCGGCAGCAGTGGCGCCCCCGCCCGAAAAAGACGCGGTTGAAAAAGATCGCCGCCCCGTTTTTCCCGAAGGCCGGCGCCTGGAGCATGCGGTGCCTACCCGGATGGAAAGAGCACTGCTGATGGTCTCCTATCCCACCACGGACATGTACGATATAGAAACAACAAGGCGGCTGAATACCCTGGCGGCGGTTTTTTCCGACCGGATGCGGATCAGAATCCGGGACGAACTCGGGGCGACATACAGCCAGGGGGCTTACAGCAGCCCCAGCCGCGCATATAAAGGATACGGCCTGTTCAATGCCTATGTGATTATCGATCCGGACAACCCGGCATTGATTGAAGACGAAATCAGGAAGATCGCGGCAGATATCAAGGGGAAGGGCATCACCGAAGACGAGCTCGAAAGAGCCGTGAAGCCGATCCTTGCCGGTATCACCAGTCAGGTGAAGACGAATACCTACTGGCTGAACACGGTGCTGAAAGGCGCCGCGCGCCATCCCGCGCAACTGGCGTGGAGCCGGACGATATTCATGGATTATTCCTCCATAACCGTTTCCGATATCAACAATATGGCTGCGGCCTATCTTGATGGCGAGGCGGCAGCCACCCTGCTTTTTTACCCGTCAAAAACCGGGGAAAACGGTGACACTGGCGAAGAAAATGAGAAAAAGCCATGACACCGCCGGCCATTGTCGACTTCATCGACTACCGCACTTCCGTATTCGAAGCGCTCGAAACAATTGACGCCGGCCGAGTTCTATCGGAACAGGACGCGGTATTGATCAAGCCCAACCTGGTTTCCAACCAGTCCTTCCCGGTGACGACATCCCCCGCATGCTGCGGGGTGATAATCGATTATGTGCGGTCCTTCAGCCGGGCAGAAATCGTTATTGCCGAGGGGACGGGAAACCCGGGGTGCAATACAATGGAAGTGTTTCACCAGTTGGGTTTTACCCGCCTTGCATCCGACAAAAATGTCGGGCTTGTCGATTTAAACGACTGCGACATCCCCTTGGTCCGTCTTGAAAACAAGGAATGCAGACGGTTTCCGGAATTTTATATGCCGGAAATCGCCATGAGCCATTTCATCGTGTCCGTGCCGGTGCTCAAAGCCCACAGCCTCTCTGTTTTTACGGGAACAATGAAAAACATGGTGGGATTTGCCCCGCCCGAACATTACGCCGGAAGCGGCGGCATCTGGAACAAGGCCGAATTTCATATCGACATTCACCAGGCCATCATGGATATCAACGACTACCGGCATGCGGACCTGACGGTCCTTGACGCTTCGGTCGGCCTTGCGACGTATCACCTGGGGGGGCCCGAATGCAATCCGCCGGCGGGAAAACTGGTCGCAGGATTCGACCCGGTGGCAGTGGACAGGGCCGCCGCCGGCATGCTCGGACTGGACTGGCGGACAATCGGACATCTGGCGGCGGATTTTTTTTAATACCATTGGTTGATGGACTCGTTAAAGTCGTTTTTTCGATGGCAAAAAAAAGCGCAAGATCAAGGCGCGCGAATCTTGAGGAATTGAGCGTACTTGGCCGTACGTAAAATTTCTCAAGATGAAGCGCAACGCAGATATTGGACTTTTTTCTTTGCCATCATTGGTTGCCAGCGCATAAAAGTTCTGTTATATACACGCATCCGGCCAATCCCCGGAAAGTATCAGACGCACCAAAACGCCTGACATCAGGACGCTTTTGCAAGGCAGTACAATGATGCATATTCATATATTTGTAAGGACAGGCAATGAATAACAACATTCAATCCGTCAACCTGAGCGACCGGATCTGGAATTTTTTCGCCTCGGTAAAACTTTCCGTGATTCTGCTTTTGACCCTGGCGCTGACATCGGTTATCGGCACCCTTATCCCGCAGCACAAGCAGGCATCGCAGTACCTTCAGCAATACGGGGAATTCTGGCACGGAATTTTCCAAACGCTGAAATTTTACGATATGTACGGCTCGTGGTGGTTTCAGCTGCTGCTCGCCTTGCTGATGGTCAATATCGTGGTCTGCTCCATCGACAGGCTGAGTACCACATGGAAAATCATCTTTCCGGAAAAACCGGTATACCGGGCGGATCGCTTCAAAAAAAGCGCTTCTCACAAATCGTTTCAAACCGGGGAGACCCCTGAAAACCTGCAAAAACCCCTGAACGATTACATGAACGCGCATTTCCGGCACTGCCGCGTCGAAACGATGAAAAACGGGTATCGCATATACGGGGAAAAAGGGCGCTGGACAAGACTGGGCGCCTATATCATCCACCTGAGCATTCTTCTGCTGGCACTGGGCGTGCTGATAAGCTCGCTTTTCGGATACGAAGGACACATGAACCTGCCGGTCGGTGACACGGCCAACACCATGAAACTGCGGCACTCCGACGCCCGCGTAGGGCTTGATTTCAGCCTGCGATGCGACGATTTTTCCGTCCAGCACTACCCGTCCGGAATGCCGAAGGAATACCGTTCCGAACTTGCCATCATCGAAAACGACGAAGTCGTCGAAAAAAGAAGCCTCATCGTCAACAGTCCCATACGGTACAAGGGGTTTAACATTTTTCAATCCACCTACGGCCGGATACCGGGAGAGACGTTCACACTGATCTTTACGGACAATACCTCCGGGCTCCAGATATCGAAAAAAGCATCCATGGGGGAAGAGCTCGCACTCCCCGGCGGAAAAGGGAAGATCACGGTTGAAGACTATTCCAACAACTTCAACTTCCGGGGGCACAACCTCGGCCCCACGTACCTCAGCATGCTGACGCCCTCTTCCGGAAACCCCAGGCCCCTGATACTTCCCGTCGAGCACCCGAACTTTGACCGGATGCGGCAGGGGGAATTCACCATCAATGTGGACAACGTGGACTATCGATACTTTACCGGGCTTCAAATATCGAGAGACCCCGGCATCCCGGTTGTTTATACAAGCTTTGTAATCATGATCTTCGGTTTTTTAATTACATTCTACATGGCGCACCGGCAAATCTGCATCGAAGCACGCCGCAGCGACGGGAAATCAACTTCGATAACGGTTTCCGGCATATCCCCGAACCGTCGTCCCGGCGTCAACATCGCCGTCAACAGGGTCGCGGGAAAAATCGAACGAATCATACAGCAACACAAAAACACGTAAAGGACCTATCGGATGATGGATAGCACATCAATTATATCGTATGTCACTTTTATTTTCGGCATTGCGGCTTTTTTTTACGCAATCGGCTGGATATTCAAGTCAAAAACCGCGGGAAGGCTCGGCACCGCCGCCATGGTCATTGCAACAGCCGGCAATGCGGCTGGCTTCGTCCTCCGGTGGGTGGAAACCTACCAGGTGGGATACGGCCATATACCGCTGTCCAACCTCTATGAATCACTGGCCTTTTTTTCAATGGCCATGGGAGTTGTCTACCTTTTTGTCGAATACCGGTATAAAATCCGTGTTATCGGTATGTTTGCCGCACTTGCGGCCTTTCTGGCCCTGGCATATGCGTCGCTGCCTTCCATAGGCAGCCAGATCCAGCCGTTGATGCCGGCATTGCAGAGTAATTGGCTCATCGTGCACGTAATATCCTACTTTTTCGGATATGCGGCCCTCACCCTGGCCTTCTGCGTCAGCATCCTGTTTTTGATCAAAAACGCATCCCAAAACCCGGATTCCGGGATCCTGGGGCACATCCCGTCCGTAAAGGTTCTGGACGAACTGACATACCAGCTGGTCATATTCGGTTTTCTCCTGATTACACTGGGCCTTATAACCGGCGCGGTCTGGGCCGAACAGGCATGGGGGCGGTACTGGGGATGGGATCCCAAGGAGACATGGTCCCTGATTACCTGGTTTATATACGCCACCCTGCTCCATGCACGCCTCATGCGCGGATGGGAGGGAAAAAGGCTTGCGTATATTTCGGTCCTTGGTTTTGCAGCGGTTTTGTTCACGTATTTCGGCGTAAATCTGCTCCCGGGTCTGCACAGCTACCTCTAGCGGCACAAAAAAGAGGATCGGCATTTTTTTACGGGCACGGGGGCGCCGTGCCCGTACGGGGCGTGCTTGATCCAAAATCCACCGGCCCCTGCGCATGCTGATCCCATAGGCTTTGCCCGCCCTTCAACCGCCTGCGCCCGGCCTCCGGCCCTTCTTTCCCGTTCCATATTTCTATTGACAATTTTTCCCAAAACAGATATCAGTTTTTTTTTACTACATTTGGACAGTTTCGTAAAAAGAGTATACAGTTTACCAGAATTTCCGTATTCACCCGCCAAAACCCTTTTTATGATCCTGTTCCGGTTTACTTGCAACCATTTACAAATATATGCGGATATAAACGACAAACCCCAACAGATTGTGACGGAGTACCCATGAGTACACAAACGGACAACACCAGCAATACCCCGTCGAACGACCCTTCCCCGAAAAAAGGCGCTACCGGCTGGGTGATTCTTGCCTTCTTCATCATCGGCTTCGGTTTCAGTCTTCTCAGCGGTTGGGTCGGGTTTCCGAAACTGCTGTACAAGGAAGTGCCCCACCCGATTGACTTCAATCACGCCCTTCACATGGACCTGGTATATGACGGCTGCGACAGTTGCCACTACTTCCGGAAAGACGGAAGTTTTTCCGGTTCTCCAACCTTAGATGAATGCAGGGACTGCCACGGCTTCGTAATGGGGATCAATGAGAACGAGGAAAAATTCGCCGAAGAATACGTGCTGGAGGACAAGGAGGTTCCCTGGAACAACTATGCAAAGCAGCCCGACTGCGTTTATTTTTCCCATGCCCCCCATGTCAAGGGTGCGGAGATGGACTGCGCGACCTGCCACGGGGATATCGGGGAGTCTGAAAGCCTTCGCCCCTACCAGGAAAACCGTCTTACCGGCTACAGCCGGGACATATGGGGATGGAACATGTCCCGCCTGGGCGAACCCGAATACGCCCCTCGCATGAAAATGATGGACTGCGTGAACTGTCACGTGGAACAAACGGACAGCAAGGGAAACTGCTTTCAATGTCACAAGTAAACCGAACGTTGAACCAAACCATGAAATTTTGTGCCTGGATATATAAATAAGGGGTAAATCCATGAAAATCGATCGCAGATGTTTTTTGTCGCTTGCAGGAGGCTTGGTAGCCGGTCATCTCCTGTCCCCCGTGCCATGGAAAGTAACCGATGACCTCTCCATTTGGACGCAGAACTGGCCCTGGACACCGGTTCCGGAAACCGGGCCGGTTGCCTGGAAAGAGACAGTATGCACGATGTGCCCCGGCGGCTGCGGCATCAAAGTCCGGATGATCAAGGACCGCGTCATAAAAATCGAAGGGAGCGAGGACTATCCCATCAACCGGGGAAGCCTCTGCCCGTTGGGATATTCTTCAATACAATACCTGTATGGACCGTCCAGGGTTACTTCCCCCATGAAACGAACCGGTGAACGCGGATCCGGCAAGTTCGAACCCGTCTCCTGGGACGAGGCCATATCCGAGGTGTCCGGCAAACTCGATGCGCTTCGAAAAAACGGCCAATCGCACACGGTGGCATGCATATCCGGATCGGACAAGGGAACGGTCCCCCTGCTTTTCAAACGGTTCCTCGAGGCCTACGGCTCCCCCAACTTCATCCGGACGCCTTCCGGCCAGGATGCCCATGAAACCGCCGCATACCTTGCCCAGGGGCATTCGGACAAAAACGTCGGGTTCGACCTGGAAAACGCCACCTTCATCCTGAGCTTCGGCTGCGGCCTTCTGGACGGCGGCGGCGCCCCGGGATACCAGTTCAGCACCTACAGCCGCTTCGACAGGAGGCACACGCTCGTGCAGGTGGAACCGCGCCTCTCGAACACGGCGGCCAAAGCCAAAAAATGGCTGGCCGCCAAACCCGGCACCGAAGGCGCCCTTGCTTTGGGACTGGCCCGCGTGATTATTGAAAACGGCCTCTACAACCGAAATTTCATTGAAAACCATTCATTCGGTTTTGAGGACTGGACCGACGATAACGGCGCCATACACATGGGTTTCAAACGCATGGTGAGCGAGTACACGCCCTCGAGAGTCGCCGGGATCACCGGGTTGGAGGCCCGCCAGATCGAATCGCTGGCAAGGGACTTCGCCCGGGCGCAAAAGCCCGTTGCCGTGTGCGGCTACAATGAATGCCGGGCTGTGGCAGACATTGACAAGACGCTGGCTGTACATGCCCTTAACGCCCTGGTCGGAAATATCAACCAGTCCGGCGGCATGATCGTTTTTCCCGATCCCGAATACACGGTATCCCCGGTTGAAAAAGACCGCATCGCATCCACCGGTCTGACCAAACCCCGTGCAGATATGGCCGGTACCGACAAGTACCCGCAAAGCCGCTACCTGCTGAACCTCCTGCCGGACATCCTCATGTCGGCAAAGGAAAGCGACCTGCCTGTCCAGGCACTCCTGGTAACCGGCGCCAACCCGGTGTATACCCTGGAAGACAGCACGACGGCGCAGGCAGCTTTTGCAAAAATACCGTTTATCGTAAGCTTTTCAAGCTTCATGGATGAAACGGCCCAATATGCCGATATCATCCTTCCCGATCATCATTTTCTGGAAGGGTATCGGGATGTTCCCCCACCGGAAGGAGTGGGGAAACCCATTACCGGCCTTTCCAAGCCGGTGGTATCCCCCCGGTACGATACGCGCAACACCGGCGACACGATCATTGACATCGCCCGGAAAATGGGCGGTTCCATAAGCAACTCCTTCCCATGGGACGGTTACGAGGCATTTTTGAAAGAAGCCCTTAAAGACCAGTACCGGGATCTTTCTCGAAACGGTTACGTGGAGAATGTTGAAAAACCGGCCGCCCTGGACGTCGCTTTTGCAACCGATTCCGGGAAATACGAATTCTACCCGACCCGTCGCCATACCACCGGGAATGGGGACGAGGCCAAGCTCCCCGGCTTCAAGGAAACCGACGTCCCGGGGAAGGAGACAAGCGGCGGGGTCATCCTCATCGCCTACAAATCCCCCCGGATTGCGTCCGGCGCGGTTGCCAACCCGCCGTTTATGACCAAAACCATCGATGCGGACATGCTCAAAAAAGAGAAGCTCTTTATCCAGATCAACCCGGAAACGGCCGGAAAGCTCAACCTGAAGCAGGGGGATGAGGCGGTTATCGAGACGTCGGCGGGAAAAGCCTCGGTAAAGGTCGATCTGTATGATGGCATCATGCCCGGGCTCGCAGCCATGCCCGCAGGTCTTGGCCACACGGCCTACAGCCGATATATCGCCGGCAAAGGAGTCAACGTCAATGCATTGCTCCAGCCGGTTGCGGACCCCACTTACGGCATAAACAAGGCATGGGGAATCCGGGCACAACTGAAAAAGGCATGATCGATTCGGCATAATACCGGTTTACACCGTACCTGATATCAACAGCCAAAAGAGGTTTCTGATGGAAAAAATACCGTCTCATACCAAGAAACGACACTTCGGGATGGTCATCGACCTGGACAAGTGCACCGGGTGCGCATCCTGCATGGTGGCATGCTACTCGGAAAACAATATCTCCTTCCGGGACGAGGAAAGCGTTAAAATGCTTTCCACCAACTGGATCCAGGTTTTCAAGCTGACAAACGGAAAACCGTTTCCCGATACGGAGGTCTGCTATCTGCCCAAACCCTGCATGCAGTGCGACGGCAAGCACTTCGGCCATTCCCCCTGCGTATCGGTCTGCCCGGCTGTTGCAACCGACTTTGACTATCCCACCGGCATCGTCAGCCAGATCTATACCCGTTGCTTCGGATGCCGTTACTGCATGGCGGCCTGCCCGTACCACGCCCGCAAATTCAACTGGTGGGATCCGGTATGGCCGGCGGATATGGAAAAATACCTGAGCCCCGACGTATCCCCGAGAATGCGGGGCGTGGTTGAAAAATGCACATTCTGTTACCACCGCTTTCAACGGGCGCGGCAACAGGCCTACAACGAGGGACGGCCCGAGGATATACGCGAAGACGAATACCAGACCGCATGCACCCAGGCCTGCCCGTCAAACGCAATTACCTTCGGCGACCTGGACAACCCGGATCACGCCGTATACAAGCTTAAAAACAGCCGGTATGCATTCCGCCTGCTCGAACGGCTAAACACGAATCCGAGCGTTTACTACCTGTCCACCCGGGAATGGGTGCACAGGGCCGCGGACAACTACCTGGAACATGAGCAGCCGGCATTTTCCGAGGAACAACAGGCCTGATCGACGGCCCGGCAATACACAACAAGACCGATTACTTGATTTACACGCACAAATAGAGAGCAAGGAGTGAACAGATCATGACGACACCAGCAATCCCCGAGGGTGTGAAACGCTGCGGCAGCCGGCAATTTCTCCTGTGGCTGGGAGTTGCGGCCCTGGTAGTGCTGTGGGGCGTATACGCCATGTACCGGATCTGGTTCTACGGCTTGAACCAGACCAATATGAACAATGCATATGGTTTCGCCCTTTGGATCTGGGCCGATCTTGCAGTGATCGCCTTGGGCGGCGGCGCGTTTTTCTCCGGTTTTCTCGCCTATATCATAGGGCTTAAAAACGTCAAAAACATCATCAACTTCGCCGTTATCCTTGGCGTTGTCTGCTATACTTCGGCGCTTTTGATCCTCGGCCTCGATGTGGGCCAACCCCTGAGAGGATGGTTTATTTTCTGGCACGCGAATGTGCATTCCATGCTGACCGAGGTGGCCTTTTGCCTCTCCGTTTACCTGGGCGTGCTGATCATTGAGTTCATTCCGGTTCTGCTGGAAAATCCCAAAATCCAGAAGGTCCGATTTTTTCATCATCTCAGCCACAACATGCATGAAATCATGGCGGTATTCGCCGCCACCGGCGTATTTTTATCCTTCTTCCACCAGGGATCCCTCGGTGGCGTCCCCGGCGTATTGTACGGCCGGCCGTTTGCGTTCCGCGAAGGTCTTTTCGTCTGGCCGTGGACCTTCTTTCTCTTTACCTGGTCCGCAGCCGCCGTGGGGCCGCTTTTTACCGCGTCCATGTGCCGTCTGACAGAAGCCATTACGCGGAAAAAACTGGTCAAGGACGACGTGTACCATCTCCTTGCCAAAATTTCAGGCTGGATGCTGCTGACCTACATCATTGCCAAATCCATCGACACCATTTACTGGGCAACCGTAACAGCGCCTTCCATGGGCTTTGCCCTGATGGATTTTTATTCCAACAATCCATTATACAATATCTGGATTCTTGTCGCCGAAATCGCCGTATGCGGTTTTCTGCCCGCATTGATTCTCATCACCCGCAAGGGGCGTGAAAACAAAAAGCTTCTTTTCGGGGCGGCCATTCTGGCGATTATCGGTCTGCTCATCAACCGCTGGGTGATGGTGCTCCAGGTCATGGCCGCGCCGCTGATGCCCTTTCAGGAGGAATGGTTCATGTATTCCCCGGCATGGACGGAGGTTGCCACTTCCATTCTGCCCATCGCCTACGGCATCATCCTCATATCACTGGCGTATCGCTACCTGCCGCTGTTTCCGCAGGAAAAAGAGCTGAATCCGGGCAACTAGCCGGATCAATCCGGACAAGGAGGATAACATATGTTTCCGTTCTTATATGAATGGCACTGGGACATCGGGCACTACCTGTTCATGGGCGCCCTGGGGTATGCATCGGCTGTAATCGGCCTGGGGCTGGTCTATTGCATCGGGAAGTCCATCATTGACACGGCCGGCGAAGACGAAAATGCCGGGCATTAATTCCGGGCATTGAATCCATCGCGGCGGCAGGTTGGTACGGTGCAAGCCCCTGCGACTGTGCCAAAGTCCTGCTATTGTTTCTGACATACCAGCTGCCGCACCGGAGCCTTCACAACGCTACGCCATGCGCCGCACCGTAAGCACAGCCCGGTGCGGCGCTTTTTTTTGTGTTTCCATTTTCCCATAAGGAGATACGCCGTGGATGAAATCGTTATCCGGGGGGGGCGCACGCTGCGCGGCGAGGTTGCCGTCAGCGGCGCCAAGAACGCCGCTTTGCCGATGATCGCCGCAACCATCCTGACCGGCGGGGAATTCGTATTTCACAATGTCCCGGACCTCAAGGATATTGAAACCATATGCCATCTGCTGGCCGACCTGGGAGCCAAGGCCGAATTTTCCGACAACACGGCCATAATCGATACAACCGGACTTGGCCGGCATGAAGCATCCTATGACCTGGTCCGTAAAATGCGGGCTTCGGTCCTGGTCCTGGGCCCGCTCGTGGCACGCCTCAAGCGGGCGAGGGTCTCCCTCCCCGGCGGGTGCGCCATAGGAGCCCGCCCCATTAACATGCACCTCCAGGGCCTCGAAAAGCTGGGGGCGACCATTACCCTGGAACATGGTTATGTCGAAGCGTCCGCGGACAAGCTGAAAGGGGGCGAGATCTTTTTCGATATACCGACCGTAACCGGCACTGAAAACATCATGATGGCAGCGGTGCTGGCCGAGGGGACAACCATCATCCGAAACGCCGCAAGAGAACCGGAAATCATCGCCCTTGCCGACATGTTGAACAGCATGGGCGCCGATATCCATGATGCCGGGACAACCGTCATCACGATCAGGGGGGTGAACGCCCTGCGCCCGGTTTCGGCGAGAATCATCGGGGACAGGATAGAGGCCGGCACGTACATGGTCGCCGCGGCCCTCACCGGCGGCAGAATCCGCCTGACAGGGGCCGATCCGTCCCACCTGAAACCCGTCATTCACAAACTGCGGGAAGCCGGTGCAGCCGTCGACACCGGCGACGGGGGCATTACGGTCGAAGGCGGCGGCGGAATCAAGAGTGTCGATGTCAAGACGCTTCCCTACCCCGGCTTTCCCACGGACATGCAGGCCCAGTTCATGGTGCTCATGTCCGTTGCCGGCGGGCTGAGCGTTATTTCCGAATCTATCTTTGAAAACCGTTTCATACACGTCAGTGAACTGCTGCGCATGGGGGCCGATATCACCATATCCGGAAGCCATGCCCTGGTAAAAGGGGTTTCAAAACTCTCGGGCGCCCCGGTCATGGCCACCGACCTGAGGGCCAGCGCGTCCTTGGTCCTTGCAGGCCTTGTGGCGGAAAACACGACCCGCATATCCCGCATTTATCACCTGGACCGGGGATATGAAGCCATTGAAAAAAAATTCGCGTCACTGGGCGCCGCAATCGAACGTGTGCCGGCGGAGTAGCTTGTAGCCTGCCTTTTTTGTCATTCCCGCCGCTTTTCTGCAACGAACAACCGCAACCATACTGCTGCCATGACATCCGTCGCCCCATACGATCAAAAAGCCGCTGCCGCCGCAATAACACCCGGTCGCTGCTACCACCGCCCCGTCATTCCCCTGCTCTTCTCCCTGATCGCGGGCATTCTCACCGGCCGCCACATCCCCATCTCCTGGCTCACACCGGCTGCCTTCCTGCTTGTTTTCATATCCATGGGATGGCTGGTCTTCTCGATGATCAAAAAAAGGCCGGTTGCCTGCGCCCCGATCATCCTTTTTTTCATCCTGGGCTGGCTTGCCATCTCCTCTTTTGTTCCCCCTGCATTCCCACCTGAAAGTGTTTTACCCTTTATGGACGGAACCCCCCGTAAAATTTCCGGCACAGTGGTTCAACCGCCGGTTCAGGCGGGATTCAGAACCCGGTGCGTGCTGACGGATATTGAAGTGCATACCGGCGGCGATTCACCGCAGCGCAAAGCGCTCCCCGGGAACATACAACTCACCGTGTACGGCGACGCGCCCGATATTTCGCCGGGCGCCCGCATCACGATTTTCAGGCCGATCCGGCCGGTTCGCAACTTTGCCAACCCGGGCGGATTTGATTACAGGCGGTACATGGCCTACCGGAATACCTGGGGAACCGCCTGGGACAGCGGAAAACGCATTGAAATAACGACAGCGGAAAATGGAAAATCCATTTTATCGGTGGTTTCGAACGTGCGCATGGCAATCGACCGGGGCATTGCCACCATCAATGACGAAGACACCCGGGCAGTGCTTTCCGCCTTGATCATCGGCAAAAAAGACCGGATATCCCAAGAGCTTCGGGCGTCTTTCAACCGGGCCGGCGTCAGCCACCTTCTGGCCATTTCCGGACTCCACGTAGGCATCGTGGCCACGGTATCCTTTTTTCTGATTTCCATTGCCCTCTCCCGCAACACCTTCCTGCTGAAGCGGGCAATGGTAAAAAAAACCGGCGCGCTTTTGTCCATGCTTTTCGTGCTTGCATACGGGATGATTGCCGGCATGTCGCCGTCGACCCAGCGGGCCGTGATCATGATCTGCATCTTTCTTGCGGCCTACGTATTCGACCGCCAGTACAACCGGGCAAACACGGTTGCAGCTGCGGCCCTTGGCATCCTGGTAGTTTCTCCGCAGTCGCTTTTCGATATTTCCTTCCAGTTGTCCTTTGCCGCGGTAGCCGCCATTTTAATGGGTCTTTACTGGCTTCCGGTTTTCCCGGAAACCGTTGATGAACCTTTCCGGAAACGGCTGCTGCGGGTCATCGCCGGATTTTCGTGGGTCTCGATACTGGCCATCATCGGGACCACCCCCCTTCTGGCCTATTACTTCAACCAGGCAACCCTGCTCGGCGTCATCGCAAATCTTCTTCTCGTTCCATTGATCGGGTTTATCGTGGTTCCCCTGGGGCTGACATCGGCTCTTCTCTATTTTGTCTTCAAACCGGCCGGCCTTTTCGGATGGTCAATGGCCGACACCCTGCTTCAGGCTGCGCTTTTTATCGTAAACCGAATCGCTGATATTCCATACGGCTCCTTTATAACCGTGACGCCATCCATCCTCGAACTGGTTTGCATCTACACCCTTCTCATCAGCGTGCCCACGCTGTTTTTCATCCGGAAAAAAAAGAAGAGCGAAGCACCACCGCATACCTGCGCCGGAATGCATGCAAAAAACGAGGGAAACCCGATTCTACATTACCGGCGAACGATTGCAGCGGCTGCCGCGATTGCAGCGATTGTGTTCGCGGTCGACGCCGCATACTGGGTGCATCGCCGGTTTTTCAACACCGAGCTGACCGTGACATACCTGGATGTCGGCCAGGGAAATGCCGCGTTCATCGAAATACCGGGCGGAAAAACCATGCTCATTGACGGCGGGGGTTTCGGTGACAATGCCACCTTTGACGTCGGGGCGATGGTCGTTGCCCCCTATCTCTGGAGAAACAAGATCAAAAGCATTGATGCGGTCATTCTTTCCCACCCCCATTCGGACCACCTGAACGGCCTGCTCTACATCCTGGACAATTTCCGTATCGGGAAGGTAATCAGCACCCATTTCCCGGCCGACTCGGCCAATTACCGGCGGTTTCTGGAAACAATTCAAAACCGGGGCATTGATCATCCAGATTTTCCGGATATACACGAGGAAAGCATTGCTATTGCTGATGGTGCCGATCTCCGCATTTTCTATCCCGCGAGGTCGCAAACACCTGAGCGGGCCCCGGCCAACCTGAATAACGGATCCTTAGTCGCAAAACTCTCGTTTAACGGCACATCGTTTCTGTTTCCCGGGGACGTGGAGTCAACATCCGAGGCAGCGGTGGTGGCACTGGCAGGACAGCGGCTTCATTCGACAGTTATGCTCTCCCCGCACCACGGCAGCAATACATCATCAACGCCGGCGTTTCTCGATGCCGTAGATCCGGAGGTCATTGTTGTCAGTGCAAGAAGAGACCGTTTCGGATTTCCGTCAGACGACGTGATGGAACGCTATATCCGGCGGGGATACGATGTATACCAAACAGAAACGCACGGCGCGGTGAAGGTAATTGTAAAGGATGATCGTGTGGAGGTGATACCGACATTGAAGGCGGGGAAAACCGATTGACAGGACTTCATGTTCTGTACGGGCACGGCGCGCCGTGCCCGTACAAGAAAGGTCCCGGTACTATTCTGTCTCCGCTGCGGACGCTTTGGCGGCGGGTTTGTCTTTTTTGGCCTTTTTTTCTTTTTTGTCTTTCTCGGCGTTTTCGGCTGCCGGGGGCTCGCCCGTCAGTTCAATAACGGATATGGGTGCGGCATCCCCCGCACGAAAGCCAAGCTTGATAATGCGTGTATAACCGCCGGAAATATCGGCAAACCGTTTCGGCGCCTGTTCAAAAAGCTTATGGACGACGTCCTTTTCGCGAATAATGGCCAGGGCCTGCCTTCTGGCATGCAAATCCCCGCGCTTGGCAAGGGTAACCAGATGATCGGCCCAGCTGCGAAGCGCCTTGGCTTTCACATCGGTGGTTTTTATCCGGTCATGCTTGAATAGGGACGTTACCATATTTCTAAACATCGCTTTGCGATGGCTGCTTGTGCGGTTGAGTTTGACCCCGCTTTTTTTGTGACGCATGATTAATTCTCTCCCTGTTCCTGGTCCTCTTCCGGCGGAACAAACCCCTCGAGCTTCATTCCGAGTGAAAGGCCCATTTCCGATAACAGTTCCTTGATTTCATTTAATGATTTTCTACCAAAGTTCTTGGTTTTGAGCATTTCCGCTTCTGTCCGCTGAACCAATTGATAGATTTTATGAATATTTGCATTCCGCAGACAATTTGCACTGCGCACGGACAGTTCGAGCTCATCCACATCCAGGTAAAGGTTTTCATTGAACTTCTGCTTGGATTCGTCCTCATCCGGTTCATGGGGTACGGGCTCTTTATCCTCGTCGAAATTGATGAATGCATTCATCTGTTCCTTGAGGATCTTGGCGGCATACGCAACGGCATTTTCAGGTTTCACGGAACCGTCCGTCCATACCTCCATCGTCAATTTGTCGTAATCGGTTTTCTGCCCCACACGGGCGTTTCCGACCAGGTAGCTTACCTTCTGAATCGGCGAAAAAACGGAATCAATGGCCAGCGTGCCGATAGGCGCTTCCGGATCCTTGTTGGCTTCCGAAAGATTGTACCCTTTTCCCGCAGCCACCGTCATGGTCATGACAAGCTCAATATCCGCGGTAATCGTCGCGATATGCAGGTCGGGGTTCAACACCGCAACGCGGCCGTCCGGACTCACGATGCTGGCGGCAGTAACATTTCCTTCGCCTTTTTTCCGGATTTCAACGGTTTTCGGCTCCGCATCATCCATCTTGAGACGGACTTTTTTCAAGTTCAAAATGATTTCGGATACATCTTCAAGAACACCGTCAACGGTGCTGTATGCATGCATCACGTCGTTGATTTTGACCGACGTGATGGCAACCCCGTAGAGCGAGGAAAGGATAATGCGCCGCAGCGAGTTGCCGATGGTGATTCCGAAGCCACGTTCCAGCGGTTCCCATACAAATTTGCCGTAGGTTTCCGTCTGGCTGTCGATCTGAACCTTGCCGGGAACGATAATCTCCCGCCAGTTCATGTATGTCAATTCATTCAAGGACATTATAATCTCCTTAATGGTTTTAATCTCGATCCGAACAAACTACATTTCCGGATGCCCCAGGAGATCCAGGAGAAACTGATGATTTCAATTTCTTCGACAACCAGCGTGTTTACTTGGAGTAAAACTCAACAATCTGGTTTTCCTGTATCGGCATCGTAATGTCTTCACGAACCGGCATTGCCTTGACAGTTCCCTTCAGATTGTCCTTATCAAGTTCCAGCCACTGCGGCATACCACGACGAACAACAGCTTCAACGGCATCGGTGATTGCCTGAACGTTTTTGCTCTTCTCACGAAGTTCAATAACATCACCGACTTTAATCTGATAGGATGGTATATTCACTTTTTTCCCGTTGACGAGAAAATGATTGTGCTTTACCATCTGCCTTGACTGTGCGCGGGAATTGGCGAATCCAAGCCGGTAGACGACATTGTCAAAACGCCGTTCAAGCATGACAAGAAGCGTTGCGCCGGTTACCCCCTTTCCGGCATCCGCCCTGTGGAAAAACAGCCTGAACTGCTTTTCGCCAAGGCCATACATGCGCTTTACTTTCTGCTTTTCCCGCAGCTGCAGCCCATAGTCGGACGTCTTTCCGGCACGGCGCTGTCCATGCTGCCCCGGCGGATAAGTACGCCTGTCAATGGCGCATTTGTCCGAATAGCAGCGATCCCCTTTAAGATATAATTTCAAATTTTCACGCCGGCAAAGCCGGCAGACAGAACCACGATATCGCGACACGTATCCTCCCTCGTAATCTCAAATTTGTTCTTTTCGGCTTACACTCTGCGTCTCTTGGGTGGTTTGCATCCGTTGTGAGGCACCGGGGTGACATCCTTGATCATTGTAACGGTAAGACCGGCCGCCTGCAGAGACTTTACCGCGGATTCACGACCGGGTCCCGGACCCTTCACATACACTTCAACATTTTTCAAGCCGTGCTCCTTCGCCTTTTTGGCGGCATCCTCGGAAGCGAGTTGTGCGGCAAACGGCGTACTTTTGCGAGACCCTTTGAAGCCGTTCATCCCGGCGGTGGACCAGGCCACCACATTTCCCATGGGATCGGTAATAGTGACGATCGTATTGTTAAACGAGGACTGAATATGAACGACGCCGTTTAATATATTTTTTTTGACCTTTTTCTTGGTACGGACTGCTTTTCTTTTTGCCATCGGTTTCGCCTTTATTTAAATTGCGTTACTTTTTCTTTACGCCGCCTTTCTTTTTGACAGCAGTACGTCTCGGCCCTTTTCGGGTACGGGCGTTCGTACTTGTCCGCTGCCCGTGAACCGGCAGGCCCCTGCGGTGACGCAGACCGCGGTAGCATCCAAGATCCATTAACCGCTTGATATTCATGGACAATTCGGTGCGAAGCTCGCCTTCCACCTTGTACTCGTTGTCGATGGCCTTGCGGATTTCATTGATTTCCGTTTCAGACAAATCATCTGTCCGGGTGGTTTCCTCTATGCCCAACCTGGACAATATCTGCCGGGAGGTGGAGTGACCTATTCCGTAGATATAAGTCAGTCCTATGACGATATGCTTGCCCCTGGGTAAATCAACTCCTGAAATTCTTGCCAATGGTCATGCCTCCTTGTTAGCCCTGCCGCTGTTTATGGCGTTTATTGATGCAAATCACCCGGACCGTACCCCTGCGCTTGATGATTTTGCAGTTGCGGCAAATTTTCTTGACGGACGCTCTTACTTTCATCTCAACTCCCTTTTATCTGATAGGACATCAGCTCTACCTGCATGGCACACGTAACAGATATTCATTTAGACCGGTAAGTGATCCGACCGCGCGTCAGGTCATACGGGGACAATTCAACAGTAACGGAATCACCGGGAAGAATCTTGATAAAATGCATCCGCATTTTTCCCGAAAGATGCGCCAGTATCTGATGCTTGTTTTCCAGTTCAACCTTGAACATTGCATTCGGCAGGGTTTCCAGAACCTTGCCCTGAACCTTGATCGGCTCCTCCTTGGTCATTCAAATCTCCCTGTAGGAATTCACAAAAACGGTTTCTATTTCTTACGCTTTCCCGGTGCGGAAGTCAAAAACCCTTCATAATTGCGCGTAATCAAATGCGACTGTATCTGCTGAACCGTGTGAATGCCCACCCCGACGACGATCAGAAGCGCGGTACCGCCGAAATAAAACGGAACGTTGAACTTTGTCATCAGTATGGACGGCAGCACGCACACCGCGGAAATATACATCGCCCCCGCGAGCGTGATACGGGTAAGCACCTTGTCAATATAATCGGCGGTGCGTTTGCCCGGACGTATGCCGGGAATGTATCCGCCATGTTTTTTCATATTTTCCGCGACATCCGACGGGTTGAAAACAATCGCCGTGTAAAAAAAACAGAAGAACACAATGAATGCGACAAACAATGCCTCATATATAAATGACCCAGGGCGCAGCGCCGCTGTAACGTACTGCATGATCGGAACATCTGCGTAAAACCCGGCGATTGTCGCCGGAAACATGATCAAAGACGAGGCAAATATCGCCGGAATCACTCCTGCGGTATTGATCTTCAAGGGCAGATGCGTGCTCTGTCCGCCGTACATACGCCGGCCGACCACGCGCTTGGCGTATTGCACCGGAATGCGGCGCTGCGCCTGCTCCATGAAAATGATAAATGCCACGACCGAAATCATGAATATCACCAAAAGGATGATACCGAAAATGGCCATTTCCCCGGCGCTGATCATCCGAATCGTGTTGGCGACGGCCGAAGGCAGGCGGGCGATGATCCCGGCAAAAATAATCAGTGAAATACCGTTGCCGATGCCGTATTCGGTAATCTGCTCGCCAAGCCACATGATAAATGACGTACCGGCGGTCAGGGTGATCATGGTCATCAGCCGAAAGGCCCAGCCCGGATTGTTGACAATCGCAGCGCCTTCCGGTGAACTCATGCTTTCCAACCCGACCGCGATTCCGAATCCCTGGATCAGGCTGAGGAGAATCGTACCATACCGGGTATACTGGGTGATCTTCTTTCTACCCTGCTCGCCTTCCTTGGAAAGCCTTTCCAAATGAGGAATAACGACCTTCAGAAGTTGCAGAATAATCGACGCGCTGATATACGGCATGATTCCCAGGGCAAACACGGAAAGACGCTCCAACGCGCCGCCGGAAAACATGTCAAAAATCCCGAAAATCGTGTCCTGGTGCATGGCAAAAAAGGCGGAGAGAGAATCTCCGTCGATACCCGGCGTTGGAATATGCACGCCGATCCGGTACACGGCAAGCAGTGCCAGGGTAATCAATAATCGCCGCTTGAGCTCTGGTATCTTTAGTATGTTTTGAACGCCGGCGCCTGAAACTGCCATATTATACAACCTCTACCTTGCCACCGGCGCCTTCGATTTTGCTTTTCGCCGATTCGCTTACCGCATTCAGGTTAACCTGCAGGGCAACAGTGATGTCCCCCTCCCCCAGAAGTTTTACAGGCTTGTTGGCCTTTTTTATCAGGCCGGCGGCAACCAGGGCCGCGGCATCCACCACCGCTCCGCTTTCGAAGCGGTTCAGATCCCTGAGGTTGACAATACTGTATTCTTTTTTGAATATATTGGTAAACCCCCGTTTCGGCAGCCGCCGCTGCAACGGCATCTGGCCGCCCTCATATCCTGGGCGGACGCCGCCGCCGGAACGGCTGTTCTGCCCCTTGGTACCCCGACCGGCTGTTTTTCCCAGTCCGGAGCCTACGCCTCGCCCGACACGCTTGCGGGCTGACCTGGAGCCTGCTTCGGGTGCAAGATCATGCAATCTCATTTCGTTTCCTCCACGCGAACAAGGTGAGATACTTTATTGGCCATTCCGCGAATCGCCGGCGTATCTTCCAGTTCAACCGTTTTATGCATCCTGGTAAGACCCATGCCCCGCAGCACCTTCCGGTGTTTTTCCGGACGGCCGACCATGCTTCTCACAAGGGTAATTTTCAATCGGGAAGCCATTATACAATTCCTTCACTTGAATTTCTGCCTATGCAGTTTCAATCGTAATGCCGCGTTTCGCCTCAACGGAACTTCTGCTCTGGAGCTGTTCAAGGCCCCGGATGGTCGCCTTGACCACATTGTGGGGATTGTTCGAGCCCAGGCACTTGGTGAGAATATTTCGAACCCCCACGGCTTCCAGGACCGCGCGAACCGCGCCGCCGGCGATAACACCGGTTCCTTTGCCCGCCGGCTTCAAAAATACCGAGCCGGCTCCGAATCGCCCGATAATCTGGTACGGGATGGTTCCGTCGACAAGGGGGACCTCGATCATGGATTTTTTGGCTTTTTCAACGCCTTTCCGTATCGCTTCGGGAACTTCGTGGGCCTTTCCCAGGCCATACCCGACTTTCCCCTCGCCGTCGCCAACCACCACGACCGCGCTGAAGGAAAATCTTCGCCCGCCTTTTACGACCTTTGCCACCCTGCTGATATGAACGACCTTGTCAATAAACAAGTTTTCGTCAGTTTCCTTCTTGAACAAAAGATCGCCTCCTTGTTATTTAAAAATCCAAGCCGGTTTCACGCGCGCCATCGGAAAGAGCCTTCACCCGGCCGTGGTATTTATATCCGTTCCGGTCAAAAACCACCGAAGATATCCCTTTTTTCAGGGCCCGCTCAGCGACCAGTTTCCCAATCTCATCAGCGCTTGCCACCTTGCTTGCCGCCTTTTCCTTTTCCCGGATCTGCTTTTCCACCGTAGAAGCGGAGATGAGCGTTTGGCCGGCGGCATCGTCAATGATCTGGGCGTATATGTGTTTCGCGCTTCGGAAAACAGTCAGTCGCGGACGCTCCTGGGTGCCGGACACCTTGGTGCGTATCCGTTTTTTCCTTTTAAGCCGCATGGCTTTTTTTGTATCCATGGCTGCCATGATTCAAGACCCCTGATATAATATTAAAAAATATTTGAAATTGCGAAGCGTACCCTTTATTTACCGGTTTTTCCGGCTTTACGGACGATATATTCCTCGGCGTACTTGACGCCTTTCCCCTTGTAGGGTTCCGGCGGCCGAAACTTCCGGATGGAGGAAGCCGCAAATCCCAGCTTTTCCTTGTCAATGCCGGACAATCGAATCGTATTCTTTTCGACCTGGGCGGAAATTCCGTCGGGCAGGTCAAAGCGGATCGGATGCGAGAATCCGAGGTTCAGGTCGATACTGTTTCCCTTCACTTCCGCGCGATACCCGATCCCGTTGATTTCAAGAACCCTTTCGAAACCCTGGCTCACGCCGGTAACCATGTTTGCAACCAACGCACGGGCCGTACCCCATTGGGCCTTGGTTTTTTTATCGTTTCTCCTGATGGACAACCGTATGTGATCGTCTTCTATAGTAAGGTCAACGTCCGGATGAATCGGCCGGCTGAGTTGCCCCTTGGGACCTTTCACCGTAAGCACCCTGTCGGCAAATGTAAATTCGGTCTTTTCCGGTTTTGGAATCGGTTTTTTCCCCACGCGAGACATTTTATCAACTCCTTGCTTGCTACCAGATATTACAAAGGATTTCGCCGCCGATATTTTCTTTTCTGGACTGAGTATCGGTCAGCAGGCCCTTTGATGTGGACAAAACGGAAATGCCAAGCCCGTTCAAAACCGGTTTGATTTCCTTGCTGTTTACGTAGACGCGACGCCCCGGCTTGCTGGCCCGTTGAATCCCGTAGATAACATGATTGTCTTCTTTGTCATACTTCAGGTAAATCCGCAGTATCCCCTGCTTGTTGTCTTTGATAAATTTGTAGTTCTTTATGTAGCCTTCGTTTTTCATCACGGCCGCCAGTGACGCCTTCAGCTTGGAACCGGGGATATCTACGCTTTTATGCCTGGCGTTTCCGGCGTTGCGAATACGGGTCAACATATCCGCCAGTGGATCGGTTATGGTCATGATCTTGCTCCCATATATTCATGAAAATGGTATGACTGTACGTTTCTGATTCCAACGGGCGATGCCCGTCACTACGCAATGCAGGGTGATTCCTGCGGGGCTGCCGGATTTACCAACTCGATTTCTTAACCCCCGGAAGCAATCCTTCAGACGCCATATTCCGGAAACAAATCCGGCATATGCCAAACTGTCGCAAATAACCCCTGGACCTGCCGCATATGGGACAGCGGTTGTATCGCCTGACATCAAATTTCGGTTTCTTTTCGGCCTTAACCTGAAGCGCTTTTCTTGCCAAACTTTCCTCCTTGTCGCTGGAAAACGGACAAATACTTTTCGGGATTAATTGCGGAATGGCATGCCGAGCAATTTCAGAAGATCCTTGCCTTCGGCATTGTTTTTTGCCGTTGTAACGATGGTAATGTTCATTCCCTTTATGGCGTCGACCTTGTCGTAGTCGATTTCCGGAAAAATGATCTGTTCCTTTATACCCAGGGTATAATTGCCGAAGCCGTCAAAGGCCTTCCCGGAAATGCCGCGAAAGTCACGAACACGCGGGAGAGCGATATTGATGAGTTTTTCCAGGAAATCCCACATCCGCCGCCGCCGCAAGGTCACCATGCATCCGATGGGCATCCCCTCGCGAAGCTTGAACGCGGCAATGGATTTTTTGGCCCGTGTAACAACGGGCGCCTGGCCGGTGATCAACTTCAGCTCCGCCTGGGCCGAATCAAGTACCTTTATGTTCTGAATCGCCTCGCCGAGACCCATGTTCACGACGATTTTATCAATCTTCGGAATCTCGTGAATATTCTTAAATGCAAAGGTCTCCTGCAACTTGGATGCGACCTCGTTTTCATAGTACGTTTTCAACGACATGACTCCTTACCCTCCGGTAATATCTGCTTACATGGAATCTATATTTTCATTGCATTTGGCGCAGATGCGGACCTTTTCCCCGTTATCCTGCACTTCCATCTTAATACGGGCCGGTTTTACGCAACTGCTGCATATGACCATGACATTGGACCAATGAATCGGGCCTTCCCCTTCGACAATGCCCCCCTGGGGATTTTTTTCGCTGGGCTTGACATGCCGTTTGATCATGTTGGCCTTTTCCACGAGCAGCCGATTTTTTTTCTTATCGACACGGATCACCTTGCCGATTTTCCCCTTGTCTTTTCCGGCCATGATCTTGACCTTGTCTTCTTTTTTAATGCGAATGCGTTCCTGTTTTTGCATGATCCGCCAATCCTTGTAAGTACAAATATTTGTCGATAACTACAGCACTTCGGGTGCCAGGGATATGATTTTCATAAACCGGCTGGCCCGCAGTTCCCTGGCCACAGGTCCGAAAATACGTGTTCCGATGGGCTCCCTGTGGGCATTGATCAGCACGGCCGAATTATCGTCAAACCGGATATAAGAACCATCCGGACGCCGGATCTCCTTTTTGGTCCGGACAACAACCGCCTTGAGAATATCGCCTTTTTTCACCTTGGAGTTGGGTATCGCTTCCTTGACGGAAACCACGATGACATCCCCGATACTGGCATAACGACGCCTGGAACCGCCCAGGACCTTGATGCAGTAAACCTCTTTTGCGCCCGAATTGTCAGCGACTGACAACCTCGTTTCCGATTGAATCATTTCAATATCCCCTGTATCATGAAACCGCTTTTTCAATAATGCGGCTTATCCGCCATCGTTTTGTCTTGCTCAAGGGCCTTGATTCGGAAATCAAAACGCGATCGCCGACGCCGCATTCATTTCTTTCGTCATGGGCTGCAAACCGGACCCGCCGCCGGATGTATTTGCGGTAAACGGAATGCCTGACAAGCCTTTCCGCCTGTACCGTTGCGGTTTTGTCCATTTTATTGCTCAAAACCGTCCCCACAAGCT
This sequence comes from Desulfobacteraceae bacterium, assembly GCA_011389935.1. Taxonomy (GTDB): domain Bacteria; phylum Desulfobacterota; class Desulfobacteria; order Desulfobacterales; family Desulfosalsimonadaceae; genus B1SED10-16. Next base: position 53,413 of record JAABTJ010000018.1, read on the forward strand.
GTCTTTTCATACCACGTATATTTTTCATATCCATCCGTCTTTACCAGTCTGTCTGGTGTTTAATTCATTTTTTCCCGTTGAATCGTTTTCACCCGCGCGATTTCCCGACGTATCTGCGAAAGCCTGCTAGTCTTTTCCAGTTGACCGGTTTTCTGCTGAAAACGCAGGTTAAAATGAGATTCCACCAACTCTGCAAGTTTGCTGCGGAGTTCACTATCGGTAAGATTGCGGAGTTCTTTTGCCTTCATCAGATTTGGCTCCTTTCCACGATCTTGGTTTTCACCGAAAGTTTGTGCGAAGCCAGACGAAGCGCCTCGAAAGCGAGCTCTTTGGGAACCCCTTCCATCTCATAGAGGATTCGACCGGGCCTGATGATGGCCACCCATCCTTCAGGAGAGCCTTTCCCCTTACCCATGCGTACTTCCGCCGGCTTTTTGGTGTAGGGCTTGTCCGGAAATATGCGAATCCACATTTTTCCGCCACGCTTCACCTTTCTTGTCATTGCAATACGGGCCGCCTCGATCTGGCGCGATGTAATACTGCCGCACTCGACAGCCTGAAGCCCGAAATCGCCGAAATTCAAAGTAGACCCGCGATAGGCCTTCCCCCTCATCCGGCCCTTCTGCTGCTTTCTATATTTTACCTTCTTGGGACTCAGCATGATTTACTCCTGTCGGTTACTTCTGATCGGCGGCAGCGGCTGTGGCAGCCAGGCGATCGTCCAGTATTTCGCCTTTGAATATATACACCTTTACGCCAATCGTTCCATAGGTCGTTTTCGCTTCGGCCAGCCCGTAGTCGATATCCGCGCGAAGCGTATGCAGCGGGATGCGTCCCTCCTTGTACCATTCGGTACGCGCCATTTCAGCCCCCCCCAGGCGGCCGGAACAGATGATCTTCACACCCTGTGCGCCGAAACGCATGGCCGAAGAAACACATCGTTTCATCGCCCGTCGGAAAGCCACTCGGCGGATCAACTGGTTGGCAACGTTTTCAGCAACGAGCTGCGCGTCGAGTTCGGGCTTTCGCACCTCATGGATATCGACCATGACAACTTCCGCTGAAACGAATTTTTCGAGCTCTTTTTTCAACGCTTCAATTTCAGAGCCTTTTTTCCCGATGATGATACCGGGACGGGCTGCGTGAATTTTCAGCTTGATTCTCTTGGAAGACCGTTCGATTTCGATTTTTGCAATCCCCGCGTGGTTCAATTTTTTCTTCAAGAAATTGCGAACCTTATGGTCTTCATAAACGTTTGCCGGGTAATCTTTTCCGGCAAACCACCGCGAGCTCCATGTGCGATTGACACCCAACCGCATGCCTATTGGATTGACTTTCTGACCCAAGCCGCCTACCTCCTTAAAATAGTATGCCTCTATGCGCTGCCTTCGCCGACGATGACGGTTATATGGCTCGTTCGCTTAAAAATTCGCGTCGATCTTCCCCGGGCTCTCGGCCGGAACCGCTTTGCCGTGGGCCCCTCATCAACGATTACGTTTTTTACCACAAGGGAATCCACATCCACGTTTCCCAGGTTATCCGCGTTGGCGACTGCCGAACGTAAAATTTTTTCCACGATCCTGGCCGATTTCTGCGGCATGAATTTCAACGTATTGAGCCCGAGCTCAACCGGTTTCCCTTTCACGGCGTCTGTAATCCGGCGAACTTTCTGCGCCGAAATACGCATGTATTTTCCCGATGCCTTCACATCCATATCCGCAATTCCTCAATATGGTTTATTTCTTGATTTTCGATTTCTTGTCGCCGGCATGCCCGTAAAAGGTCCGGGTCGGTGAAAACTCACCAAGCTTGTGCCCGACCATGTTTTCGGTAACAAATACCGGGATGAACTTTTTACCGTTATAAACCGCAAGAGTCAAGCCGACCATCTCAGGAACGACGGTAGATCGCCTGGACCATGTCTTTATCACTTTGGCCGACCGGGTATCCTGGGCGACATTTATTTTCTTGAACAACTTGGGCTCAATGTATGGCCCTTTTTTCAACGACCGCGGCATAATCGCTCCTGTAAAACCATAGCGTTGTAATTGCTGTAAACGTTTTTGTCAATTCTTTTACTTGCGTCTTTTTACGATAAGACGGGTACTCTGCTTGTTGGGCTTGCGGGTACGGTACCCCTTGGCCGGCATTCCCCAGGGGGAACATGGATGCCGTCCACCCGAAGACCGTCCTTCACCGCCCCCCATGGGATGATCCACCGGGTTCATAACAACCCCCCGGGTGCGGGGGCGAATGCCCAGGTACCGTTTCCGACCGGCTTTTCCAAGGGATATGTTGGCATGATCCATATTTCCGATCTGCCCGATGGTGGCCCGGTTGGCGACCAGCACCATGCGGACTTCACCGGATGGCAGCTTGACCGTCGCATATTTTCCTTCCTTGGCCATCAACTGGGCGAATCCGCCGGCACTTTTCACCATCTGTCCGCCTTTTCCCGTTTGAAGCTCTATATTATGGATATGCGTTCCAAGGGGAATTTTGCTGAGGGGGAGAGAGTTGCCGGGCTTGATTTCCGCGTCCGGTCCGGACATCAATATGTCCCCTACGGCCACCTTTACCGGCGCCAGGATGTATCGCTTTTCGCCATCGACATAATGCAGCAGGGCGATTCTCGCGGAGCGGTTGGGATCATACTCGATTGAGGCCACCTTGGCCGGTATGCCGTCCTTGTCCCGCTTGAAATCGATGATCCGGTAAAAGCGCTTGTTGCCGCCGCCCCGGTGTCTTGCAGTCATGCGCCCGTTGGCGTTTCTTCCCCCGGTTTTCTTGATGATTCGGAGAAGGCTCTTTTCAGGCTCGGTCCGTGTCACTTCCTCGTATGTGGAATACGTCTGGAAGCGCCTTCCGTCTGATGTTGGTTTTACCTTTTTAATAGCCATTTACATCCACTCCACTTATACGCCTTCAAAAAATTTGATCCGATGTCCGGGTACGAGCGTGACAATCGCCTTTTTCCGATCCTTGCGCTTACCCAGTATGCGACCGCGCCGTTTGATTTTCCCTCTGACGTTCAACGTGCGCACCGATGCCACCTTGACATCGAAAACAGACTCGATGGCTTTTCTGATCTGAACCCGGTTGGCGGTTTTTGCAACCTCGAAGGTCAGCTTGTTGAGCTCTTCCTTCTGGATATTGCCCTTTTCCGTATCGACCGGCCCCAGTATGATTTCATAATCTTTCATGCCGCAAACCTCCCCTCGATTTGCTTGATCGACGGTTCTATCAGCACGAGCGTTTCGTGGTTCAAGATATCGTAGACATTCAGCCCTTCCACCCGCAGCACTTTCACCCCGGGTATATTCCGGGATGACAGCTCGAGGACTTCATCCTTCGTGTCAATGACAATAAGGGGCTTTTGAAGGGAGAGCCGCTTGATGGTCGAAGCGACGGCCTTTGTTTTTACCTGATCCAGCGCGAACCCGTCAAGCACAATAATGGACTGATTCTGCATTTTGCTGGAAAGGGCCATTTTCAACGCCAGCCTTCTGACCTTTTTCGGCACCTTGAATGCATAGGATCGCGGATCCGGCCCGAAAACCGAACCGCCGCCGCGAAGCAGGGGACTCTTTATGTTTCCCCGCCGTGCCCTGCCGGTTCCTTTCTGTCGATACAGCTTGCTGGTTGAACCGGCAACATCGGAGCGATGTTTCACCGAAGCCGTACCGCGGCGCTTTAACGCCATCTGCATGCGGACAACCTCGTGCAAAATGCTTTTTTTGACCGGTACGTTAAAGATCTCATCGGACAGCTCGACTTCCGAAACCTTGTCACCGTTTGTATTTTTGACCTCGACAACAGCCATTGTATCCCTCTTTATGTCTTGCCGGCAGCACCACCTGTACCGTCAGTATTCCAAAAACCGCATTGCCAGGTTACTTTGCAGCTTTCGGCTTTTTGATTTCAATCGTCGCATTTACCGGCCCCGGAACCGCTCCCTTTACAAGCAGGAGATTCAACTCCGGCCGGATATCGACAACCTCGAGATTCCGCATGGTTTGGCGAACGTTTCCGTAACGGCCGGGCATTTTTTTCCCTTTGATGACTTTTGACGGCCATGCACTGTTCCCGATGGACCCGGGAAGCCGGTAATTGTGGCTCCCGTGCGTCTTGCGGCCAAGGTGGAACCCGTGCCGCTTGGTGACGCCGGAAAAACCCCGCCCCTTGTTTCTGCCGGAGACATCAATTTTGTCCCCAACGGTAAACATGTCGAGCGTAACGGTCTGTCCCAGCTCGAATGCCTCGGGGTCATCCACTTTAAACTCCCGGAGAAACGCGTAGCATTCCCCGCCGCTTTTTTCGAAGTGTCCCTGGACCGGCTTGTTTACACGGCTCTTCTTCTTCGGCCCGAAACCGAGCTGAAGCGCGTCATAGCCGTCATTGGCCTTTGTTTTTATCTGGGTTACCGTGCAGGGCCCTGCCTCTATCACTGTTACCGGGATATACTCCCCGTTGCTGCCAAAAAGGCTGGTCATTCCCAGTTTTTTTCCTAACATACCTTTGATCATAACATCACCAAGCCATATCTACAGTTTGATATCCACATCAACACCCGGGGAAAGATCAAGCTTCATAAGCGCATCAACAGTCTGTTGCGTTGGGTCCTGTATATCCAGCAGCCTTTTATGGGTGCGCACTTCGAACTGCTCCCTGGATTTCTTGTTCACGTGAGGCGAACGAAGAACAGTATACTTGTTGATGCGGGTAGGAAGCGGGATGGGACCGACCACCTTGGCGCCGGTCTTTCTTGCCGTATCGACAATATCGCTTACCGATTGATCCAGGAGTTGATAGTCGTATGCTCTCAACCGGATTCTAATTTTGGTATTCGCAATCATAATCGTTCACATACCTATTCCAGGATTTCACTAACAACGCCGGCACCGACTGTCCGGCCACCCTCACGCACGGCGAATCGCAGCTCTTTTTCCATCGCTATCGGCGTGATCAGCTCAACCGTGCCCGTCAAATTGTCACCGGGCATCACCATCTCCACTCCCTCGGGCAATGTCATTACGCCCGTCACATCCGTGGTCCGAAAATAAAACTGCGGACGGTACCCCGAAAAAAACGGCGTGTGACGACCACCCTCGTCCTTGCTCAATATGTAAACCTCCGCCTTGAAACGGGTATGCGGCGTGATCGACTTGGGCGCCGCTACCACCTGACC
>JAABTJ010000019.1 GCA_011389935.1 Desulfobacteraceae bacterium
GAATATCCTCAGAAGACATTTCTGCCGGCACCGGCATGTTTTCGCTGAAGGAAAGGGCTGTTGGTGCGATAATCGACTCTCCTTCCGCTTCACATTTTCTGCCGGCATGGGCAAGCTGTACACCGATTGCCGTATTGTATTTCCGGATTTCGTCCGTCAGCTCTCTGAGTTTGTCGACATGGTCGTCCTCCCACAACCCCAGGTCCCGGCTTGAAATTCGCCCTCTTCTTTCGACGGCCGTGGCCTCCACCAGAATCAGCCCGACACCGCCCACGGCCCTTGTCGCATAATGAACAAAATGGAAGGGGTTGAGACGGCCGTCATCGTGCGCCTGGTACATGCACATGGGCGCCATCACGATGCGGTTTTTCACAGTCATCTTCCGTATCGTGAAAGGCTCGAAGGTTTCAGCCATGGTTCACCTCGCGCTGTTTGTAAGGGGTTGCGCCGGAATTTTGCAGGATTTTCCTGCGACCGGCTTGCATATGGCAGGATGGTATGTGAATAGAAATTTTTTACAATCCCCATGTACAAAGATTGTTGTCGTGGTATTCAAACAATTGATGAAGATATTAAAAAAAATTGTATGAAATTTCAAGGCATTAATTCAATTCGTTGTAAAATTGAATGGTTTTGCAGGGGGTTTTTGTAAGAGGTGATTTGGTGGTGAAATAGGGTGTATGGAAAAATTTATATTTATTTGTAATTACGGATATATGGTAAAAAACGGATTTTGTAAAAATCTTGCACCAAAAAAAATGGGTTTACAAAAAAATCTCTGTAAACCCTTATGAATGGTGGGCCGTGAAGGAATCGAACCTTCAACCTACTGATTAAGAGTCAGTTGCTCTGCCTAGTTGAGCTAACGGCCCCAAAGATGTGATGCGTGTTTGAAAATTCAAATTTGTTTTTATAGCCGGATGATTTTGCCGTGTCAATTCTTTTTTCAGGATTCCCCTGCTGCCGGCGGCGCAGGGGGTGGGGAAAAAACACGTATTGGCAATAAACCACTCCCATGCCGGCCGTTTTTTTACAATGCATCCGGCCAGGCCTTTTTGTCTTTATTGCGGCGGTGTTTTCTCTCCTGTTTCCACTCCAGTTTTTTCTTTTTCCCCTTTGCCTTTTTGTTGACGGCCGATTCGATCATTTCGGAAGTTACGGAAAAAGTGCCAAACTCATCCCTGGATTTTGGCGTTTTGGCCGGTCCGGTGTGTTTTTCTTTTTCCGGCGCCTTGGGCAGGGGCGGGCCGGTAAAGGTGTCCGGCGGGAGGTATTCCGTCATGTAAAACATATCGGCAAACTGCTGAAAGGATACCGATTGTTCCGCCGTTTTTGCCGTATGAATGGTCACGAGGACGGCGTCCCGGTCCTTTCTCCGGCCGAGGCGCGCTGCCATTTCCCTGTCCGGGGTGCAAATGACGCGGCTGTGCTCGGCCGGGGAGATTCCCTTTTCCAGCACATGCGGGTATGCTTTTTTCCGAATGCAGGTAAACAGGATTTTTGGCACTTGGGTGCAAGGTGTCGTCGCCGGGAGATACTGCCGCTGAACAGCCCTTATGCGGCTGCCTTCGATTTCAAATGGCGGATCGCTGACAACGAGCATGAGCTCGTTCAAACTGCTTTCCCGGATATGCCGCCAGCCCTCTGTTTCATGAAAGGCTTTCAGAAGCTCCTTGATCTTCACGTAACCGGATTCGTCCGGTATGAGTCCGAATTCTTCGGGATGCCTCTCCAGTATGTAGGAAAGAAACCGGGCCAGTTGTCTGTGCGTTTTTGAAGGCGTCATCCGGCTGCTCTGCGGTAAAGGGTTTTTGATCGAACCGTTCCGGCACGCGCTTAAACAGCGTCTGCTTGACGGTGTTGCATGTCTTTGTTACAGGGTATACTTTCTACAATAAATCCTTACATGGATTTTTGTAGCAGTGTCAACGGATGATTTGTCTGGATACTTTATCTGGCGTAAGGAGGATAGATGAAACGTGATACAAAGTCGCAGCGTCTTTATGAACGCGCCGTGCAGTTGATTCCCGGCGGGGTGAATTCGCCCGTACGGGCCTGCCGTTCCGTGGGGCGGAATCCGCTCTTTATCGATCGGGCACAGGGGTGCCGTGTCTTTGACGCCGATGGAAACGAATTTATCGATTTTGTGGGTTCCTGGGGGCCCATGGTGCTCGGCCATCGCCACGAAGCGGTCATGGCGGCGATCGAAAAGGTGCTTGAACGGGGGGTCAGTTTCGGTGCCCCCGTGGATCTGGAAGTGGATATGGCGGAGATGATCTGCAGCGGGGTTGCCTCGGTGGAAATGGTTCGTATGGTAAACTCCGGTACGGAAGCCGCCATGTCGGCGATCCGGGTCGCCCGCGGATATACCGGCCGGGATGTGCTTGTAAAATTCGACGGCTGCTACCACGGCCATGCGGACACCCTGCTCGTGGCCGCGGGTTCCGGTGTGGCGACATTGAATATTGCCGGGAGCCCGGGCGTTCCCGAAGGGACGATCCGGAACACGGTGTCCCTTCCATATAATGATATAGAGGCGTTCAGGCAGTTCATGACGGAAAAAGGGGACACGGTGGCGGCGGTGATCGTGGAACCGGTCGCGGGCAATATGGGTCTGGTTCCGCCTGATCCGGAATTTTTGAACGTCCTGCGCAAGGAGACGCAAGCCCATCAGAGCCTTTTGATTTTTGATGAGGTAATGAGCGGGTTTCGCCTTGCGTACGGCGGCGCCCAGGCGCTCTATAACGTGACGCCGGATTTGAGCTGCTTCGGCAAAATCGTTGGCGGCGGGCTTCCGGTCGGCGCATACGGCGGGAAACGGGAAATCATGTCGCAGATCGCCCCGGAAGGGCCCGTGTACCAGGCCGGGACGCTCTCCGGAAACCCGCTTGCCATGGCAGCCGGCATTGCCACGCTCAAGGAGCTGCAGAAGCCCGGGTTTTATGAAGCCCTTGAAGAAAAGGCGGGCCGTCTGAGCGAAGGGATCCTTCGCATTGCGGACCGGACCGGCGTCCCCCTGTCGGTGAACCGCGTGGGGTCGATGATGAGTGTTTTCTTCACCGACAAAGTGGTCCGGAATTTCGAGGACGCAAAAACGTCGAATCTCGAGGTTTTTGAGGCGTATTACAACAAAATGCTGGAAAAGGGGGTGTATCTGCCGCCGTCCCAGTTTGAGGCGATGTTTGTTTCCGCGGCCCATGAAACCGCCGACATAGACCTTTTCCTTTCGGCGGTAGAGGCCGTGCTGCCGGAGCTGGTGTAAAAGGCGGCGCAAACCATGACACATATCCATTGAAGGAACCTGATTTGGAGCAATTGGAGCTGGATCCGGGGCGAAACGTCATCCCCGAAACCGTTGCATCGGTTCACATGACGGCTGTCTGCGGCACGGCCATGGGCGCGCTGGCCGCGGCGCTGCAGGAAAAAGGGATTGTCGTGACAGGGTCGGACGCCGGTGTATATCCGCCCATGAGCACGTTTCTTGCCGGCCGGGGCATAACGGTCACGGAGGGCTTTTCCGCCGCAAACCTGGCATACGGCCCGGACCTGGTGATCGTGGGGAATGCGGTCCGGAGGGATAATCCCGAAGTGGCTGCAATCATAAAAAAACGACTTGCCTACTGCTCCATGCCCCAGGCGATCCGGCGCTTCCTGGTGGAAGACCGGCAGGCGGTGGTGATTGCCGGGACCCACGGTAAGACGACCACGTCCGCCATTGTCGCATGGCTGCTTTCCTATGCGGGGCGCGATCCCTCTTTTCTGATCGGCGGCATTCTGGCCAATTTCAACGCAAACTACCACGTGGGCGGTGGCGAATGTGCCGTTCTGGAAGGGGACGAATACGATACGGCCTTTTTTGACAAAGGGGCCAAATTTTTTCACTACCGGCCGGACATTGCCGTGCTCACTGGCGTGGAATTCGACCATGCCGACATATTCAACGATCTTGCGCATGTCATATCCGTATTCGACCAATTCGTTTTCCGCATGAACCCGTCAAGCCGCCTGATCGCCTTTGACGGCGACCCCAACGTGACGCGCCTGATTGCCGGCAAAACATGCAGGATCGAAACCTACGGGGAAAAGCCGGATTCGTACTGGCGTGCGGAAAAATCCCGGATCGATTTTCCTTATAACGTTTTTGAAGTGATGAAAAACAAAGCGTACTTCGGCCGGTTCAAAACGACGCTGATCGGGGCCCACAACCGCATGAACGCCCTTGCCGCCGTGGCCGTGGCCGCGGGCATGGGGATTTCCGCCGAGGTCATTGCAGAGGGGCTTGCAGCGTTCAAGGGGGTAAAGCGCCGCCAGGAGGTGCGGGGCGTGAAAAACGGGGTGATGGTGATCGATGATTTCGCCCATCATCCGACCGCCGTTCAAAAAACCGTGGCTGCGGTTAAGGCGTTTTATCCGGCATCGCGGTTGTTTGCCGTTTTTGAACCCCGAACCAATACCAGCATGCGCAGCGTGTTCCAGGACATTTACCCGGCCTGCTTTGACGGCGCGGATGTGGTCTGCGTGAGAAAGCCGCCACTGCTGGAAAAAATACCCGAAGGCCTGCGGTTTTCATCTGAAAAGCTGGTAGCGGACCTGAAAGACCGGCGAATGGACGCCCATTATTTTTCCGATACGGAGGAAATCATCGATTTTGCAGCGGCGCGCACGCGTTCGGGGGATATCCTATTGATCATGTCCAACGGCGGGTTCGACAATATCCATGAGCGCCTCCTTGACGTGCTTTGAAAGGGGCACTACATTTCACGGAAAAAAAGGCGCAGTGAAAACCCACTGCGCCTTTTTTTTCCGTACCTATCCTGTTTATCCGGTTGACAGGAGTGTCCCGGAAAAACCAGGAGGCTATTTTTTCTTCAGCTCTTCGTCTTTCAGGACGCGCCGCAGGATTTTTCCCACGGGAGATACCGGTATTTCATCCCTGAATTCGATCTGCCGCGGCCGTTTGTAGCCGGCCATGTTCTCCTTGCAGAACTTGGAGATCTCTTCTTCCGTGGCGGTCTGTCCGGGTTTCAGCTTGATGTAGGCCTTGACGATTTCCCCGCCCTTTCCGTCCGGAAGGCCGATGACGGCTGCCAGCTCGACTTTCGGATGCGTGAAGAGCACGTCTTCGACTTCCCGCGGATACACGTTGAAGCCGCCCACCAGTACCATGTCCTTTTTCCGGTCGGTGATGATGATATACCCATCTTCATCCACATGGCCGATATCGCCGGTCAGGAAGTAGCGCCTGCCTTCTATTTCCCGGAATACCGCCTGGTTTTCCTCGGTCCGGTTCCAGTATCCCTTCATTATCTGGGGGCCGGATATGGCGATTTCGCCGTCTTCACCCTGGGGAAGGGGTGTCTGGCCCGTTTCGAGGTCGACCATCTTGATATCGGTTCCGGGTACCGGGAAACCGACGCTTCCGATTCTGCGGTTGGTGGCGCTTGTCGGGTTGGCCGAGGCGACCGGCGAGGTTTCGCTCAGGCCGTAGCCTTCGAAAATGACTGCCCCGGTCTTGGCTTCAAATTGCTTGCAGACCTCCGGGGGGAGCGGCGCGCCGCCGGAAAAGCAGCCCATGAGCGAGGTGCAGTCGTACTGGTCGATTTTCGCATGGTTCGTAAAGGCGACGAAAACGGTCGGCACGGCCGGCATGACAGTCCCCTTGTATTTTTGAATGGCCTCCAAAACCACGGTGAAGGGCGGGTTTCCGTCACGCGGGTTCGGGATGCATACCAGCCTGGAACCACCGGCGCATGCGGAGAGCATGCAGACGGTCAGCCCGAAGCTGTGGTACCATGGCAGTACGCCCATGTAGGTGTGAAAACCGCCCTTTCGCATTCTTTCGGGTTTTCCACCGGGTTCATGAACCAGGCGTCCCCACTCGTCCATGGCGGTGACGTTCGATGTGAAATTCGTGTGGCAAAGTGCCGCCCCCTTGGGGCGCCCGGTTGTTCCGCCCGTGTATATGATCAGGGCCAGGTCTTCCGACGGATTGATTTTGACGGAAGGAGGGCTGGGCTGTGCAGAGGCGATGGCATCGTCAAACAAAATATGCTTCGGATCGTGGCTTTTCGCCTTGGGGATCTTGCCCAGAAGGGAGCCCAGAATGGCCTTTACTTTCGGCAGGTACGACTTGACATTGCAATATACGACGGTTTCAACGTTCGTATTCTTGACGGCTTCCATCGCCGTCGGATAGAATTCCTCGTGATCCATGCAGAAGACGGCTTTGGCCCCCGCATCTTTCAACTGGTAGTTGAGCTCTGCAGGCGTGTACAGCGGGTTGCAGGTCACGCATACGCCACCGGCCTTGAGAATGCCGAAAAAAATAGCCGGATAGTGGGGAAGGTTCGGCAGGAAGATGGCAACCCGGTCCCCTTTTTTGATCCCCTTGGCAGCGAGGAAGTTAGCTATTCTGTCGGCTGTCTCCTTGACTTGTGAGAAGGTCCGCGTCGCATCGTTGAAAATGGTATAGACATGATCCGGGTAATCCCGTGCGGCATCGTCCAGAAAGTTGAAAATCGGGTGATCATAGCCGCTTATGTCTTTTGCGACCCCTTCCGGCCACAGACTGGTGGGCCATTGCGTAGCTGTCATATTCGGGCTCCTTTTGTTTTGATTGGATTGTTGTCATGGGAACGGTTGTCGAAGAAGTTAATATTTTGTTTTCCTTATCATATGCCTTGTTGCTTGTCAAACGAAGTAAAGCGAAAAAAACAGCGTTTCAGCGTATAATATTCATTTAATGCCTGAAAAACGGAGAAATTGTCCTTATAAATAGCAATAGTTCAACTATATGTAAAGCATTTTGATGGAAAAACGGATTGATAACCTTTTACGACACGCGGGGGGCGTGCCACGTTTTCACATGGAAGGGGCGGCGGGTCAATCGCTAAGGCGTCGATTCTGTTTCTGGTCTCGACCGATCTCCACGACAACCGGCCGATCCCGGGAAAGGCGAAGAATGCGTTGTGCCATTATGCCTCTTTTGTGTTTTCGGGGCTGGATTTTCCAGCGGTCTTCTGGTAGTTGTTACTCGTTTCCGTCAATTGCGGCAAGAGAAGCCCCTGAGAAATATTCATTGTTCAGGGGCGAAAGTCAAGGGCAAAAAGAGACCGGAGGTTTTGGATGGAACTTCGCTCCTGTATTCTTCCCGAGGGGAAATTCATCTATTCCGTGCATACTCCCTCTTATGGGGTCGCCAATTTGAGGGAAAACGATTACATCCATGCGCTCGGCGTTTTTACCGGGGGAGAGACACATGACAACCGGATGAATTTTCCGGCCGGGGAAGTGGATGTGCCCTGCGGAGGGACGGTTTTCGAAGTTCCCAATCTCTTCCCGTTTCGCGGCGCAACCTTTATCAACAAGGTCTGGGCGGATGAAAATGCCGTGGATCCGTCCCGGATCCGTCTTCCGGATCCTCCTGAAATATCCCTGCAAGATGAGATTGACGCGCTGGCGAATGAAACCGGCGCATCCGGCGGGGCTGCGGATCGCTTCTGGCGAAGGCTCCCGGAGCCCCTTGCCCTTGCTCTCGGCCAGACGTCTACCGATTCGCGCGACCTGGTCCGGCTGGCGGAAAGCATATGTGAATTCGTGCATGATCCGGATACGGGGGCGCCCGTTGGAATGCGGTTTTTCAAGGATGAAAAGGGGCGCGTCCGCGCCCGAATTTCCCGGCGACACCTGTTTGAGGTGCTGGCAAACAACCCGTACCTTCCCGAAGCCTACCGGCAAATCATGGTTCTGCGCCCCGGGGCGCAGGGGGACAGCGCAATCGTGGGGGAGTGGAAAAGCCCTGATGGAAAATCCCACGTTTTTGAATACCTCCGGTCCAACAGCTATATTCCGTGGGGGCATTATGCGGCCAATATAGCCGACGACGCCGTCCGGTATCGCATTGAAGACCTCACCGAAGACGATATGACCGGTATGCGGCACCTCTATTACCAGCGCACATTCGTCCGCATTGCCGAGGACCTTGAATTGCCCCGCGTCCCCCGGAGAAAAGCAATTGCGCCCGCGGATCTGGAACGCCTCCGGTTGGAAATCTGTGGAGAACTAACCGATGCCCGGCGGCGCGGTAAACTGGCGTTTAACCGGACGCTGTGGGGCTGGAACTTCGGCTTTGATTTTTCCCCGACCGGGTACCGACTTCACGGTTCCCACCAGCAGGTTCATCAGCAGTACGCCATGATTCCGTCGTCAGTCGACCCCGCCGGCGCGGCAGACCCGGCGGTGTATCCCTATGCGTGCGGCGACCGGATTGAAACATTTGTGGATGCATACCGGGCGCAGACCGGGGCCTGCTTTTTCGACGCCCTTGTCCGTGCCGTGCAATCCAACGAGCGAATGGACGGCGCTTGGGACAGACCGTCCGATCTTGTTGTTTATTCCGACGAGAACGTCCTTTTGTTTGTGCCCAAGGCGCAGACCTCCCAGTGGGAGCTCAACCTCGTGCCGCTGTCGCCCGTCGGCAATATCGTGGAAGCGGACCGGCGCGTTCGAAGGTCCCTGGATTTTGCCATTCTGACGGCGGTCAGGGCATTGTCCGGCCTCGGGGCCCGGATGATCACCAGCATTGAGTGCTCCAAGCGGCTGGATTCCCCGGATACCGGCCAGCGGCTTCTGTATTGCTTCCTTCCCCGCCTGCCGGAATCTCCGGGCTCCTTTTCCGAAGCCCAGCATCGCTGGATAAGCGGGCATTACCCGGAAGATTTTGCCGCGGCCTGCCGGCGGCAGGTGGAGAGATAGCGGCATGTTGCGCCCGTAGATGCGCTGCCCGGTTTCTTTTTTTGTCCGAATGCTTTCCTGCACCTCGTATCCATCGTGAGACCATCATAAAAGCCTCTCCTTTTTAATTTATCGGCAAATCAAAAAACGCCTTTAACAATTTTGTCTTTTGATTTAACATTTTTGTAAATTAATATTCGGTATGTTCGTTTTTTGGTATTTTATAAATATTTGATTTTATTTTATTAAACTGTTTTTACAGGTTGTGGCACGCTCGTTGCAATCAAAACAGCAGAAACCGAAAGGATGCGACAATGGTACTCGGCCCGAAAGGCAACACGGCAGACAAGAACAAGCAAAGCCCGGCGGAAATCCTGCAGGCGAATCGGGAAGCCCTTTTTTCTCGATTTACGGATTGGGAGCCGACGGCGTTTCTCAATACCCATGCAGAGCTTCTGGACGCCTATTTCACGGAGAGTTTTTCCGCCAGCCGGGTGGGCCCCGCCATGGCCATTGACAAAAATCCCCACGCCATCGTCGGTCTTGGCGGATACGGCCGGGCAGAGCAGTGCATCCATTCCGATGTGGACCTTCTGATCCTCTTTGAAAAACAGGTGCCGGACGAAGCGGAAGAACTCGTCAGGGAATATGTTTACCCGCTGTGGGACATCGGCCTGGATATCGGATACGCGATCCGGTCGCTCAAGGATTGCATCCAGATTGCCAAAACCGATTATGAAACCCTGACTTCCATGCTGGATGCCCGCTTTATCTGCGGCATTTCCCCGGTTTACGCAAAGCTTGCATCCCAGCTTAATGAGCGCATCACCGGACGTTTTACCACAAAGGTGATCCGGTGGCTGGTGGAGCGAAACCAGAAGCGGCACGAAAATTACGGGGATTCGACGTTTCTTTTGGAGCCCAACCTCAAGGAAGGAGCGGGGGGACTCCGGGACTACCACACCCTTTTGTGGATCGGAAAAATTCACTACGGGATCAAGACGTTCCGGGACTTCGAATACCTGGGGGTTCTTTCCCATGATGAATATGTCCATATGGGGGAGGCGCTTTCCTACATATGGGGA
The DNA here is from genome assembly GCA_011389935.1 of Desulfobacteraceae bacterium. Lineage (GTDB taxonomy): Bacteria > Desulfobacterota > Desulfobacteria > Desulfobacterales > Desulfosalsimonadaceae > B1SED10-16. The sequence continues at coordinate 9,819 of JAABTJ010000019.1, forward strand.
ATCCGGAACCGGCTCCACCATCTTGCCGGCCGCAAGTGCGACCAGCTGTATTTTGAATACCAGACCCGGCTGGCCGAAGACATGGAACTGGTCCTGGAGGGGGCGCAGATGCCGGTGGAGCGGCTGATGGGGGACCTTCATGCAAAGATGGGGTATATCAAGAAACAGCTTTTGCTGCTCCTGTACGACCTGGGCTATGAAAAGCCTTCACGGCGCTCCATATTTTTCCGGAAGCGGCCGGATGTTCCCGGAATTCAGCTGGACCGCGGGGGGTTGAACTTCATTTCCGCCAACCGGATCGTGGAGGATCCGGTGCTTTTGATCCGGATCTTTGAGGTGAGCGCCCGGATGCGCCTCCCCCTTGTGCGGGAGGCAACCCGCCTGGTCCGTGAATTTTTGCATCTCGTGGATGATTCGTTCCGAAGGAATCCGGAGGTAAAAAAGTCCTTTGAAAAAATGCTGACGACCGCTTCCGCGCCTGTAAATGTACTCGAACAGATGCTTGAGACCGGCTTCCTGGCCGCGCTGATTCCTGAATTCAAGAGCATTGTGGATCGCATCCAGTTTGACGCCTACCATCTTTTCCCCATGGATCGCCATTCCATCCGGGTGGTTCAGAAGCTGAAAAAATTCGGGGAGGCGCGTTCGGGTGCCGCCGCCGATGCGCTCGGCGACGGGATCTATCGCTCACTCAAGAAAAAGCAGTTGCTCTTGCTTGCCGCACTGCTTCACGACGTGGGCAAGGGCGTGCCGGGCCGCCGACACTCGGAAGCCGGGGCGGAAATGGCGGAAGTGGTCCTCAACAGGTTCGGATATGCCCGGCGCGAGGTCGACCTGGTCTGCTTTTTGATCCGAAATCACCTGCTGCTGGTAAAAACGGCAACCCGCCGGGATATTTACGACGAGGAGACCGCTATCCGGATGGCCATGGCGGTGAAAGACATCAAACGCCTGAAAATGATTTACCTCATCACGGTTGCCGATTCCATGGCCACCGGCCCCAAGGCATGGAACGACTGGACCGCTGCCCTGGTCCGCGATCTGTTCCTGAAGGTTTTGCGAATCCTCGAAAAGGGAGAACTGGCATCCACCACGGCAGTCAAACAGGCGGAGAAGAAAAAGGCTTTTGTCCGCCAGGAGTTGTCCATTGAGGGACTGGACGTGGAGGCCGTTCTGGCGGCCCTTACCCCGAGATACCTGCTGTATACGGATTCGGAGGATATTGCGAGCCATATCCGTCTGTACAGTCGGCTGGAGGATGCCCCCTTTGTATGGGATGTCCAAAAAGGGGAAACCTTCGGTACCCGGAAGGTCGTTGTATGCGCAAAGGACCACCCGGGCCTTTTTTCCGCCATATCGGGCGTTTTTACGTTAAATGGCATCGATATTCTGAATGTCCAGGTGTTTACGTGGAAGAACAATATTGCCCTCGACGTGTTCACGGTGACTCCGCCGCCGGATCTCATTTTCGAAGAAGAGCGCTGGCATCGCGCGGAAGAGAACCTGGCCGCCGTACTGGAAGGAAAACTGGACCTCTCCTCCGTGGTGCCAATCGAAAAACCGGTGAAAAAAGACCAGGTGGCGTTCCGCCCCAACAAGGTGGTCGTGGATAATGACAGCTCCAGTTTTTTTACTATTGTTGAGGTTTTTTCCTATGATTTTCCGGGGCTTTTGTACCGGGTAACGGACGTGCTTGCCCGGTGCGGCATGGATATATGGGTGGCAAAAATTGCAACCAAGGTCGATCAGGTCGTTGACGTGTTTTATGTAAGGGATTCACAAGGGAACAAGGTCGGCAGCCGGCGGGCGGCGGAAATCGAATCCAGGCTGCTGGCTGTGCTGCCGGATCCCGAATGAACGCCGGTTCGGCCATTTTAATAATGAAGGCAACAAATGGAGGGGGAACAATGGGGAGGAAAATTTTCAGGCTGCTTTTTGCAGCGGTTTTACTGGTGATGGGTACGGCGGCCCGGGCGATTGCCGCCGATGGTCTGGATTCGGGCGATACCGCCTGGATGATCGTGGCCACTGCCCTTGTCATGATCATGACGCCGGCGGGTCTGGCCTTGTTTTACGGCGGCATGTCGCGCTACAAGAACCTTCTCAACACGTTTGCCATGACCTTTGTGGCGTATTGCCTGGGGAGCATCGTCTGGGTCATGTGGGGCTACACACTGGCTTTCGGTCCGGACACCGGCGGGGTGATCGGCGGGCTGCAGCACCTGTTCTTAAACGGCATCGGGCCGGGGGACGTGTCGGGTACCATACCGACGTACACGTTTATCATGTTCCAGATGACCTTTGCCGGAATTACCGTGGCCCTTGTCCTCGGGTCGGCGGTGGACCGCATGAAGTTTTCCTCGTGGGTCGTTTTTGCGGTGCTGTGGCTGACCTTTGTGTACAGCCCCATGTGCCACTGGGTATGGGGCGGCGGCTGGATGGGTGAAATGGGGGCCCTTGATTTTGCCGGCGGCAATGTGGTTCATATCAATGCCGGCGTGGCGGGCCTGGTGCTGGCACTGGTGCTGGGGCGGCGCATGGGATACGGCAAGGAAGCGATGTTTCCTTCCAGTATCACCCTGACGGCTCTGGGTGCGGCGATGCTCTGGTTCGGATGGTTCGGTTTCAACGCCGGAAGCCAGCTTGCGGCGGACGGGATCGCTGCATCGGCGTTCATGGTTACCAATACATCGGCGGCCATGGGAGCCCTGGCCTGGATGTTCGCGGAATGGATCGTCGACAAAAAGCCGACCGTGCTGGGGCTGGCTTCGGGCGTGGTGGCGGGGCTCGTGGGGATCACCCCCGCTGCCGGTTTCGTGGGACTGCCGGCGGCGCTTGCCATCGGTCTTGGTGCGGGCCTGTTGGGATATATCAGTGTGGCCAAGCTGAAGCATCGCCTGGGCTACGACGATTCGCTCGATGCGTTCGGCGTGCACGGCGTATGCGGTATGTGGGGAGCGATTGCAACGGGGCTTTTCGCAAACCCGGCCATAACCGATGGGGCCGCGGGCCTTTTTTACGGAAATCCCGGTCAGCTATGGATTCAGATTCTTTCGATTATCGGCACCATCATCTTTGCCGCGGTTGCAACCCTTATCGTGATCGGCATCACCAGCATCCTGACCGGCGGGCTCCGGGTGGAAAAGGACGATGAGATCCAGGGGCTTGACAGCGCGATTCACGGGGAGCGGGCCTTTGAGATCGGACCCTGATGCGCCGCGCTGAAAACAGCTGTATCGGCCGGTTTTGTTAAAAAATAACAGTCCAAAGGGAGGCAGACAATGAAAAAGATAGAAGCGATCATCAAGCCCTTCAAGCTCGATGACGTCCGCCAGGCATTGAGCGATATAGGGATTCAGGGGATGACGATCACCGAGGTCAAGGGGTATGGCCGGCAGAAGGGACACAAGGAAATATACCGGGGGGCGGAGTACCTGGTCGATTTCATGCCCAAGATCAAGCTGGAGATCGTGGTCCCCACGGAACTCACGGAAAAGGTGATCGATACCGTAAGAAGTGCCGCCAACACGGGGAAAATCGGTGACGGCAAAATCTTCGTCATGTCCCTGGAACAGATTGTACGGGTTCGAACCGGGGAAAGAGACAAAGATGCCATTTAGAAAATTGATTAAACATGATACAGGGGAGCAAAACGCACAAGGTGCCCCATACCATCAAACTACATAACAAAAGAGAACAAAAGGAGAATACCATGTTACAGCCAAAAGATATCCTTGAGATGATAAAGGAGAAGAAGATTCGGGTCCTGGACATCCGCTTTATGGATTTCCCCGGGGTATGGCAGCATTTTACGGTCCCGGTCAGCGAGGTTGACGAGTCTTCATTCGAAGACGGCTACGGGTTCGACGGTTCCAGTCTGCGGGGATGGCAGCCCATCAATGCCAGCGACATGCTGGTGGTGCCGGACGCCTCGACCGCCAAAATCGATCCGTTTTACGAAGAGCCGACCCTGGTGATGATCGGCAACATCGTCGATCCTATTACCCGCGAGCCGTATTCCCGCGATCCGCGCCATATTGCGCAGAAGGCAGAGGCCTACCTGAAGCAGACCGGCATCGGGGATACGGTTTACATCGGCCCGGAGCCGGAATTTTTCATCTTTGACGATATACGGTTTCACTCTTCCAGAAACAGTGCGTTTTACTCGATCGATTCAGAAGAAGGCATCTGGAACTCGGGGCGGGACGAAAATCCGAACCTGGGCTACAAGCCCCGCCACAAGGAAGGCTATTTCCCGGTGCCCCCCATGGACAAGTTCCAGGATATCCGCACGGAAATGATGCTGACCCTGGAAGATTTGGGCATTGCCGTGGAGTGCCAGCATCACGAGGTGGCTTCCGGCGGCCAGGCGGAAATCGACATGCGCTTCAAGCCCTTGATGGAAATGGGCGACCAGATGGTCTGGTTCAAGTATGTGTTGAAAAACGTGGCCCAGATGCACGGCCGCACCGTTACCTTCATGCCCAAACCGATGTTCGAGGACAACGGCTCCGGCATGCATACCCATGTCAGCATATGGAAAGAGGGGCGCCCCCTGTTTGCCGGTGAAAAGTACGCCGGCCTTTCCCAGGAAGCCCTCTATGCCATCGGCGGTATTCTCAAGCACTGCGGGGCGCTGTGCGCCATCACCAACCCGACGACCAACTCCTATAAACGACTGGTGCCCGGCTTTGAGGCCCCTATTAACCTGGCCTATTCCAGCCGCAACCGGAGTGCGGCCGTCCGCGTCCCCATGTATTCGTCCTCTCCCAAGGCCAAGCGGATCGAATTCCGCACGCCGGATCCCTCCTGCAACGGCTACCTGGCATTTTCCGCCGTTATGATGGCCATTATCGACGGGATTGAGAACCGGATCGACCCCGGCGATCCCCTGGATAAAAACATCTATGACCTTCCCCCGGAGGAGCTGGCTCTGATCGATTCCGCCCCGGCTTCCCTTGACGAAGCCCTGGCGGCCCTGGAGAAGGACCATGAGTTTTTGCTCAAGGGGGATGTCTTTACCAAAGATGTGATCGAGCGATGGATCGAGTACAAGATGGAAAAAGAGGTCAATGCCATTCGCCTGAGACCGCATCCGCATGAATTTTTCATGTACTACGATATTTGATGAGATCGTGAAGAAAGTCGGTTTTGGACGGCAAAGTAAAAAGTTCAAGATCAAGGCGCGTGCAATTTTTGAAGAATTGAGCGTACTTAGCCGTACGTGAGATTCTTCAGAAATTGTGCGCAACGCAGATATTGGGCTTTTTACGAAGCCGTCATATTTGATCCTCCGGGTATAAAGTGGTATAAAAAAAGGCGACCCTAATGCGGGGCCGCCTTTTTTTCGCCCAACCGGTGGCGGCGGTGCCAATCTGGGCTGCCGCGGTATTACAGGGTCGGGGCCGGTATTGGAATCGGGGTCGAATGAAGCGGTCGGGTCGCCCCGGCCGGATGTCGGGTAAACGGCGAACAGGGGATATGCCCATGAAAACAAAAGCGGTGGTTGACTATATCGTTGGGTGGCTCACGGATTACTGCGAAAAAGCGGGTTTGAACGGTTTTGTCACGGGAATTTCCGGTGGGGTGGATTCGGCCGTTACTTCAACCCTTTGCGCAAAAACCGGAAAAACAACCCATGTCCTGAGCCTTCCCATTTACCAGGCCGCGGAACAGGATTCCCTTGCAAAGCGTCATATCGAGTGGCTCCGGGACCGGTATCCGGCCGTGAAAAACCATACCATGGATCTCTCGACGGTATTGGAAAGTTTCCAGGAAGTGCTCCCGGAAGAGGTTCAGGACGGTCTCGTCCTGGCCAATACGCGTTCCCGCATCCGCATGATCGCCCTGTATGCGTTTGCCGGGCATCACGGATTGTTTGTGGCGGGTACCGGAAACAAGGTGGAGGACTACGGCGTCGGCTTTTTCACCAAGTACGGCGACGGCGGCGTGGATATCGCGCCCATTGCCGATTTGATGAAGTCCGAAGTCCGTATGCTTGCCCGTGAAATGGGGATTCTTTCGGAAATTGTCGATGCCGTCCCCACCGACGGCTTGTGGGCGGACAACCGGAGCGACGAGGAGCAGATCGGCGCCACCTACGAGGAATTGGAATGGGCCATGCGGTTTGATGCATCCGAAGAAGGCGAAAAGGATCTGACAGGCCGCAAAAAGGAGGTTCTGACGATTTACCGCAGGCTCAACAGGGCCAACCGGCACAAGATGGCGCCGGTGCCGGTTGCAAAAATTCCGGGTGACCTGAGGCGCTGAAAGGGGTATGCTCGCTTATGGAAAAAAAAGACGAAAACAAGATCAGCGTGGAAAGGCTCATCTCTTTTTTCCGGAAGTTGAAGACAAAAAGGCCCGAGCCCGCGGAGGCGGACTATTCCCGCTGGAACCAGACCGAGGACGATTACCAGCAGGAACAGGCCGAATGGCTGGAAGCGGTCCGGCGGAAGAAAAATCAGAAAAAAGCGAAGCGATAGGGAGGCCGAAATGCCCCATGTGATCATCAAGATGTACCCGGGACGAACAGAAGCGCAGAAGCAGGACCTGTGCGACCGGATTGTAAAGGATGTCATCCAGGCAGCCGGATGCGAGGAGAAAACCGTTTCCGTGGGAATCGAGGAAATTTCCCGGGAAGACTGGGCCGAAACCGTCTACAAACCGGATATACTGGACAGGAAAGACACCTTGTATAAACAGCCCGGCTACAACCCTTTCGGGGACTGATTCATATGGCCCCGGAACGCTCCGTCCGCAGGGTTACCTGGTGGGGATTTTTCCTCAATATCGGCCTTTCGATGTTCAAGGTGTTTGCCGGCATCATGGGAAACAGCCATGCCGTCGTGGCCGACGGCATCCACAGCCTCACGGATACGGTCACGGACATCGCCGTCATCGCGGGCTCCTATTTCTGGGCAAAGCCTGCGGACGATCAGCACCCCTACGGCCACAAACGGCTCGAAACCACGGTTTCCATTTTTATCGGTTTTGTTCTGTTCCTGGCGGCCGTTTTCATCGTCTGGCAGGCGGTGGCGGATATTCGGTGCGGGTACGTGAGCGAGCCGGGCGTCATTGCCCTTGCCGCCGCCGTGGTCTCCATTGTGATCAAGGAAGGGCTGTACCGATGGACGCGCAGGGTGGGCAAAAAAGTCCACAGCGTAGCCCTTGCCGCCAATGCATGGCATCACCGGCTCGATGCGTTGAGCTCCATCCCCGTGCTGATCGCCGTTGCTGCGGCGATCCTTTATCCGCCGTGGTACATGTTAGACCATCTGGCGGCCATTATCGTGGCGGTACTGGTTTTTTACGCTTCGCTCCGGATTGTTGTGAACGGTTTCAAGGAGTTGGTGGATGAAGGCGCCCCCCGGGAGACGTGCGAGCAGATAAGGGACATTGCAACAGCGGATGATAAGGTGCGCCATGCATACAATATTCGCACCCGATTCGCGGGGAATCATCTTCAGGTGGATCTGCATCTGGCGGTGGACGGCAACATGACCGTTCATGAAGGGCACGAGGTTGCGGAAGACGTAAAAAAAAGGATTATCAAGGGCGTTCCCCGCGTCCTTGACGTGGTGGTCCATATTGAACCGCTGGAATTCATAACCCCGGAAGACGACTGCCTGTAAATCACCCTTGATTTTCTTCGTCGTCTTCGATGGCCTTCGCGCCGGGCGCTTCGAGGTTGATGCCTGTCAATCGAATGGCCGCCGGGATCAGCAGGATCGAACCGATGGTCGTATTGATCATGGTCAGCGTCAGCAGGAGGCTGAAGAGGACGACGGGAAGGAAGTTGGAAGTGACCTGCACGAAGAATCCGCAGATCAGGGCCAGGGAAGTGAAGATGATGGCTTTTCCGGTGACCCGCATGGTTTTTTCAATGGTTTTGGCCACGTCGGCGGCGGTTTCCAGGTGGTAGCGCCGGTATGTGTTCAGGTAATGGATGGTGTCGTCGATCCCGATCCCCACGGTGATGGCGGCGATAATGGACGTGACCATGTCCAGCCGGATCCCGAACCACCCCATGATGCCGAAATTAATGATGATGGCCACCCCCATGTCGATGAGCGCCAGAGGCCCGGCCGCCAGTTTTTTGAATAAAACAATGATGACAAACAGCACCAGGACCAAAGAGAGAAAGAGGTTCTGAAGCTGGCCGGTCACCACATAGTGGGCCAGCTTCACGTTGATGATGGGATAGCCGGTAATGGAATACGCGTACTCGGGGGGCAGGGTGCTTTCCAGGTGCTTTTCCACCCGGTTGATGATGTACTTGATTTCCGTGGTGCCGATTTTTTCCGCGGCTTTCCGGGTGATCCGGGCCAGGATGTTGTTCTTCTGAAACAGGGGGTCCACAAAGGGTTCGAAACTATCGACGCGTCCGTCTGAATCCTCATCTTCCCCGGAGAAAATTTCCAGGTAGTCCAGGATGTCCATGCGCGATTCGGGTATCCGGAAATACGACGGATCATCATCGTACATGGCCATGTGCATCCGTTTGATGAAATCGCCGAAGGCATCGGTTCTGCCGATGTTGAGATCCGGGTTTTCATCGGCGGTCAGCCATTGCCGGATTTCTTCCACGGTGTTGAGAAATTCGGGGGATTTGACGCCGTCAGGTTCCCGGGAGTCGATGATCACGCTGAATCCCCACCCGCCGCCGAATTTTTCTCCGGCATAGAGGACGTTCTGCCGGACCGGATCATTCTCCTTGAAATAATGCAGAAACTCCGTGTCCACCTGGAGCCTTGTTGCGCCGATGAGCGAAACCACGATGACGATCCCCGTCACGATATAGACTTTCCGGTAATGAATGATGGCGCCTTTGATCATTAGCCGGAGGAAAGCATCGATCAGGGTGGTTTTTCTGGCCTTGTCTTTCCCTATCAGGCCTTTGGGGTATCGGTGGGGCAATATGGCCAGGGCCGCCGGGATCAGGGTGACCGCGATAAAAACCGTGGCGGCGATGCCGATGGCGGAGAATGCGGCCCATTCCTGGAGCGCCGAGACCTTGTTGGTCATCAGCGTACAGAAGGCGGCGAACGTGGTCAGCCCGGCCAAAAACACGGTGATGGAGATATGGTTCATGGCCGACTGGATGCCGGCTTTTTTGTCCATCCTGGCGATGAGCTTGAATTCCGCGTAGTACTGGTTCAGGATATGGATGGAATAGGAGCTGCCGATGGCCACCAGCAGCGGCGGAAGGGTCCCCCCCACCGATGTGATCTTGTAGCCGAGGTGCCCCATCAGCCCCAGTGTCCAGAGTTCCGCCATGCCAAGGGTGGCCAGTGGCAAAACGACACCACGGAAGGATCTGAAATTATAGTAGAACACCAGCGTGATCACCAGCAGCACCAGGGGTATGCTCCGGCTCAGGTCCGACTTGATGTAGTCGTTGAATTTTTTGTTCACATACGGCACGCCGGCAGGGGAGATATTCAAGGATTCGTGGTACTTTGCGATACTGAGAATTTCACTGACGATGGCTTCCTGGTCCTTAGTGCCCGTGAACTTGACGATTGTGCCGAAATCGGTGACTGCGCCGGTTTCCGGATCCGTGGCGTAAACCAGCTGCTTGAACGCCGGGTTGGTAAGGAGCCGTTCCCTGTATGCCTTTATTTCAGAAGGGGTCGTGGGGACGATGCGCCGGTCGTTTTCATCTTTCGGGACCAGGTCGTTTGTGGAAAGGGTGTCGTCTTCGCCGCTGATGTCGCTGGTGGTGAACGGCGACAGGATGGTGTCGATGATCTCCATCTGCTTGAGGGCCAGATCTTTATCGAGCCATCTTTGCAGTTTTTGAATGTCCCCGGGGTCGAGGTGGGATTTTTCCCGGATATTTTCCGGTGTATGCCGTTTGAGAAGGCGTACAAAGGCGGTATCTTCCCGAAAGGTTTCCAGGAGATCGGAAAATGCGATCCTTTCGGCATCCACGGCCGTCTCAAACCGCTTTCTCCTGTCTGCTTCCCGTTCGGGCGGGGCGTCCTTGTACTCCTCGATATCGCTTATAAATTCGTCAAAGCGGGTTAACGTGGCCGCCGACCAGATGTTTTCCGGGGAGACGCTCATGAGCATGAACCGGTCGTTGTCCCCATAAATTTCCTTGGCCGCCATATATTCCAGGTACTCTTCGTCATGCTTGGGCATAAAGGATTCTACGGAACTGTCGAATTCTATTTTTCGGAGACCTGCGGCAAGGACGATGGTTATGACAACCAGGCCGATGATCAGCAATATCGGCCGTTTTAGGATTAGGTTTAGGTAGGCGTTCATCATGGATGCGAAATTCTCGAGTCTCAATGGCCGGCACCCGGATAGGGAGGTCCGGTGGAGATAAGGTTTTTCTTGCCTTACTCGGGATCCTGTGAGAAATTGTAACCGATCGGCAACATAGTCGATGTGCAGCCTGTTCGAAAATTTATAGTGTTCTTACAACCGAAATGTCAATGAAGAAATGGACCGCGCCGCTTCTTCCGCCGGTATACAGACGTGTGACGGGCTGTTTTTTACCGGAGCGGACGCGCATGGATCGTCCCCGAAAGGAGGTTTTGACATGAAATGCAAAATCCTGCTTGTCTGTTTCATGGCCATTCTGATTGCCCAGCCCCTTTTCGCGCAGACGGGCAGGGAGATCATGGAAAAATCCGATGCCCTGCCGGAACCCCAGACGGCCATGAGCCGGCTTCTCATGATGGTCTATAAGGGGGAACGCGTGGAGGAAAAAGAGTTTACCCTCCAGATGAAGCAGTATCCCAACGACGAGGACAAGACATTAATCGCCTTTATCCGGCCGACCCAGATCAAACTGCTGACCCATGCCCGCGAGGGAGAGGATGACGATCAATGGCTGCGCCTGTCATCGGGGAGGATCAAGCGCATTGCCGCCTCCGACAAGGGGCAGCCTTTTGTCAACTCTCATTTTTACTACCAGGACCTTTCCTCCACTGACATCGATGATTATGAATACGAACTGCTTGGCGAGGAGGAAGCCGTGGGCGAGACGTGCTACAAGGTGCAGGGGGTCAAGACGGCGGGGGAAAAGGTCTATGACAAGCTGATACTCTATGTGCGCAAGTCCGATTATTTTGTCGTGCGCATCGATTTTTACAAGGACGGGGAATTTCACAAGTTTCTGGAAAACTACCAGGTAAAGGAAATTGATGGTATTCTGACGCCCTACAAAGTAAAAATGGAGCGGGCCGACGGCAAAGGAAAAACCGAGCTGGCGCTCCGGGGTGTGAAATACAACGCAGACCTCTCGGATATGACCTTTAGACGAGAAGCGCTTCGGTAGAACCGACCTCAAAATTGTCTTTCGGCCCAATATTTTTGTTGGCGTCTTATTTCAAATCCTCGAAATACGCGAGGTTGTCTGCGGTTTGAAACAAGACGCCGCCGCGATCTTGAACCGAAATCCGAATGTTGAGATCGGTTCTAGTGTTGAACCGATTTTGACACCAACGGCTATGGGCAGGGGAAGAACGTGACCGGAAAAAGCGGATATGTGAAATATTTGAAATTGTTTCATATCCTGATTTTTTTCGGGAGCATAACGCTTTTTCACGGCGTTTTCTTCCTGGTGTTCCCGTCCCCTGTCAATGCCGCTGATCATTGGGCGGTATTGTCTTCTTCCGAAACCGGAGCCATGTTCATGGCGCAGGCAGACGAAGATTTTACAGAAGAGGTGTGGGATGCGGAGGATACCGGGTTTGACGACGACTGGGAGCTTGCCTTCGACCAGGACGTTGCCGGGGAAACCAACGGCCTGCCGTTTACCTGGCGCCTGGAAACCGGCCTGCGGAATCATATCCAGACCGACCGGGATCTTCATTTCCGGGAGGCCAACAAAAAAAATGAAGTCAGCCTGCGCCTGGAAACCACCTGGGGGGCGACGCCGTCTTACTTTTTTGCCGCCACCGATGCCTATTTTTTCCCCACCTTTCTTCACGAGGAGATTGGAGACGACCATCCCTATTCGCCGGAGAGCAAAACCTACAGGAATCTCCGGATTACGACCCGGGACAGCGAGCTGGTATTTCGCGAAATGTACGTCAACCAGGATCTGAACCGATACCGCATACGGATCGGCAATCAGCTTTTTCCCTGGGGAACCGCGGATTTCATGAATTCCACTGCGTATCTGAATCCCTCTGATCTGCGGGAGCTCATTTTCCGTCCCCAGGACGAGAATCGTTTCGGGGTCCCTGCCGCCTCGGCCATGCTTTTTTTGGATGCATTTACCGCGGAACTGGTGTTCGTGCCGTTTCACGTCCCGTCGGCGCTCCCCTCCACCGGTCATTTCTGGGCGGTGAAGCGCCTTGACGACGAATATCCCGTGATATTTGACGAGCCCGAAGAGCTGCCGGCCAACAGCCGTAATTTCGGCTACGGCGGGCGCGCAACCGCCACCCGATCCGGGATCGATTTTTCGTTCAGCGCCTACCACGGGCCCGACAGGGAACAGCTGCTCGTGCCCGTATCCACCGTGGTGGAAGAAAATCAACCGATATCTGTATTCATCGCGCCCAAATCGTATCGGGTGGATTTCATCGGTGCGGATCTCGCTTTTACCCGCGGCGATTTTGTGTTTCAGGCAGAGGGGGTCTTTTCGCCGAACAAGCGGGGACTTGTCCGTCAGGATACCCGGCGCCCCCAGGAGCTGACTTTCCCCTACGAGACCCGCAGATCCCGGTATTATGCGTATTCCCTGGGGTTCAACTACTTTATTCCGATGCAGCGGCTGCTTGCCAATCATGCAGGGGAAAGCCTGCTCACCGTGGAATGGTACCAGGCCGGATACGATGATGAAGCGCTCTACCGCCCGGTGGTTACCGATTTTTTGACCCTTCGCTATCAGGACAGTTTTTTCGACGACCGGTTCAAGGTATCGCTGACGCAATTGCTGGAGACCCGCTACAGCGGTTCCGTATGGTGGCCCCGGGTCGGATACGATTTTAAAAACGGATTCGAGATCGAACTGGGCTATGTCGAGATCCACGGCAGGAAGCAGGAGGGCGTGGGCCGGGACCCCCTGTTTTATTATTTCAAAAACAATGATTTCATCATGGTGAATCTGCGATATGCGTTTCTGTAATCTCCACTGCTGCGTGCGGTTTTGCATGCTTTCGGCATTGCTGTTTTTCGGGTCGGGATGCGGGGAGGAATCGGATATGCCGGATTTTGTCGTCGCCGGAACCCTGGCTGTTGACGAATCAATGCGATACGGAGACGCGCCGGTGCTCGTGGCCGTCACCAGGTCCCTTGACGCAAGTGAAATTCAGGAGGACCCGGGCGCCGCCATTATCAAATACGTGGCTGCCGGGGAAAACGGCACTTTGTTTGAGATCGATCTGTCGGATACCGCGTTGATGCCCGGGGACACGGTCAACCTGATCGCCTTTGTGGACAACAATTACACGGGAGGGGTGCCCTTTCCGGACCCGGGCGACATCGTCGGCATCCATGTAGAGCCCGGCAGGCTTACCCCGGGGCTTGAACTGCAAGACGGCGGCAATACCGGGATACATATCGACATAACCCGGGAGGTGTTTGATTTTGATGCATCCATTTCCGGTACGGTGACCGGCGACGATGAAGGGGATGTGGTCGTGGTGGCGTACGCGGGAGATATTGTTTCGTCGGATTTTTCCGGCCTGGATACCGACGCTGTCATGGGGTTTGCGAAGGTGGAAAAGGGGGGTGGGCCCGTTTCCTACACCATCGATATCCTGCCCTACGGCAAAAATGTTCCCCTGGAAAATGTGCAGGTTTTTGCCCTGCTCGACGCCAATGCCAACAATGAAATCGACGCCGGGGACCGGATCGGGTTTTACGCCGAAGAAGGGGCGTTCTCCGCTTTGCTGGCATTGGACGACGGGACGCATCTTGACGGCGTCGATCCGGTATTCCGGCTGGATATCCCCGAACCCTCCGGGTATGATGTGTCCATGACCGGCACCTTTTCCGTATCGCAAGACTATCTGGCCGGTGATTCACCGGTCTACATCACGGTGTTTGATTCCGCCAATCCCGGCGATATCCTGGAGGATCCCTACGGCGCGCTGAAGTATTTTTATAAAATGCCGGCCTATGAAGTTTATTTTAACTGCGATTTGTCCCGCACGGATCTCGCGCCGGGGGACAAGGTGATGGTCGCGGCCCTCTGGGACAGGGATTTTGCCGGCGGGTTCCCGCAGCCTACCCCCGGCGACAAACTCGGGATCGTTGTCAACAAGGGCACATACCAGTTTCTCACCGAGATTGCTTTCGGCCCGACCATTATCCCGCCCATGGGCTATGAATTCAAGATCAACAAGCGGGTATACGACTTTTACGCGGATATCGGCTACGCCCTTGACCTGAGTGATACCGGCAGTTTCAACATGGATAACGCCCGGCTGATCCTATTGGCCATACATGTGGAAGGGGTAGCCCTCGGCGTATCGGCTGCGGGCGATATCACACTGGATATTGATATGGACTACATGATTGCCGTGGACAGCCTTCCGGCCACTGAATATGACCATATCGGCATCGGCCCGCGGCAGGATCCTTTTCCCCCCAGGGGGCTTCCCCTCCTGACCGCTTTATATGAACAGGTTGTGGTGTGGGAAGACAACCTTCCGCCCCAGCCGCTGATCCGGGGGGAGGACCATGGGAAGAGATCCGAGCGCACCGCATTTCTGGTTGCCATTCTTGATAAAAACGGCAACGGTGCCGTTGATCGCGAAGATGAAATCGGGTATTACGGCAAAAACGTTATTGAAGTGATATCCGGCGTTCCGGTGGAAGAGCTGCCGGAAAATATAGAAATTTACATCCCCCCCTGGTTTTCCGGCATCCTTACCCTGCCGAAACCCATCAAACGCATCGTCAGTGGGAGCAACTATGAGCTGCGCGAAGACGGGTCTGCCGGTCCCTACTGGATCGGCAATTTCACCCGGGTGCCGTAGCCGTCTTTTCAGAACCGTTCGATGAGCTTGTCGATAAGAAAGGAGCTTTCCCGGATGGCCTGCTCCCCGAATGGGCCGAACCATTCGGAGACGTTTTGAAATTCCCGGATGAATTGTTCCCGGTCCCCCTTTTCCACCATTTCCAGGGTTTCCTGGAGGCTTTCAATATAGGCTTTTAACAGATCCCGGCGGCTGTCCGAGGCAAAAATGATCTCCGCGTACAGGGCAGGGTCCTGGGCGAAGAGACGTCCTACCATGCCCATTTCAAGCCGGTAGATCGGGCTGGAAAACTCCAGGGTCCGCTTGATGGGCACCCGGGTTCTCGCCATGAACCGGCCGATGGCAAATGTGGCGAAATGCCTTAGTCCCTGGACGATGGACATGATTTCATCGTGTTCTTCGGGCGTGGAGGTGACGATAATGCTACCCCAGACCGTAAATTGCTCGATCACCCATCGGCAGGCCGCATCTTCCCGGCCCGGGGTTGCCGCGATGATCTGCTTGTCCAGCGTGGACGTGGTCGGGCCGAACAGGGGGTGAAGTCCGAGCACGGGCCCTTTGTGCGCCTTCCGCATGGCGTCCACCGGCGCCTTTTTGACGCTGGTGATATCGGCCAGAACGGCGTTTTCCGGGAGAAAGGGGGCGATATCGAAAATGGCCTGGACGGTTACATCGATGGGCACCGAAATGACGGCGAGATCGATGCCGTCGCAGAGTTCTTTGACCCTGTGCCAGTCGTTTTTGTCCAGGATCCGCAGGCGGTATCCCGCATCTGAAAAACAGGAGGAAAAATAGCGGCCCATTTCCCCCCGCCCGCCCACGATGAGCACGGATGCGCCGGGACGAACCCCTTTCCGGGCCATTTTTCCGGTCTGCTCAATCCGGGAGCGGCGCATGATGATCCTGTAGAGCTCTTCCACGAAATCCGGGTCCAGGTTTGCCGTTGACGCATGGCTCCGCCGGGCGGAAATCATGTCCTCCTCGCGGGCCGGGTGGTATACGGCGAGTTTGTGCTTTTTTTTCACGGACACGATCCGGTCGACCTGCCCCTGGCGCTCCGCGAGCAGCTCCAGGATCCGGTGGTCAATCGCATCGATTTTTTCCCGGCACAAGTCGAGTTGCTGAAGGTCGTTGCTGTTATCGGACATGTTTTTTTACCCTTGCCTTGAAGAAATGGGGGCGCCGCCCCGGAAAACCGCAGCCATGAAAATACGCCGGACAGCCGGAGGTTGTCAACGGCAACCGTGTGCCTATTTGAAGCGATTATCGGCGCGTTTTTCGGCAACATCATCTTTGTTTCCCCGAAAAAGTCCGGCCTCGACCCGCATGGGAACAGCGCGTCCTGCCGCATGCGACGTCTCTATCCGGCGGCTTTTCAGGAGGCCATCGCTGCTTGCGAAGCAGGGGCTGGAAATATGAAAACCCGTTTCAGGAAGCCACAATGTAGCATTGTAAACGTGCATATGCAAAATGGAAATTGGTAGGGCGCTGCCGGTGCATGTCGCGCCATCCGGTTCTCCATGTATTTGACAGAGCAAAAGACGGATGTTATTGATTTTCAATATTACTTCTGGCAGGCGGGGATCCATATATATTCATATATCGGGGAGGGCGCGTGGAAAGTCTTTTATACAGCTTTATTGCCGGCCTGTCCATGGCGCTTGGCGCCTTGATCGTCCTGTGCTTCGGTTCCCCCGGGAAAAGGGTCCTGTCCCTGATTCTGGGCTTCGCGGCCGGTATCATGCTGGCGATTTCAGCATTTGATCTTATCCCGGAGGCCATTGCGTCGGGTTCCCTGTTACACGCGATCGCCGGGTTTCTGCTGGGGGCCGCCATGATGTATGTTCTGGACCTGGTCATCCCCCATGCCCATATGACAGGCGATCTGGACGGCCCGGTAAAGACGGTGGATGCGCATGAAATCCACGCAAGGAAAATTCTCCGGACCGGGTACCTGATTTTCCTGGGAATGGCCCTGCACAATATTCCCGAAGGCCTGGCCATCGGTGCGGGGTTGCAATCGAGCCCGGCGCTGGGGCTTACCATCGCCATTGCCATCGGGCTGCACAACGTGCCGGAAGGAATGGCCACCGCAGGACCCCTCAGGGCTGGCGGGCTGAGCGCCGGAAAGGTGCTTCTGCTGACCACCCTGGCCGGTTTAATGACGCCCGTGGGCGCCTTGGTGGGCCTTGTTGCATTTGGCATTTCAGAAGCGCTCGTGGCCATGGGGATGGCCGTGGCCGCCGGCGCAATGATATATATCGCAAGTGACGAGCTGATACCGCAGTCCCACGCATACCACAGTCACATGGCCAATTTCGGCATTCTCGGGGGATTTTTGGTGGGGTTTGCCCTGTCCGGGTAGTTTCCGGGTAGCCTGTTGGAAAAGACCGATGAACCGGTTATCCCGTAAGCATCGGAAATCGTTTTTTCAACCGGCGGACCGCCCGTCCGATTTTGGGGAAGCGTCTGCTGATCCGGTCTTCAACGGCTGCGAAAAATTTTATATCCACCGATAGGATGATCGCCCCTATGGCAAGGAAGAGTCCTCCCTGGAGGACCGGCAGCACCAGGCCGGCGAGGCCCAATGCAATAAAAACAATTCCCACGGGGATGCGTATCATTGGTTTCATGTTTGTTCCGCCGCCCTTGCGCAGTCAATGCAGAACAAGACGCTGGGATCGAACCGCAGCCGCTTTTCAGTGATTTTTTCATCACAATTCATGCAATACCCGTAATCGCCGGATTGAACGCGGTCAAGCGCCTTCCGTATTCTTGCCTTTTCCGCCCCGGCAAGTCGTGCGGCTGCCTGGGCCATGGCCTGCTGCTGCATTGCGTCCATCCGTGAAACCCTGCCCACCCGCGACTGGTCGAGCTCCACAGGCGAAGCGCTGTTTTTGCCCGCTTCCAGGCTGGCCGTAATTTCTTCGAGCCGTTTGTTGAGTCGTTGTTCAAAAAAATGAATATCAATATCCCCGCGCACGCTGTCGTATCTCCTTTACCGGAAATGACCGGTATAGTTTCGCAGAACCAAACGTCATGGTAAATATTTATTATCCCATAGGTTGACGGGGAATGCCAGCAAAATGTGTCGTACCCCTCCCTTGTTGCCCGAAAGGTCCACAAATGTTCCTCCAGGGAAACGATAACCCTGTTCATGGCGCATTGGCTGATCTGTCAATGTATACCGCCTGCATACCGCGGATTTACAGCGAAACAAGATAATCAAGCAACGCCTCACGTTCCGCATCGGTCAGCTCCGGACCAAAACGGCCTTTCTTCATCATCCGGAAAACGGTTTTTTCCCATGCTTCCCGGTCATGGCCCGCCCTTTCAATTCGTCCGGCGCTGTGGCAGACCGCGCAGCGATTTTCAAGGATCGTTTGCCCGTCTGCCGCTTCCAGGCGTCCGACGTTCGCGCCCAGTGTCAAAAGGCTGCCTGCTGCTGCGACAAGTATTGCGATCAGGACTATTTTTTTCATACATCTTCTCCTTTGCGGTAGGGTTCCGTATCGATTGACTGCTCCATATTCACCAAATAATAGGTATGGACGCGGTTTTTGCAAAGAAAAATGCGTTTTTTCGGCGGCTTTTTGACAAGCGGCCGGTCTGCCGGTATCTTTACATGATGTAAACCGGGGATATGCATATGAAAGGAATGCGACAATGGAAATCAAAAAAATTCTATGGCCCACGGATTTGTCGGAAAAAGCCGCGCAGGCCCTGCCGTACATTACCAGTACTGCTGAAAAATACCAGGCGGAAATCCACATTTTATATGTTTTGAAAGACTATGTGGAATTCGGCGCCGCATACGGCGATACGGATCCGGAGGCCGATTATGAGCGCATGCGGCAGTGGGAGCGGGAAACGGCAGAAAAGCGGCTTGATGAGTTGTGCGAAAAATTTCTTTCGAGCTGCCCCCTCTATTTCCGCCATATCAGTGTCGGCGATCCCGCAAAGAAAATTTTGGATTTCGTAAAAGAAATCGATGCGGATATCGTCATTATGGCTACCCAGGGGACGGAAAGCCATTTCGATTTTGGCAGCGTCGCCGGGCGGGTGTTGAAATGTTCCGCGGTTCCCGTACTCATGGTGCCGGCATAGCATCCTTATCTGTGCACAAGTCCTCTCAAAAAAAAGATTTTTGTTCAAAATATTTTTTTGAGATGGCTTGTAGTATCGATATCGCAGATTCTGCATATCGCTTTTCAAAAAACATGCTTTCCACAGCTGATAAACTCGAAAAAGGCGCGATCGGAAGGCCTTGTAAAAAGTTCAAGATCAAGGCTTGCACAATCTCGAAGAATGCAGCGTACTTAGCGTACGTGTATGTCTACAAGGCGTAAGCCGCAAATTCTGAGAGACTGCGCGTAACGCAGCTATTGGACTTTTTACATGGCCGTCAACAGCTGAATCTCTTTATTTCTTGACTTACGTCAAAGAAATCCGCCGTTGCTCCGGATATGACAGCAAATCAATTGTAATGATCTTTCCAACGGGAACGTTCCATGAAACGATATGCCAAAATCATTGTATCTGTTCTTGTCTTTCTTGCCATAGCGGCAGGCGCAATCTGGCTTTCCAGGGAGCGCCGGGGAGAACTGCAGAACCTGGGGCGGCCGGAGACCCCCGCCTATGCCGTTTATGTGGATACCGCTGAAAAAGGGACGCTTGCCATTACGCGCGAATACGTGGGAACGATCGCACCTGTCGATCATGCCGCGGTAGCCTTCCGGATGACCGGGGAGCTGGTATTGGCAGACCTGGAAGCAGGGGATGTCGTCGCTGAAAAGGAGGTGGTCGCATCGATTGACGACCAGCCCCTTGTTGAACAGAAAAGGGAGGTCGCCGCGGAACTGGCAGGCGCGAAAAGCGAGCTTGCACGGGCGGAAAAGCAGGTGCAGCGTCGAAGGCCTCTGTTGGCGAAAGGCCTGATCGACCCGGAAGCCATGGATGCGGCCGAATCTGAATACAAAGCGGCAAAGGCCAGGGTCGACAGCCTGACATCCCGACTGGCCTCGGCAGAAATCAACCTGGCCTACACCACGGCGTCCGCCCCGTTTGACGGCATCATCACAGCGCGTCACAAGCAGAAAGGGGATCTCATCATGCCGGGAGAACCGGTATACACCATGGAAAACCCGGATGCCGGATATAAGGTAATGGTGCAGGTCCCCCGAAAAACCGCCCTTGCCGTTGCACCGGGCGATACGGCAAGCGTGCGTTTCGATGCCCGCACCCTTGAAACCACCCTTTACCGCCTATATCCGTCCACGCAGGAAGGGCGGCTTGCCGTCGCCGAGCTCCGGCTGGAAGAGCGGCCATTCGGACTTCCGTCCGGCACTTTTGTCACTGTCGAGATGCTGATTGAAAAAACCGAGGGCGTCCTCATCTCTGCGATGGCCGTACTGGAAGGTGATACCGGCGCCCGGGTATTCCGGGTGAACAAAGAAGACCGGGTGGAAATTGTTGAGGTGACGGTTCTGGGTCGAAAAGGAAGCCGTGTCATCATTGAAGGCCCCGTTGCCCCCGGCGATCGCCTGGTGGCTGCGGCAGAGTCGATGATGCTCCGCCTGTCGGACGAGACAAGGGTCAGGCCCATGAGCGCCGTCAACGGTGGGGATATGCCCTGATGAATTGGATAGGATCCTACCTCAAGCGTCCCCATGCCATATCCGCACTGCTGTTTTTCGGCGTGATTTTCGGCTTTTTCAGCCTGCGTGGGCTCCCCTTGAACCTGTTTCCGGATGCCAATTACCCCCAGGTTTCGGTGCTGATGGTCTGGCCGGGGGCATCGGCCGATGACATGACGGACAGGGTTTCGCGAAAGGCCGAAAAAGCGCTGGCCGCCATCGACGAAGTTCGCAGGGTGCGCGCTTCCGTGCGCGATGAAACCGCCGCTCTTTCTGTTGAGTTTGAATATGAAAAGGGCTTTGATGCCGCGGTAACCGATGTGAGTGCCGCCCTGGACCGGATTGCACCGCAGTTCCCGGAAGGCATGCGCTCTCCCGCAATTTTCAGGATAACCGATGCGGCTACTCCGGTGCTCACCCTGGCGGCGTCTCCTGCCGCCGGCTCCTTCCTGGACATGGCCAAAGTGCGCCAGTTATGCGACAACGAGGTGCGCGAGGCGTTTTTACGATTGGACGGTGTGGCCGATGTCGAGGTTTTCGGAGGATATATCCCCGAGATACAGGTCGTGGTCGACCGGAGCAAGGCCGCCGCCTACGGCTTTTTTTTTGAAGACATCGTCTCCGCTATTGGTGCTTCGCACAGAAACCTGCCGGGCGGCACCCTGGTCAGAAAAGACAATGAACTGCTTATCCGGGTAGCGGGCGAAAAAGACTTCCGCCATGAACTCGGCCGGATTGTTGTCGGAACGGATCCGGGGGGCGGGGAGATCCTTTTGGATGACATCGGAGAAATCCGCACCACATTTGAGGAAAGGAAAAATTTTTACCACGGCAATGGGAAGCCCGCCATCGGGCTGAACATCCTTCGGTCGAAAAACGGAAACGTGATGGATACGCTGGAAGCTGTCGAAGCGGGGCTGCCGGATATCGATGCCGCATTCCCGGGCCTTTCCTTCGAGATTGCCGATACCCAGGGAGACTTGATCGCAACCTCGGTATCCAACCTGTTTTCCGCATTGCGCAGCGCCATACTGCTGACGGTCGGGGTCATCTTTTTCTTCCTTGCGCGGATGCGGATCACGCTGCTTGCCGCGGTGTCGATCCCCTTTACCTTCCTTCTGACCTTTGCCGGGATGAGGCTTTTGGGGTTTGAACTCAACATCGTCACCATGACCGCGGTCATTCTTGCGGTGGGGCTTCTCGTAGACGATGCCGTCGTGGTGATTGAAAATATCGACCGGCGATGGCGGGAGCGGCCCCTCGATACCGAGGATGCAAGGCCGGGGCATGAGCGGCACCGCCAGTCGGTCATCGAAGGGACCGGGCAGATTTTTCCCGCAAGCCTTGCCGGTACCATTACGACCATTGCGGTGCTGATACCCATCATATTCGTGGGCGGGTATGCCGGAAAGATCCTGGGACCCCTGGCCACGGTTTTGTCCATGGCCCTTGTGGCATCGTTTGTTTCCTCGGTTACCATTATCCCCCTTCTGGCCCAGTATCTGCTCAAGCCGGCCTCCGATACAAACCGGGTCGAGCGGTTCGTGGAAAAAACGCAGGATTTTTTCATCGCGCCGCTGTCGCGCTTCATGATCCAATTGTTTCGGACGGGAACCACAAAAGCGTTTTTTGTGCTGCTCCCCGTGCTCCTGGTGCTCCTTGTTCTCGGCCTGCGGCAGATACCCATGGCCGGCCGAAACCTCATGCCGCCCATGGATACGGGAATCATAAAAGTCTCCTTTGAAACATGGCCCAACACTTCCATTGCCAAAACAGAGGCGGCGCTCGACACCTTACAGGGGCGCATCCTGGAGATGCCCGGTTTCATCAGAAGTTCAACGGCCGTGGGTTCGGAGCCGGGCGTGATCAGTTTCGGATCGAAAAATACGCCCCAGGAGGGGCTCATGACGATCCATTTTGTCAACCGGTTTGAACGGGAATCCTCCATATGGGATATCCGGAAGCAGCTGCAGGCAATTTTCGAATCGGTGCCGGCGTTTCAAACGGTACATATCTTCGAGTACGGCGCAACGCCGCTTTCCGCCATCGCCGCGCCCGTCGATGTCATGATATCCGGGCCGGACCCGCACGTCCTCGACCGGCTCGCGGACGAGGTAAAGGACCGGCTTCACCGGGTAAAGGGGCTGACAACGGTTTCAAAATCCTGGGACATGTCCAAGCGGGAAATCATCGTTGATATCGATGAAAAAAGCGCCCGGCGCCATGGCCTCACCTATCGGCAGGCGGCGGCCACCCTGTACGGGGCCACAACCGGAAAGGTGGCCGCCAATTTCAAGGTGCGGGGGCAGGACGGGTATCCCGTCCGGGTGCAGCTCGGGGACGGGTCTGCAGCGGACGCCGGGGCGCTTGGGTCCCTTGAAATACCGACCCCCCAGGGAACCGTGTACCTGGGCGATATTGCCGGGATTCGCCAGACGCACCGGCAGACCCGGATCACGCGGGAAGACCTCCAGCCAACGATCAATGTCATCGGCTACCGGGAAAAGGCTCCCATATCGTATCTCGACGGGCAGGTGAAAGACGTGCTTTCGGATATGGACCTGCCGGCCGGGTATGCCATGACGCAGCAGGGGGAAGTCACCCACATGAACGAAACGTTTTCAAGGCTCGGCGCCGCCCTCGGCATGGCACTGCTGCTTTTGTATTTTGCCCTTGTGGTCGCTTTTCGCTCCTGGGCGAACCCGGTGATGATCATGTCGGCCATTCCCCTGGCGTTTATCGGGATCCCCTGGGGAATGATGCTGGCAGGGCAGACCTTTTCCATGGCGGCGAACATGGGCATGATCCTCATGTCCGGGATCGTGGTCAACAATTCCATTCTGCTCGTCGAGTTTATCGATACCGCGCGCAGCGGCGGCAGCGGCCTTTTCGAAGCCGTCGAGGACGCCATCCGGTTGAGGACCCGCCCGATCCTGATGACCGCATTTTCCACCATCGCCGGAATGCTCCCCATTGCCCTGGAACTGGCGGTGGGCCTTGAGCGGCTTTCCCCCCTGGCAGTGGTCGCCATAACCGGGCTTATCGTTTCCACTTTCCTGACCCTTGCCTATGTGCCGGCCATGTACGTCTGGATCGATCGGCTCAAAGCCCGTCTTCATGCTGCCGGATAGGGCTTCGCGCCGGGGCGCCGTTTTTTCCGAAAAGGGGCTGCGACCGGGGAAACAAGGCGTAATGGCTCCGGAAACTGGATTTTTCACGACAAATCTGGTACACGGTCTTCATGCCGGATAATGAAAACTACTGCTCCCTGCCGCCGCCGTTTTACAGGTTCGACCCGCTTGCGCCGATCCTGTTTGTCGCGCTGATTTTCTTTTTGACATTCCTGGCGCGGGTGATGCTCTCACCCCTCATGCCGGGCATCATAGCGGAAATGGACATCACCCCGTCCCAGGCGGGGGCCCTTTTCCTGATCCTGTCCATTGGGTATTTCATCGCTCTTTTGGGTTCCGGGTTTATTTCCGCGCGCATTCTGCACCGGCGGACCATTGTACTGTCCGCATGCAGCACCGGGGCAGCATTGCTGCTGATCGCCTTTTCCCATCAGCTCTGGCATTTGTGGATTTCGGTGTTTGTCATGGGCATGGCTACGGGGGTTTATTTGCCTTCCGGCATCACCACGCTCACGGGAATGGTGGATCCACGGCATTGGGGCAAGGCGGTTTCCATCCATGAACTTGCCCCCAATTTTGCTTTCGTGGCCGCTCCCCTGATTGCCGAGTTTTTCCTGGGGCGTTATTCCTGGCGGGCCATGCCGGCTGCCGTGGGCGTCGTTGCCATATGCATCGGCCTGGGGTTCGCCTTTGCCGGCAAAGGGGGCGACTTTCCCGGCAGGCAGCCGGACGCGGCGGCTTTTCGGAGCCTGTCCGTCGACCGTTTTTTCTGGATGATGGTGCTGCTGTTCGGGTTGGCCATTAGCAGCACCATGGGCATTTACACCATGCTCCCTCTTTACCTGGTCAATGAAGCCGGCCTGGAGCGGAGTTTTGCCAATACCCTGCTTGCCTTTTCCCGGGTTCCCGGGCTGGCAATGGCGCTGGTTGCCGGCTGGGCATCGGATACTTTCGGCCCGCGGCGAACCATCGTGGCAGTGCTGGGGGTTACCGGCATTGCAACGATTTTGATCGGCATATGCCATCACCCGGTCCTGCTTTCCGGCCTGGTGGTCGTTCAGGCCACGGTTTCCACCGGCTACTTTCCCGCAGGGTTTGCCCTGCTATCCGCCATCACCCCTGCCGAACACCGGAACGTGGCCATATCCCTGGCCATTCCCATTGCCTTTGTCTACGGCGGCGGCATGGCCCCGGCACTTATCGGGGTGACCGGCGATGCGGGATGGTTCGGGGCGGGGATCATGATCACGGGATTTTTGATCTGTACAGGGGCGATTCTGCCGGTTGTTTTCAAGCCGGGAAACGCCGCCGGGGGCGGGGAAAATGCGGCAATTTCTTTACAAAACTGCAATGATTTGTAAAGGTAATTCAGGTTTCATGCGTTAGTAAACGGAGACGATCAGAAGATGATCAACAAGGAAGATGCCCGCCATCTGGTGGAGACTACCGTACCATTCATACAGCGCGCCGGGCTTCGGGCGCCTGTCATGGAGCGGGGCCGGGTGGTTACGACGATGCCCCTGGCCGGCAATACCAACCACATTGGGATCATGTACGCGGGCGCCCTTTTTTCGGTGGGGGAGGTTACCGGGGGTGCCATGTTCCTCACCTCCTTTGATGCCGACAAATACTATCCGGTCATTAAGGACATGCATATCCGTTTCCGCCGTCCGGCCACGACGGACGTGCATGTTGAGGTGCGTATGGACGAACAGGAGATTGCCAGGGCCGAGCAGGAAGCGGCAACGAAAGGCAAGGCCGACTATGTCCTTCAGGGAAATATCATTGACGAGAAAGGCGAAGTGGTGGCCATCATGACCGGAACCTACCAGCTGCGCGCCATGGGAACGTGAACGCTTGGGGGGACGGGAAAAGGGAGCCCGTGACGGAAAAATATAAAGAAATTTCTGAGGCAAGAAAGGTCCTTGCGCTTCCGGAAACGGCGACCATGGCAACGATACGGTCCAGCTACAGACGCCTGCTGGCAAAATGGCACCCCGACACCTGCAAAGAGAATCCCGAATTGTGCAGCGAAATGACCCGTAAGATCGTCTGGGCGTATGAAACCATACTGGACTACTGCAGCCGGTATGAGTATTCTTTTTCCGAAAAAACGGTTTCCCGGCATATCCCGCTGGAAAAGAAATGTTTTGACCGGTTTCGCGACGACCCGTTATGGGGGAAAAACAGCAAGCCAAAATGATTTGCCGCTGCCATTTTCTGCAGATTCATTCCAGGGGTTGCCATATTTCGATCCGGTGCCCCTCCGGGTCAAAAAGGTAAAAAACCGTGGCTCCCCATCCGTGTTTTTTGATCCTGCCCGGTTTCAGCCCCCGCTGGTGCAGTTCATGCCATTTATCATCAATGTTCCGGGTTCGGAGGGACAGGGTGATCCCGCATCCGCCAGCGCTTTTGATGCGGGCACGGCGTTCATCGGCAATGCTGAGCATGGCGGTTTCGTTCAGGGGGAACTCAACGAACCATTCGGCAAGGGTGTGCCCGTCATGGTCCAGCATCACCCGGTAAAAAGCGAGGGTTTCCTGGAATTTTTTACAATACAGGATGGTGTTTGCCGATAAACAGGGTTCTGCCACGGGGAAAAGGCGCCTTTTTTTTGCTTTTACTCATCGTTTTATGTGAAAATTATCACAGGAGGCGAGATGTTTTCGTATACCATCAATTGCCCATGAATTTCAACCCTGTCGGCAAAGAGGAGAAGATCATGTTTATGGATTTGATTCGGAAACGCAGGAGTGTACGAAAGTACCAGCAGCGGCCGGTTGAAAACGAGAAGGTCGATCAGCTGATCGAGGCAGCCTTGCGGGCGTTTTCTTCCCGCAACACGCAACCCTGGGAATTTATTGTCGTCACCGATTCCCAGACACTGGCCCGGCTTTCCGAGGCCAGGCCCAAAGGGCTTGCGTTTATCAAAGAAGCCCCTTTGGCCATCGTGATTTGTGCCGACCCCTCCAAAACGGATGTTTGGGTCGAAGACGCAAGTATCGCGGCAGCCTTTGTTCATCTGGCAGCAACGGATATGGGGCTGGGCAGCTGCTGGGGGCAGATCCGCCTGCGCCATCACGATGACAACCAAAGCGCCGGTGCGTACGTCTCCGGATTGCTCGGGATCAGGGAGGGGCTGGAGGTTGAATCGATCATCGCCGCAGGATACCCGGCCGAGGAAAAAGAGCCGCATCAGCAGACTTCACTGCAATTCGATAAAATCAGCCGCGAAAAATACGGCCAGAACGCATGATCTCGCATAACGGCATTGCCTGAAATGCTTTCAGAAAAAGGCGCGCGGCGCCCTCCGGCAATCCTCGTTTCGGCGGTGCAATCATCTAAAAAAAAGGGGCTCAGATAATATCTGAACCCCTTGATTTGTCTGGTGGCGGGAGCGACGAGACTCGAACTCGCGACCTCCGGCGTGACAGGCCGGCGTTCTAACCAAACTGAACTACGCCCCCGCAGGTTTTTTTCAGGGCTGGTAGGCGGAACAGGGCTCGAACCTGTGACCTACGGCTTGTAAGGCCGCCGCTCTCCCAACTGAGCTACCCGCCCACGTAAAACATGGTGTTGCTTGCCGGCGCTTTTTGCCGGTGTTTATAAAGACAGCTTTCTACCAATTTCCATGCGTGCTTGTCAAGATAAAAACAGGGCGTTTTGACGAATTTTTAATGCCCCGTCACCATGGGCCTGACCGGCTCCGTTTTTGTTTTGTAGATCTGATACTGTTCCGGGTTCTTATAGAGGGAGAGGCCTTCTTCCATGATGATGGAATGGCCGATCACCTCGTCCATGTGCTCCACGGGTATGATTTCGATCTGCTTGAGGATCGATGCGGGGATCTCCTTGATATCCTTTTCGTTTTCCTTGGGGATAAGGACCTTGGATATCCCCCCCCTGTGGGCGGCCAGAATTTTTTCCTTCAGCCCGCCGATGGGCAGGACCCGACCGCGCAGCGTGATTTCACCGGTCATTGCGATTTTTCGCCGGATGGGCAGCTTCGCCAATGTCGATATGATGGATGTGCACATGGCGATGCCTGCGGACGGCCCGTCTTTCGGGGTCGCACCTTCGGGCACATGCACATGGATATCATAGTTTTCATAGAACTTGGGATCGATGTTGAACTGTTCGGCCCGGGACCGCACGTAGCTGATGGCGGCCTTTGCGGACTCCTGCATCACGTCCCCCAGCTTGCCCGTCACCCTGAATTCCCCCTTGCCGGGCATGATCGCGCTTTCCACGAACAGCAGTTCGCCGCCGAACTGGGTCCATGCCATGCCGATCACGATGCCGATCTGGTCCTTTTCCTCCACCTGGCTTTTCCGGTACTGGATCGGCCCCAGGTATTTCTGGACGGAGCGGGTGTTTACGTTCACGCTTCCTGTTTTCTCGGATTTGGCGAATTTCCGCGCAATTTTACGGCATATGGAGGCGATTTCCCGTTCGAGGTTTCGTACGCCCGCTTCCCGGGTATAGTTGCGGATAAGCATGAATAGCGCATTTTTCGAAAACCGGATGTCTTTTCCCTCAAGGCCGTTGAGCCGGATCTGTTTGGGGATCAGAAACTGCATGGCGATATTGTATTTCTCATATTCCGTGTAGCCCGGCAGCCGGATGATCTCCATGCGGTCCTGCAGAGGAAGCGGGATGTCCGGCAGCGTGTTGGCTGTTGTCACGAACAAAATGTTGGACAGGTCGTAATCCATGTCGATGTAATGGTCGTTGAAGGCATAGTTCTGCTCGGGGTCAAGCACCTCGAGCAGGGCCGCAGACGGGTCTCCGCGAAAGTCCATGCTCATCTTGTCGATTTCGTCCAGGCAGAACACCGGGTTGTTCACGCCGGCCTTGCGCAGGGACTGCAGGATTTTGCCGGGCATTGCGCCGATGTATGTGCGCCGGTGCCCGCGGATCTCCGCTTCGTCCCGCACACCGCCGAGGGAAAGTCGCACGAATTCGCGGCTGGTCGCCCGGGAGATGGATTTGGCAAGGGACGTCTTGCCGACGCCCGGTGGGCCCACGAGACACAGGATGGGGCCCCGGATTTTTTTGACCAGGGACTGCACGGCCAGGTATTCAAGGATGCGCTCCTTCGGGCGCTTGAGGCCGTAATGGTCCTCGTCCAGGATCGATTCCGCCGCGTCGATATCTTCCGAAATTTCGGAATGTTCATTCCACGGCAGGCTCAGAATCCAATCGATGTAGTTTCTGGTGACCGTGGCCTCGGCCGACATGGGGGTCATGCGCTTGAGCTTCTTGAATTCCTGCCAGACCTTTTCCCTGGCCTCCTCGGGCAGCTCCTTTTCCTGTATCCGTTCTTCCAGCTCCCGCAGCTCGTCATCCTCGCCGTCATCCTCGCCCATTTCCTTTTTAATGGCCCGGATCTGTTCATTGAGATAGTAGTTCTTCTGGCTCTGCTCCATCTGTTTCTTGATCCGGCCCTTGATCTGCTGATCTGTTTTGAGAATAACGGTTTCCTGGTTGATCAGTTCGATCAGCAGCGCAAGGCGCTCCTCTATGGCGTCAATCTCCAGAAGCTTCTGGTTGTCGGGCGTCTTGAAGGAAAACTGCGCAGCCGTGGTATACAAAAGCTGCACCGGATCTTTGATTGCGGCGATTTTGTCAACGGTTTCGCTGGTGATGTTTTTATGAAGCGTGGCGTATTCCTTGAAGCCGTCGATGATGTTCTTGAAATAGGCGACGGTTTTGGATTCATCGAGATCGGGCTCTTCTATCAGCTCGAGCTGAACCTGGAAGAAGCTTTGGTTGTCGATGAACCGGACGATGCGCGCCCGGTGTTTCCCCTCCACGACGGTCTTGACGGTTCCGTCCGGAAGGCGGAGCATCTGGAGCACTTTTGCGACAGTGCCCGTCCGATTGATGTCGGCCTGTCCCGGGTTGTCTTCCGCCGGGGTGGACTGGGTGGACAGAAATATATACTTGTCTTCCACGTTCATTGCCTCGGATATGGCATTGATGGACATGGTCCTGCCCACAAAAAGCGGTGAGACCATGAACGGGAAAACGACGATATCACGCAAAGGCAGAAGCGGGAGTACGGGTGTCATGGCTACTCCATCGGTTTGCCTGAATATTTTGGGTATGTGTATCATAATCGGTCTTTCACTCAGCCTCGTTATTATAGATTAAGGAAGTCTTTTTCCGTTTTCTTCGGTCGTCGGTTTTTCCCGTGCGCGAAAAAACCCGACGCCGTTCGGATGCTGTGAAAATACGGCAAATACCGTATTCCGGCCCCGGGGGACGGGTTGTGTATTGCTGCAGTGTTGCCGTTATTATGCCTGCTTCTTGGGTTTTTGCTGTTCATAAAGCAGTATCGGCTCCTCCTTGTGGAGGATGACTTCCTCGCCGATGACGCATTCCTTGACACCGGTCATGGAAGGGATTTTATACATGATATCGAGCATGCTGGATTCAATGATGGCACGAAGTCCCCGTGCACCCGAATTTCGCTTCGAACTTTCCCGGGCGATGGCCCCGAGTGCGCTGTCGGTAAACCGGAGGTTGACGCCCTCGAGTTCGAAAAGTTTTTTGAACTGCTTGATCAGCGCATTCTTCGGCTCCGTGAGGATCCGGATCAGCGCATTTTCATCCAGGCTCTGCAGCGTCGCGATAATCGGCAGCCTTCCCACGAATTCGGGAATCAGCCCGAATTTGACCAGGTCCTCGGTTTGCACCATCTGGATCAAATCGCTGGTCGTCCTTTCCTTCTGGCTGACAATGGAGGCGCCGAAGCCCATGACGCGGGATCCAAGCCGCCGTTCGATTGTTTTTTCGAGCCCGTTGAAGGTGCCGCCGCAGATAAACAGGATGTTGCTGGTGTCCACCTTGACAAAGTCCTGCTGCGGGTGCTTTCTTCCCCCCTTGGGCGGTACGCTGGCAAGCGTTCCTTCAATGATTTTCAGGAGCGCCTGCTGGACGCCTTCCCCGGAAACATCCCGGGTTATGGAAGGGTTGTCCGACATCATGGCGATCTTGTCGATCTCGTCGATATATACAATGCCCCGCTGGGCCTTTTCCACGTCGTAATCCGCGTTCTGGAGCAGCGCAAGAATAATGTTTTCAACGTCTTCCCCCACGTAGCCGGCTTCCGTCAGGCTCGTGGCGTCCGCGATGGTAAATGGCACGTTCAGAAACCGGGCCAGCGTCTGCGCAAGAAGCGTCTTGCCGCTGCCGGTGGGGCCGATAAGACATATGTTGCTTTTGTGCAGCTCCACGTCGCTCGTGTTCATGCCCGAATCAAGCCGTTTATAGTGGTTGTGCACGGCCACGGAGAGGACTTTCTTGGCGTGGTCCTGCTGGATGACATATCCGTCCAGCTGTTCCTTGATTTCCGCAGGCGCAAGAATCCTGTCGGATACATCCGTCTCCTTGATGTTCTCTTCTTCTATGATTTCACTGCACAGTTGAATGCACTCGTCGCATATGTATACAGCGGGACCGGCAATCAGCTTTTTGACTTCCTGCTGATTTTTTCCGCAAAACGAGCAGAAGAGGTTGTCGTTTCCGTCTCCGCCCTTGTAAGATGACATATTTAGGCCTCCTTGTCTGGTGGTATATCCCTGAGGTCGTCGCGGTTGTTGATCACGTGATCCACGATACCGTAGTCCCTGGCTTCTGTGCCGCCCATGAAAAAATCGCGGTCCGTATCTTTTACAACCTTGGCAAGATCCTGTTTTGTATGAAATGCCAGGATGTCGTTCAAGCGGGCGCGCAGGCGGATGATTTCCTCGGCCTGGATCTTGATGTCCGACGCCTGCCCCTGCACACCTCCCATTGGCTGGTGAATCAAGATCCGGGCATTGGGCAGAGCATAGCGTTTGCCATCGGCCCCGGCCGCCAGAAGCAGCGCCCCCATGCTTGCCGCCTGGCCGATGCACACGGTCGCAATGTCCGGTTTGATGTACTGCATGGTGTCGTATACCGCCAGGCCTGCCGTCACCGACCCTCCCGGCGAATTTATGTAAAAGTTAATGTCCTTGTCCGGATCCTCGGATTCAAGGAACAGGAGCTGTGCGATCAGCAGGTTGGCAATCTCGTCGTTGATCTGCGTTCCGAGGAACACGATCCGATCCTTCAGAAGCCGTGAATATATGTCGTAGGCCCTTTCGCCTTTGCTGGTTTGTTCGATGACCATCGGAATCAGCGGCAATTTTCCATCTCCTCGTATGTAAATAAATGAAATAAAGCATTTCAGCCAAATTGTAACGGCTACCCGTTTGTTTCGGGCGAATCCCCGGAAGCTTCCTCCGTCGCTTTGTCCTCCGGTTGCACCGTTTCGACCGTTGCATGATTAATTATAAGATCGACCGCTTTTTTTTCAAGTAGGGCAATTTTAAAACCGTCTTGCTTTTCCGGGTTTTCTTTATAAAATTTCTTTATAAAATCGAGTGGTTGACCGATCATTTCTGAAAGTTTTTCATATTCTGCATCCAGCTCCTCCTCCGTGGCTTCCAGGCTTTCCTGCTCGATGATTTTGTTGAGCAAAAGATGCCGCCGGGCCTGCTGTTCAGCCACCGGGCGGTACTGCTGGTCCATGATTTCCCGGGTGAGGCCCAACTGTTCCATGGAAAGGCCGTTCTGGGCGAAGCGGTGCTCGGTGTCTTTTGCAATCTCATCGAGTTCATGGCGCACCATCACGTCAGGCACCTCAAATTCATTTTCAAGGAGCTTGTTGAAGATCTGCTCCTGCATTTCCTGGTTGGTCCGCTTGTCATATCCCTGGCGCAGGTTGCTTTCAATTTCCGCGCGAAGCTCCGAAAGTGTTTCGAATTTGCCGAATTTTTTTGCAAATTCATCGTCAACAGGCGGCAGTATTTCTTCTTTGATTTCTTTCAGCTTCACCGTGAAAGTGATTTCCCGGCCGGCCAGGTCCGCGTCGTTGTGATCCTCGGGGAACGTTACGGTAAACTCCCTGCTTTCGCCCGCTTTCATGCCCGCAAGGGCCTTGTCGAAATCTTCGGTAAACGCCTTTTCGCCGATCTTGATCGCGTGGTTTTCCGTGAAGGCGGTCGGCGGGTAGGGCTGACCGTCGACATATCCCTCGTAGTCGATGGTGATATAATCCCCTTCTGCTGCGGGGCGGTCCTCGGTGATGGTATGGTATTCCGCCAGGTGCTTGCGAAGCATTTCCACCTGTGCATCGATTTCACCATCGCTTACCGTGTACTCGGTTTTCTTGATTTCAAGCCCCTTGAAATTCACCTCGGGAAGCTCCGGCTTCAACTCCACCGTGGCATTGTATTTGAAGTCCGAATCCGGGTCGAGCTCCGGCGTATCAATATCGGACGTGTCAATTACCGAGAGATCCGTTTCCTGGAGGGCTTTTGGAAACGATTCCTGAACCAGGTTTTGTATTACATCGGAATGAACGTCTTTTTTGAAGAGCCTCTCAAGGACCGGGCGGGGAACTTTTCCGGGCCGGTATCCTTTGATCTTTGCCTTTTTCTTCAGGTTGTTATATGCAGAATCAAGCTCTTTGGACACCTCTTCTCTGGGAATTTCCACATGGATCTTTTTTTTCACTGCGCTGACATCTTCAACCGTTACTTGCATGATTATCCTTTCCTTGCATTATATTGATGACATTTTATATCAATGGAAATGTCCGTGAAAAACGGCCGGGAAAAAACAAGAATCGTGGATGGTGCGAGAGGGGAGACTCGAACTCCCACTCTAAAAAGAGCTGGATCCTAAGTCCAGTGCGTCTACCAGTTCCGCCACTCTCGCTTGGAATTATACTTTATTTTTCATTGCCGCTTTTGTAAGTAAAAAAAATGATGGTCAATTTTGCATGCCCCAACGGTAATTCGGCCATACGGCCGGGTGAAAAGGCGGATAAACCTACTGCAACGCCTGATAGCGAAGCGGGCGCAAACTTGCCATCATGCTTACTGACAAAATTTTATCACATACGTGCTGTTTGTATTGATTTTGTATCAACATATTGAGATTATAGCAAAAAAGATTTACAGCGGCTCTAAAGTAATATTAATTGGGCATAGTGTCAAGCAAAAACAAGGGAACACACGTTATTATGGCAGACAGGAATTGGTGTTGCAGGATCGCGCGCAGGGTGGCGATCATTGGGGCAATATGCATGGTCATTTCCGCGCAGGGCCCCGTCTTGCCGGCGATGGACGCGCCGCCCCCCCCGGGCGGAAAGAAGGTGATCGTCCTCGATCCCGGCCACGGAGGGCAGAATCTCGGCGTTGCCGGCGCCGGAGGCGCTGCCGAAAAGCAGCTCATGCTCATGCTTGCGCGTAACATCAGCGAGCGGCTTGCATCGGAATTCACGGTGCATCTTACCCGCACCGGGGATTATGACGTCGACCTGAAGGACCGCACCTCGATTGCAAACCACCATGGCGCGGATCTTTTTATCAGCCTTCATGCCGGCGGCAGCAGCAGGAGCGGCGTGAGCGGGTGGACGGTTTATCATGACCAGCGAAAAGCGGTTTCCCGGTTTGGCAATGAAACAGGGAAGGCCCCTTTTTTGTGGGACCAGGTCCAGCAGCGCCATATCCCGTCCTCCGTAATGCTTGCGGAAATGATCGGGAAACGCCTTGGGGCGCACGCTGCCGGAGAGCAGGCCGTGGATGTCGTGGGGGCGCCCCTTGCGGTTCTATCGGGGGCGGATATGCCGGCAGTGGTTGTTGAAGCCGGCTGCCTGACCCATCCCCCCACTGCGCAGGCGTTTGCAGCGGACGAGTTCATCGCCGGGGTTGCGGATGATATCGCCATGGGAATTTTTGATTTTTTTGCCCAATAACGGCTTAAGGGCTTGATGAAGCGAAAAAACAATGGTAGAAGGAATCCAAAATTGAAAAACGGGGCGTGGCGCAGCCTGGCAGCGCGCCTGCTTTGGGAGCAGGAAGCCGCAGGTTCAAATCCTGCCGCCCCGACCAATTTTATTCAATATGATATCCGACCTGCCCCTTTTTTGCATTTTACCATCCGTATCCTGATGAATTTGCCTGCAATTTCAATTTTGAAAACCCCTCCCGGCGCTGCCGGAGACAAAGTGGAACTGATTCGGCATCATGCCTGACATTGCTTATCTTCAGATTATCGCTTTTCTGGGCGGTTTCATCCAGGGATTGACCGGTTTCGGGGTCATGCTGATCGCCCTTCCCCTGATGGCATTTTTCATTGATATCAAAATCGCCATACCCCTTATCATCCTGTTCGGCATGGTAATCAACCTCATGCTGCTCTTTCAATTGTCCGGGCATTTCGAGCCCCGAAAATGGCTGCCGCTGCTTGCCGCCTCTTTTCCGGGGATCCCGGTGGGCATATACATTCACAAATCGGTCTCCCAGCGGCCCCTGGAAATCATCGTCGGGGTTGTGCTCATCATTACATCCGCAAATACATGGCTCCGGTTCCGGCCGAAAAAAGCCCTGGGCAGATTCTGGGCCTCTGTCTCGGGTTTTGCCGCGGGATGCCTGGCCGGCAGTATCGGTGCATCCGGGCCGCCGGTGGTCATCTACACCTCGCTTCAGCCATGGACCAAGTCGGAAATCAAGGCCACCCTGGTGGCCTTTTTTATGATCAACGGCCTTGGGGTGGTCCTTTTTTACTTCTTCCACGGGTTTTTTACCGTCCAGATCCTGCAGCTCTTCGGCTGGTGCCTGCTCCCCCTGGTACTCGGAGAGCTGGCCGGAAGCCTCCTGTACGGGCATATCAACGATGAAAGCTACAGAAGGGCGGTGCTCTGCCTTCTCTGCCTGCTGGGGCTTCTGATGCTCCTGAAGGGGTAGGCTGCGGCAGCCGGCCGAAGTACGCCATGCAATCACACGCGCAGAATACCGGGTGGAATGCTTTTTTGGGGGGCTACTGTTTTTTCCCGCGGCGGATGTAAATGACCTGGTAGAGCTTCCACAAAAGGAAAAGAATGACGGTATAGGCAGTTATAAATATAACGGCGCGGATGATGGTTTCTATTGACTGATCCGGGTAGCCCAGCGCGGGAACATTGGCGACCAGTAAGAGCGGCAGGGCAAAGAAGAGGGCCATCCCCCCCGCGTAAACCAGGTCTTCGGCAACGGGGGTTTCAAAATCCGCATCCACCACCCGCAGCAGCGCCAGGCCTGAACTGACCGTCCCCGTAACCAGGCCGAAGGATGCAAGCATTCTTTCGAACTTGTGGTCAATGTGCATTCTGTTTGAAAGAACGTTTACCAGTACCAGCGTAACAAGGCCGCCGACAGCAGCAAGGATCAGTATTTCTTTCCAATAGGCCCGGATCATGGTAAACGAAATTGCCGAAATTGCGGCGCATACCATAAAATCGATAAACAATCCGCTCAGGCGGGTCATCAACCCTCTGTCGACAATATGATCGATCCGAAGGCGCCGCAGCAGAAGGTGGGCGAATATGGCGAAAATGGCGCCGAACACAAATGCGAATCCACCGATAAGACTTGCAAAGTCTTTTCCCGCGTCTCCCAGTCCGGCCAGGGCACCGGTAACGGTCGTAATGAAAAGATACGTGACCAAAAACACGAGTCCTATCAAGGCCACCTGCAGCGTCAATGTGTCGATGGCTTCTGAGGCGGTTGTCAATCGGCCCGCTTCTTTTTTCTTCTCCATTCGGCCGACGATGCCGCTGAATACGGAAGGCGGAATCTGGTCATACCCCTTGAAAAGGACCGTCTTGTTGCGGCGGACGCCCCAGTTGATCAGTACGATGCCGAATCCATAGGCGAAGAGGAAGCCCAGCGCGGCAAAGGCAAGCCCCACCTGACCGCCCCCGACAAACCCCATCCCTTCCCAGGTTTTCCCCAGGCTGTAAGCGACGCCGGGGTTTTGACCGAATCCCATCACCAGCTGAATGCCAAAAGAGGGAAACAGGTGCGGGAAATAGGTGAGGATGAGAAGCAGCGTGAACAACAGGCCCAATAACCCCTGGACGGCAAATATCTGGCAGTGGATCGTCATGGTGGTAACGGCCCCGTACCCCCGTTTGACCCTGGAACCCCTCAGGCCCATTGCGATGTAGGCGGCGGTCAACAAATGATAGACATAGTTCCCCAGCGATTCCGTATCCAGTACATCAAAGAGGTGCTGGCCGAAAAAAAGCCCCAGCATGCCGGCAATGATATTGCTGGGGACCAGAATTCGCTGAATGAATCTCACCCGGCTCCGGATCAGGGTCGCGATTAACAGAAACAGGCTCAGATACGCAAAATCGATCAGACTGTCCCACGATATCCCTTCCATGGCTTCACCAAGATCCTTTTTTGATTCCTTGAATTTGCTTTATTTCATGGGAATGAAAGGCCCTGCCATTGAATACGGTTCTGCCGGTCAATTCTGAGGCCGGGGCGCGCCTCGGTCCCGCCATTTTTCTACAGCAGTGCCGCGGCTTTGATCATCAGCGTTTCGTTGGTGCCGTCCATAATGGTCAGCAGCCTGGCATCCCGGGAGTATTTTTCCACGGGATATTCCCGGGTCATGCCGTAAGCACCCAGAACTTCCGCCATTTCAGTTGTTCGCAGGACCGCCTGTTCGGTGGCGTAAATTTTGGCCGCAATGCTCGTCTTCAGGTCGCCGGGGAAGCTTTTGGCGCTCAGCCAGCTTCCTTTCCAGAGCAGCGCGCGGGCCGACTCAATCGCCTGGAAGCACGTAAAGAGCCTCCGGGCCACCAGTTGGTGCTCTCCAATGGGCCGACCGCCCTGCACCCGGTTCCTGGCATGCGCCAGCGCGCATTCGTATGCGCCGCGCATGATGCCGACCGCCACGTAGCCCACCGCAAGATTGCCGACGGTCATGATGGCATTGTGGAGCATGGGGTAATCGTCCCCGCACGGAAAGATCAGGTAGGACT
This sequence comes from Desulfobacteraceae bacterium, assembly GCA_011389935.1. Classification (GTDB taxonomy): domain Bacteria; phylum Desulfobacterota; class Desulfobacteria; order Desulfobacterales; family Desulfosalsimonadaceae; genus B1SED10-16. The sequence goes on from JAABTJ010000019.1 coordinate 47,395, forward strand.
CCGGGATTTCGACGTCATCAAAAAATACCGCGGACTGGTTAAGAATCCGCAGGCCGATCTTGTCCAGGGGTTTTCCTTTTTTGACGCCCCCGGCATCCGCGGGGACGACAAACGTGCCCGATCCCCGGATGCCCAGATCGGGGTTGATACAGGCGAATACGATATAGGCGTGCGCAATCCCCCCGTTTGACGGAAAGTCGGATTTGGTGCCGCTGATGACATACCGGCCGTTTTTTTGATGTGCGCGGGTATGGTGGTAGACATTGGGGTCGTAATAGTTCTTCCCGTCCGAGCCGACTTCCGGCTCGCTGCTGCACCACGATGAAATGAGCCGTCCGGAGTTGTCCTCGCAGAAGGGGATCACGAAGCGGTCCACCAGCTCCCGGTTTTCCGGGGCCAGAAACGCGATCAGCTGGGGGACGATGCTTCCGGAAAGAAGCGATGCGGCAAATCCGGGCGCCCAGCGGGCAATTTCTTCCCAGACCATGCCGGTAGTCTGCGGGTCCAGCCCCATACCGCCGAACGATTCCGGCAGCGCCATTTTCGGGAAACCAAGCTCAAATGCTTTGGCCATGGGCTTCCAGAACAATTCGCTTTCGTGTACGTCGTTGGGATCGGCCATCCGGTCAAGCGTCGTTTCCGCGGGGTGCATCACCACCTTGCCGAGTTCGCGCGCAGCCGCTATGATCCGCTTTTGTGTTCCGGTCGGCTCGAAATCGATCATGACGACCTCCTGTCATCCCTGGTAAAAATCCGTCATTTTGAAATAATACGGCAGGTAAGCATCCCCATCGACCTCGGTCAATATGTTGCCGGGCTGCATGGTGTTGTCGCTTACCAGGTAAAACGCCATGACCACGGACGGGTTGTCCATCTCCGCCCAGGGGTCGGCTTCCGACCATGTGAAAAGGAGCTCTGCAGCGCCGATTTCCAGGTGTTTCATGTCGATATCCGTCTTCTGCCTGCAAAGATATACGGGCCCGTCAAAACCGGGTTCAAGGTCGATGCGCGGCGAGGCCTTGAAAAGAAAACTGGCGCCGAGTTCCGGCATCTCCGGAATCGTATCGGTCATCTCGGCCTTGATTTCAAGAAACCGGATTCCGTGCCGTTCCACCCATCCCCGGGCCTGGCTGCCGTTTTTTTCCAGGTGGATGGCCGCCATTTTCTTGGGAAAACCGAAAATATCCCGGCCGTTGTAAAGGCGCGATTCCTCGCTGTCGATGGGCATGGACAAGCAGTAGCTTCCCTGCTCCCCTTTGTACGTGCAGTTGAGCAGAAGCGCGGCTTCCTTGTATCCGGGCCCGAGGCTGGTCACCGGGTACTCGGCGATAAATATCAGGCCTGTCGGTGCCGCCGCGGGCGCCAGCGGCGGGGGAATCAGCCGGGCCGCAATTTCCGGGCGGGTCTCGAAAAGAATGCCCAGAATCTTTGCGCCGATAAATTTCCTCGCCCCGTGGCGGTAATACCTGTCCAGTTCGTCGGGTGTTTTGACAAATCCCATGGCAGCCTCCCTGTGAGCCTGTTATCGATGCCCCGGTGCTGATAGGATCGCGGCTGAATACGCCCTTATCCCTTGTTGTACCAGGTCGCAAAATAGTTATTGTATTTGACTGAGAATTCGCCTATTTATTGCATAATAGGCGAATCTGCCTGCCATTTCATGTCATATTCCGCCAAACGTTTGTCATGAACGCCGGGTTCGGTAAACGGGCACGCACATGAACGGAAAAGAACGGACAACCATCAGCACCTGGACGGCGACCGTGTTGCAAGCCGTTCAATCTTACGGATGCGCCGCGGAAAATCTGCTGGCCGAAGCCGGTATCGATGAAAAGCTGCTTTCGAATCCGGATGCCCGGATTCGGATTGAAGAGATGTCTAAGCTCTGGAAACTGGCAGTCCGCGTGACGGGGGATGCCTGTGTCGGTCTGAATGCGGCGTCCCATATCCGGCCGACCACCTTTCATGCCCTGGGATTTGCCCTTATGGTTTCCAGCAGCATGTCCGACGCCTTTGAACGCCTTCATCGTTTCTACCGCATCGTCAGCGACGCGATTGACGTCTGGTTCGAATATACAGCCGACACAATGGCAGTTTGTCTCGATGCCTCGGACAAGGAAGAGGCCCCGGCGGAGGAAGCCTTTGACATGATAATGGGGGCGGTTGTCGCATTCGCCAGAACCCTGGCCCCGGATGCATTCGACCCGGTCCGGGTTGAATGCATGCGGAAAAAGCCCGCAAAACCGGAGGCGTTCTTCCGTTTTTTCCGCTCGCCGGTTTTGTTTTCAGCGGACTGCAACCGTATTTTCTTTCCCCTGGACGGCATGCAGGCGCCGCTGCCGACCGGCAACGCTGAAATCGCCCGGGGAAACGATCAAATAATAATCGACTACCTTGCCCGGTTCGATAAAAGCCGTATCGCCCACCAGGTCCGGGCCAAGCTGATCGATCTTTTGCCGCTGGGCGAGCCTTCCATCGACGTACTGGCGCGTTCCATGGGGATGAGCACGCGAAGCCTTCACCGGCATTTGAAAAAGGAGCAGGCCACCTATCGCGAGATCCTGGACGATATCCGGCGGTATCTGGCAGCGCAGTATTTGAAGCACCGCCACCTGTCGGTCATCGAGGTGGCCTTCCGCCTGGGGTACTCAGACGCGGGGAATTTCACCCGGGCCTTTAAACGGTGGTTCGGCGTCTCCCCGGTGACCTACCGGCAGAATCCGTTTTTTTGACGTTTTTCCCCGCTGGGGATTACGGCGCCTGAAAATCGATCCGTTCCGTCACAATTTCCGATAGTTCCTGCACGCGCAGGGTATTGTCCAGGTTTTCGGCTTTCACGGCATCTTCCAGCATAATGGCGCACAGGGGGCAGGCCACCGCAAGGATTTGCGCGCCGGCGGCCGCGGCTTCCCGGATCCGGGCACGGGCCGGCGTGTCCTCCCCGCCGGAGAGGATATCCGTAAAGAAATTGCCGCCGCCTCCGCCGCAGCAAAGGGCGTTTTTCCGGTTCCGGTCCATTTCCGTCAGCCGGATGCCGGGAACGGCCTGCAGCACCATCCGGGCGGACCCGTAATCCGCATTGTGAAGTCCCAGGTAGCACGGATCATGGAACGCGACCACCGCTTCCGGCAGATAAGCGGAAAACGCGAGTCGTTTCATGGCAAAGGCCAGCGCCTGGGTATAATGAAACACCTGGTATTGCCCACCGACGGCGGGATAATCGTTTTTCAGGGTATTGAAACTGTGGGGGGAGAGAGTGATGATTTTCCGGATATTGCGCGCTTGGAAAACCTGGATGTTTTTTTCCGCCAGATCTTCAAACAGGGCGGTTTCGCCCATGGCTTTGACGTCATTGCCGTCGGTAACCAGCGGGTCCTGAAGGACGCCAAGAGAAATGCCCGCTTTTTTCAGGAGCAGGGCGACAGACCGGGCGATTTCCTGCCCCCGGGGGTTAAAGGCGCCCGCGTCATCCACGAAAAAAGCATACTCCTGGTCGGAAAAGGGATCAATATCAAGACCCAAAGCCCATTCGGCGCTTTTTTTCACTGGTTTGCCGTAGGCATTGCCATGGGTCTGGATCCGGGTCAGGTAATCGCGCACCTCCGGCGGGACGATGCCGGCTTCCAGCAGGGCCTCCTTGCCGGCGGTGAACGCCAGCAGCAGCCGGTCCCTGAATTCGGGAAACGCGCACTGTTCCACGCAGTTGCCGCAGGCGGTGCAGGAAAACATGATTTCCGCAAACCGTTGGCCCGCCTCGATTTTTTGGTCCAGCCAGGCGCGAAGCAGCCACATCCGACCAGCGGGTGCATACGTTTCAAAACCGAACGCCAGGTAAGCCGGGCAGTTGATGTCCACGTAATTGCCGGGCAGCTTGCAGTAGCCGCACCGGAAGCATCGGTGCAGGATTTCCTCGTGTTCCATGTCTTTTCCGTTAAATAAGATAGAGTAATGTTTCTTTAGGGTTCCCTGTGAACCGTTGCGGCATCCCTGTATTTCTGTGAGTATACGCTATTGCCGTAATCATCGGCCAGGGAACGCTCGCCATCATTTTTCCCAGTTGCCCGGATTCATTATGTGATTCGGATCCAGCACGGAGCGGATGCGTCCCATGAGCCCAAACGTGTCCGGGTCCATCTTTTCGATGATCTGCTTCTGGGCCGGGAGCTCCGCCTTCCAGGGGATCCCGCCGATTTCGAGCGCCGCCGTATTGGTGGCCTCCAGGGCGTCGGAAGCCCGTTTCACATCTTCGGGGTCCGCCCGGTTGAACGCATATGCGAAAAAGAACATCATGCAATGCCCGGCCCCGATTATGCGCGCCCCGAGAGAATAGGCGACGCCGTGCTTTTCCGCGATGGCCAGCCCCGCGCGGTAGGCTTTTGGAAAATGTTCGATGGCCATGATGGCCCCCACGTATTCGAACCCGCCCCCCCGGCGGAGATCCGCGAACCGTGCCAGATCCGGGGATGGTATTTTCAGGAACCGGCCTTTCTGGGGGGGCGGCAGTGGGAGGAATCCGGCGATTTTCCGGTCGATATATTCCCGTACGGAGGACTGCAGCAGGTTTCGCTTGAAGGTCAGTTCTTTTTTGGTGTGCGCGCCGTAGGCGATGTTGATGTGCAGAAACCCCCGGGCCCAGTCCGGTTTGGGCGTCATCCAGGGCGTCATGTCCTCGGCTGCCTGGACGCTGGTCAGGCGGGAAATCATCTCCGGCATCAGGTCCGCGTCCTCGGCCACGAAAATCAGCACGTCATTGTGCCGGTAGTTGGGGAAGAGCTTGATCCCCAGGCGGGTGATAATGCCGGTGGTGCCGGCCCATCCGAGAAACAACCCGGACAGGTCCGGCAGGGGGGACCGGGAAAACCATTGGCCGGAGACACCGCAGGACCCGGTGCGGACAATTTCGCCGCTCGGCAGTACGACCTCCATTCCGGTAAGCATATCGGAATGGGACCCGCCGAGCACCGAGAGATGACCGGACCCGTGAATGCATACATTTCCTGCCACGGTGGCAACGGGGGGCGCGTCGGGCATGGAATGCTTGAGCTCCGGATGATGCTTTTGCAGGTAGGCCTTGAGCATGCCCTGGGAGGCGCCGCCTTCCACCACGGCGTATCGGCTGGCGGGGTTTACCTCGATGATGCGGTTCATGCGCTTCATGTCAACGATGATCCCCCCGCGCAGCGCCCGGGTCAGGCCGGACAGGACCAGCCCCGCACCCATGGGCACCACCGGCACCTTCCGTTCATTGGCCAGCAGCACAATCTGCCGGACTTGGTCGGTCGTTGCCGGCAGGACCACGGCATCCGGCTCGGAGGGGGGCATGGTCCCCTGGTCCATGGAATAGAGGTAGCGTTCTTCCGCGGCCCCGGAAACAAACCGGGAGCCCACAATCGTCTCGAGGCTGGAGATCAGGTCCGTGGTCATGTTATTCTCCCAAAGCGATTTGCACCAGGTCGCTGACCAGGATGGGCATCAGTCCGCGTTCTGCAACCTCGTGCGCCAGTGTGGCCATGCAGAACGGACAGTTGAACACGCAATAGGTTGCGCCCGTCCGGATCATGTCGTCGATATTTTTTTCCACCAGTTCATCGGCAAGTTCGTCCCGCTGGTGGGCCCGGGGCACGCCGCCGCAGCACAGGGCGGTTTCCCGGTCGTAGGTTCGCGGCACGCGCTCGGCGCCGATTTTTTCAAAAATTTCGTCGAGCGCCTTGTCTGTATGGGGGACCAGCCGGTTCGAACAGGGACGCTGGTAGGCGATTTTCACGTTCAGCGGTTTGATGCGATCCTGTAACTCGTTGAGCCGCCCGGAGATATAGTCAAACTGGTGCACGGGGGTGAAGGGCACGTCAATGCCATAGGCGTCCGCAACGCTGGTATAGGTGCCGTAGCATTCATCGTGAAAGCAGATCAGTTCCCGTATGTTTGAATCCTTTAAATAAAAATGCATGATATTGTCGATGATTCGGGGGACTCGCTCCCGGATCGTCGAATTTTTCGCGAAATGAAGCCACATGATATTGCAGAAAATATCCGTCCCCACAATGGTTGTGGCCCCTTCAAAGAGTTTCCCCCGGATGCACCCGGTCAACATGGGAAACGCGCACATATCCACCACCACCCCGGAAACCGCCTGCGGAGTGATTCTCCCCTTGGGGGCCATCATGCGAAGCTGTTCTTCCACGACGGGCCTTGGCGCCGGCAGAATCCCCAGTGCCTCCTGGCGTTCCACCAGCAGGTAGAACGGGTTGTTGTCGAAGGGGCAGTACTCCTGGCAGGCATAGCAGGTCAGGCATTCCCGCAGCACGCGACTCTCCTCCCCCCCGTTGATTTTCAGCTTCTCAGTTTTGGCCTCTTCTGTGCCGGTAAATGAAATGTACTGGCATTTCATGAGACAATCGACGGTCTCGCAATGGATACACAGGTCCGGATTGTATTGGATTGGTTGCACGGAACATCTCCCGACGGTTTTGGATATTGAGCGGCATTTCATGGAGCGCTGCGGTGAAAATTCCTTATTCCGATCCATGCCGCCATTTATACGTTGAAAACCATGGATCATTAGACTATATTATAGTAGAACTATCAATCATAATTTGAACCTGATCCGGGGTTTGCCATCATTTCTCCACAACCTTTGAACAAAACCGGCTTTTTTATCAACATACGCGATACGCGCAAGTCGATATACGCGCCAGTCGATGGATGACGAAAGTGCGGTGACAACTTTTATCCCGGAAAACCGCATTGCCCGGAAGAATCCTTTTTCGGGCAGCGCATCCATGAAACCGTCAACCGTTCCATATTTTATGTCCGCCGGAAAATCTATTAGAACCGATCTCAAAATTATCTTTCGGCCCAATATTTTTGTTGGCGTCTTATTTCAAATCTTCGAAATACTTGCGTATGTCTGCGGTTTGAAACAAGACGCCGCCGCGACCTTGAACCGAAATCTGAATTTTGAGATGGGTTCTATCAGCATGCAGGGCGTATCCGTTGCATTTGCGGCGGCGCCAGGGCAATCAATGATTGACATGAAAGGAGAAAGCATGAAACCAGGACGATGGATCAGGGTTGTATTATCGTTTGTACTTCTGGCGTCCGCAGCCGGGGTCGCGTCGGCGGAAAGCACGGTTACGACCACCAGGGACGACAAGGGCGTCTGGTTTATCGAAGGCGATGAATCCGCGAGCCTCTATGATGTGTATGAAGCCATGGGATATGCCGTTGCCACGGACCGGCTCTGGCAGGCTGAAAATTTCCGACGGGCGGCAAGGGGGAGGCTTGCGGAGCTGTTCGGCGCCGACTACCTGAATGACGATATCCTGGTACGGGTTACCGGATATACCGCCGATGAGCTGACAGCCGGGTATGACGCCCTGGATTCGGAAGCCAAAGACATGGTCGACGGCTATGTGGCCGGTTTCAACCGCCGGATAGACGAAGTTGCCCAGAATCCGGCGCAGCTGCCTTTTGAGTTTCATGCCCTAACCCAGCAGTTGGGCCTTGAAGAGATTTTCGTCCCGGAATACTGGACGGCCGAAGATGTCATGGCATGGCAGGCGGCGATGCTGCGCAATTTTGACCCGGAGGCGACCAAGCAGGGGCAGCTCGATAACGCCGCGCTGCTGCAGTACCTGACCACCGTGTACGGTGAAATCCAGGGAATGGTGATGTTCAATGACCTTCGCTGGACCAATGATCCGGCAGCCACTACGTATATCCCGGATCCGACCGGATCCTCCACCGGCGGAGAACCCGCCATGCAGGAGATGTCGGTTCACGATGCCGACAGGGCGGCTCTGGCCGGTCTTCGTAGCCTGGGGGATCTGTCGGGGGTCGCCCGGAACGTGGCGGGGATGTGGGCGGAGCGTGAGCAAAATCTGAAAAAGCTCAATGCGTTTCCCGAGATGGGCTCCTATGCCTGGACCATATCCGGAGACAAGACGGCATCCGGCAACCCCATCCTGTATTCGGGTCCGCAGATGGGATTCAGCACCCCCGCCATCTGTGCGGAAGGCTCCATTGACGCGGGAGGCATCAAGGTCTCCGGAATGGTGATCGCCGGGCTGCCGGGCATTGTTATCGGCCGGACCCCTCACCATGCATGGTCCATGCAGGTAGGACACGCCCGCACATTGGATTACTATTTTGAGCCGGCACCGGGGCAGGCCCCCGAAGGGTACTACACATCCCGAACGGAAACCTTCCAGGTGGCCGGCCAGGAACCGGTCACCATACCGGTGTACCGAACCCCCAATGGCCCGGTGGTCAATCCCATGCCGTTTGACCCGGACACCTATGTTCCCGACGCCGAAAATCCCATCGTTTCATGGAAATACGCCCATTGGGGCATGGAGCTTCAAACCATTTCCGCATTCCTGGAAATGACCCGCGCAAAAAGCATGGATGCATTCGGCGCCGCCCTTGAAGATGTGGGAGTTTCCCAGCATTTCTGCTATGCTGACCGTAAGGGCAATATTGCCTACTGGATGTCGGGGGTGGATCCAATCCGCCAGGACTTCAATGCGGACGGAAAGCGCGTGGACTGGCGGCTCCCCCAGGGTACGCTGGTCGATCCGGTCCAATGGAGCGCGGACAACCGCAAGCCGCTTTCCACGGATCGCAATACGGACCAAGGGTTTTACGCCGGGTGGAACAACAAGTCCAGTGTCGAATACCCCAACAGCGCCAACAATATGAGCTATTTTTTCGGTCCCTTTCACCGGGCCCACGTCCTGGAGGCGTATCTTTCCGGCAACGACGACCTGACCTTTGAGGAGGTTCGCGACCTGGCCCTGAACATTGCCACAACGGATTCTTTCGGCTCCGGCGGCAATCCCTGGGCGTTCGTGGAAGACGATTTCCGCAATGCCGTCATGGCCGATCCTACGGAAGACCGGCTGGCGGCTCTTGACATAATGGACGACTTTGACGGCCATTTCGTTGACGGCGGCCCGGAAAACTGGGCGGGCGGCATGGACCGTTCCGATGGCTGGATGCTGGCCGATGCCTGGATTCGCGAGGTGCTTCGGCTCACCTTTGTGGATGAGCTTGCCGGATCCGTTCAATACGATGCGGAAGAAGAAGAACTCAAAAATCCCACCGTGCTTTTTAACGTGCTGCTCCAAGGCCTTGCCGGTGAAGGCGCATCGGTGATAAAAAATTACAACTGGTTTCAAAACAATGTCGACCCGGAAGCGCCCCAGGCGGCCGAAGAGATCATCCTCGCCGCCCTGGACAATGTACTGGCGGATCAGGTTCCCTTGGATGAGCGGCCATGGGGCGTGGGCAAGCGCGATGTTATCGAGTTCAATCATCCCTTTTTCAGCGAACCCCCGTTGGCGCTTAATCCCCTCCATACCATGCCTTTTTCTTCCCGGTCCACTTTCGCCCATGTCGTGGAAATGGCCGAAGACGGGCAGGCCCGCATCGAGAGCATGTTCGCGCTTGGCCAGTCCGGCACGATCCTGGCCGATGTATCCGGGATTCCGGTGTTTGACGAGAATTTTTCCTCCATGACAGAGGTGTATGACGATTTCTCTCACCGGGATTTCCCGGTGATGAAAGCCGCCGCGGTCGACGATGAGGATGACGACGACAAAAAAAGCAGCAGCACTTGCTTTATTGGATCCCTGCTGCGGTAAATAGAATCCCGCAATGGATTTTTTATTGCGACCCGGGAAAAGGGGAGGTGCGGCGACGCCGCATCCCCCTTTTCCTTTTCCCCGGCATTACCGTATTGCTGAATGTTTCATAGCTGTGGTATGATATATACAAATCTTTGCATTTATCAATAGACAGGATGATCGGGAAGACCTCGTAGAGATCG
>JAABTJ010000001.1 GCA_011389935.1 Desulfobacteraceae bacterium
ATAGTACTTATCCGTACATGAGATTCTTCAAAGATTGCGCGCAACGCAGATATTGGATTTTTTACGAAGCCGTCAAAATTGTTTCAGTAATAAATAATAATCCGGGACATGTCAATTAATGGGGCTCATGAACCCTTGTTTCATGAAAATCCGGCACAAACAGGAAAACCGGGCGGCATGCGCCTGAAAAATGTCATTGCACCACCTTGGAAAAACAGGGGGAATCATGAAACAATGGCGCAAAACCGGGCCGTTATTTACGGACCTGTATGAACTGACGATGGCCCAATGCTATTTTACGGAAAATATTCGCGATGAAGCTGCGTTTTCCCTGTTTGTCCGGGGGTATCCGAAAAATCGCAGCTATTATGTCTGCGCCGGTCTGGAAGAAGCGCTGGCCGAAATACTGGATTACACCTTTTCGGATGACGATTTGGCCTACCTGGAAAAAACCGGCCTGTTCACAGCCGATTTTCTGGGGTACCTCTCCGGTTTCCGGTTTACCGGCACCATCCGGAGCATGCCCGAAGGCGCATTGTTTTTCGCGGACGAACCGATCATGGAAGTCACCGCCCCCATTATCGAATCCCAGCTGCTTGAGACGTTTTTGATCAACACCATCGGATTTTCAAGCCTTATCGCCACAAAGGCCGCCCGGTGCGTTCATGCGGCTGCGGGAAGGAACATCGTCGACTTTTCCCTTCGCCGGAACCAGGGGGCCGACGCCGGGCTCAAGGTGGCCAGAAGCTCCTATATTGCCGGATTTGGCGCTACCAGCAACGTATTGGCCGGAAAACGCTACGGAATTCCGGTATCCGGTACCATGGCGCATTCTTTTGTGAGCATCTACGAAAACGAATACGACGCTTTTTCGGCATTTGCAAAAAACTACCCGGATACAACCGTACTGCTCATCGACACGCACGATACGATCGAAGGGGCCAAAAATGCAGCAAGAATCGGCGTTGAAATGAAAAAAAGGGGGAAGACGCTCGTCGGGGTCCGACTGGACAGCGGGAACATGGCCGCACTGAGCAGGGACGTGAGAAAAATCCTGGATAATGCCGGGCTGGCGGATGCAAAAATTTTCGCCAGCAGCGGATTTGATGAATACAAGATCGCCCGGGTTATCGAGCAGAACGCGGCGATCGACGCGTTCGGGGTAGGGACGAAACTGGGCGTCTCCGCCGACGCCCCCTACCTTGACATGGTATACAAGCTTGTTCACTTCGGGGCCCGGAATATCACCAAGCAAAGCCCCGGAAAGGAATACCTCGCCGGGGAGAAGCAGGTCTTCCGGAAGACCGGCGACAACGGCATGTACGCGGGGGATATCATCGGAAGGAAAGAAGAATCCTTTGACAATGCGGTTCCCATGCTCGAAACCATTGTGGAAAAAGGAAAAATCGTGGCCAAAATGCCCGGCCTCGAAAATATCAGAGAGTATTTTGCCCAATGCTTCGCAAAACTGGACGAGCCGTACAAGGACATTGCCAACCCTTCGCCGTATCCGGTATCTGTAAGCCGCAGCCTTTTGAAAATGCAAACATCCCATACATAACGGCCTGTCACAGCGATACGGGAATGCAAAATAAAAAGGGTTGCATTTGCCCGACAGACTGGATAAAAAACGGTCAAATGTGAAACGGGTAATTTACAACTGTCTTGGAGGCCCAAGCATGCATTACGAAGGAATGGTCATCCGCCCGCCGAGCGAGGCCAACAGTATTCTGCTCCAGGTAACCGTGGGCTGCTCCCACAACAAGTGCACGTTCTGCGGCACCTATAAAGGAGAGCGATTCAAGATCAAGCCGGATGAGCGGATCATGAGCGATATCGCCTATGCGGCGAAGCACTTTACCTTTGCCAGGCGGCTTTTCATTTGCGACGGGGATGCCCTTATCATCCCCCAGAAACGCCTGGTTACCATTCTGGAGGAAATCAACCGGCAGCTTCCGTGGCTCAAACGCATCAGCGTCTATGCCAATACCAAGGGGATTAAAATGAAAAGCGCTGCGGAGCTCGAGCAGCTCCGGGAGCTGGGGTTGACGCTGGCCTACATGGGGCTTGAAACCGGCGATGATGAAACGCTGAAGAACATCAAAAAAGGCGCTTCGGCCGCGCATATGATCGAAATGGGCAAAAAAATCCGGTCCGCGGGCATCCAGCTATCCATTACCGTTCTTCTTGGCGTTGCCGGTCGGCAGCGGTCCGCCGTTCATGCAAAAGAAACCGGCCGCGTGCTCTCCGCCATCGATCCCGAATATGTGGGCGCACTTTCCCTGATGCTGATTCCCGGTACGGAACTCCACGATGACTGGGAAGCCGGCCGCTTCGAAATGATCGGATCAACGGAGATGCTGCGCGAACTCCGGATAATGATCGAACACACCCATATGACAAACGGCCTGTTCCATGCCAACCATGCATCCAATTATCTGCCCGTACGGGCAAAGATGCCGGAGGACAAGGAAAAAACATTGCGGCGCATCGACGAAGCGCTTTCCGGAAAGATACAGTTGAAGCCGGAATTTTTACGGGCGCTGTAACGCCGCAGCCGGATACTGCCGGATGAAAGAATAACGGGGCAGCCATCATAGAAGGCAAAACCGCCCTGCGTCCTGTAAACGATCCTGTACGACGCCTAAAATAAGGAGAACCGATGAAAACCGACATGCCTGCGGAAAACATTTCCGACATTGAAACCCTTGCCGTCAACACCCTCCGAACCCTTTCCATCGACGCCATTGAAAAAGCCAATTCCGGACATCCCGGCGCCCCCATGGGGATGGCCCCGGCAGCGTACGCGCTCTGGACCCGGTTTCTGAAGCACAACCCCAAAAACCATCACTGGATCGACCGGGACCGCTTCGTCCTTTCCGCCGGCCATGCCTCCATGATGCTTTACGGGCTGCTGTATCTCACCGGCTATCCTTTGACCATAGAAGACCTGAAACAGTTCCGGCAATGGGGCAGCCTGACGCCGGGGCACCCGGAATACAAGCACACACCCGGCGTTGAAACCACCACCGGTCCCCTTGGCCAAGGCATTGCAACCGCCGTGGGCATGGCCATGGCCGAACGACAGATGGCCGCACTCTTTAACCGAACCGGACATGACATCATCGATCATTATACCTATGTCATGTGCGGCGACGGCGACCTGATGGAAGGCATTTCTTCGGAAGCCGCATCCCTTGCCGGCCACCTGGGGCTTTCCAAACTGATCTGCCTTTACGACGACAACGGGATCTCCATCGAGGGGAGCACGGACATCACGTTCACCGAGAATGTGGCCCGGCGCTTCGAAGCCCAGAACTGGCATGTGCTGGCGGTTTCCGATGGAAACGATCTGAACGCCATATCCGATGCCATTGCCGCGGCAAAAGCAGAAACCGGAAAACCTTCTCTGATCGTCATCCGCACCCATATCGCCTACGGCAGCCCCAACAAGCAGGGAAAAGCCGACGCCCACGGCGCCCCCCTGGGAGAAGAAGAGGTCCGGCTGACCAAGGCCTCTTACGGCTGCCCGCCCGATGAACGCTTCTGCGTCCCCGGGGCTGTTTCGGAACATTTTCAGTCGGTGGCAAAAAACGGGGAGAAAAACGAAAAAAGCTGGAATGACCGAATGGATGCATACAAAAAAGCGCATCCGGAGTTGGCGGAAACGCTGCTGGCGCGGATTGAAAAAAAACCGCCGAAAGGCTGGGACGCGGAACTGCCTGATTTCAAGCCCGAAGACAGCCCCATGGCCACCCGCAAGGCCTCCGGCATCGTGCTGAACGCACTGGCCAAAAAGCGGCCCGACATGATCGGTGGCTCCGCCGACCTCGCCCCGTCGAACAACACGATCATCAAGGAATCTTTCGATTTCCAGAAAGATCGGCCCGAGGGTCGGAACATCCGTTTCGGGGTGCGGGAGCATGCCATGGGCGCCATTGTCAACGGCTTTTGCGTCCACGGAGGGTTTACCCCATTCTGCGGCACCTTCCTGGTATTTGCAGACTACATGCGGCCGGCCGTCCGGCTCTCCGCGCTGATGGGCGTCCCGGCGATCTACGTGTTCACCCACGACAGCCTCGCTGTCGGAGAAGACGGCCCAACCCACCAGCCGGTGGAGCACCTTGCATCGCTTCGCGCCATTCCGAACCTCCTGGTGATCCGGCCGGCCGATGCTACCGAAACGACAGAGGCCTGGAAAATCGCCGTATCTTCTGAAAACCGCCCCACGGCCCTGCTTTTTTCCCGGCAGGGCCTGCCGGTTCTCGACCGGGGGTCCCTTGCGCCGGCAGGCGGCGTCCAAAAGGGGGCGTACGTGCTCTCCGATGCCAAGGGCAAGCCGGATATCATCCTTTTGGCCTCCGGCGCCGAAGTCCACATCGCCCTTGAGGCGCAGAAAACGCTGGCGGACAGGGGGATTGCCGCACGCGTCGTGAGCATGCCCTCCTGGGAGCTTTTCGAGGAAATGGACGATGCGTACAAAAAGTCCGTGCTTCCGCCGGATGTACCCGCCCGGTTGTCCATTGAAGCGGGGATCACCATGGGATGGGAGCGCTACGTGGGTATCACCGGCGGCATGATCGGCGTCAATCGGTTCGGCGCATCCGCCCCGGGTGGCACGGTTATGAAAAAATACGGATTCACGGCGGAAAATGCCGTTGAAAAGGCCATCGCAATTCTCGGCCGGTAAGGTTACCTGCAGGCGCTAAGGTCACATGCAGCGACGGCGGCCGGTGACTCCCCTTGGCAACTGTGAGGGCCCGGGATATCTCTATGGCTTGTTGCGCAGCATCCTGCAATCAAAAACAATGCAGGATGCTTTGCTCCTCTTCGCCAAGAGATACACCAGACCCTCCCAATGTTGCCGTCGGGCAGCACCGTCCTGCCGCCCTTGCATGTGGCCATTTTACTCATTTTCGCATTTTGTACAGACACGATACATATTCCCACAGGATGTGAACCCGTAGGGGCACCCCTTGCGGGTGCCCCTACGAAGTCCTCCTGATCATCATGTCTACAAGCTATCTCAAAAAATCTTTTGCCCCAATATCTTCCTTGGCGGTGAAATTTAAATGGGCGTACCCCCCTTTTTTTCATTGCTTTTCTCTGTGAATCTCTGTGTCTCCTCTGCGCCCTCTGTGGTAAAAACCACCCTCCCGGCATTTTCTACCCCACCCGCTATACATAAAAAACACTCCCGCCGCCCACACCGTCCGGTGCCCATACCCCTTCCATCACTACAAAGATTTGTATACGCCGGGCATCGTTCAAGCCGCCGATGCCCGCTGTTTTAACCGGTTGATCAGGGGGCGGTCGTATTCGGGCATGCACGGCATCAGCGAATTATTGGTAAACAGGGGCTCTGCGGCAAGGTCATACCGGGAAGCCCGGCACGCCGCCGCCCACATGCGGGTGCGGGGAATCGGGGTATAGTAGGCCAACACCGGCCGGATGCCGCATTTTTTGACCGTATCGATGGAGGCCTCCACCGATGAAAGGTCCTGTCCGGGAAGCCCCACCAGCAGATACGCCCCGATTCGCTTTTCATCAACCCCCGCTTCCAGAAGCAGCCGGGCCGCGCGGACGAACTCCTCGTGGCGGACCTTGTCATCGAGCTCCCGGTTCTTGCCATCTGCGGTTTCCAGCCCCAGACGGAGGGTTGCAAACCCCGCCTTCACCATCAAATCTGCGATTTTTGACGTTATGGGGCGCACATGGAGGGCATTGGGGGTATGAAACGACAAATCCTTTTTCATGGCGGCGATTCTCTCTAAAAGCGGTATGGCATGGTCTTCGGCGTCCGCCAGCAGGGCGTCGTCATAAAAGGCGAAATTGCGGACGCCAAAGCGATCATGCCAATAGGCGATCTCCGCGGCCGCGTTTTCCGGCAGGCAGCGCATCCGCCTTGGCTGAAGAACATGGGATGCGCAATAGGCACAGCGGTTCGGGCACCCCCGGGCGGTAAGGAGGGGGACGTAGGGAATTTCGGATTGCAGGTCAAAGGCGGGATACGGAAACGCATCTATGTCGGCGGGGTCGAAGTCCGGCCGGCACGAAAAACCGGCGTATTTTTCAATGGCCCTGAAAATCGTTGCTTCCGCAGGGCCCGGGAGCACCTCGTCGGCGCCGGTATGCGCCAGGGCATGCTCCGGCAGCAGCGTTGCATAGATCCCGCCCAGCAATACCGGCGCATCCGGGTAAAGTCGTTTTACTGCGGCGATGGTTTCCGCCACACCCGTATACCAGTACGTCATGAGCGATGTAACCAATACCAGGTCGGGCCTCCCCGCGGAAGCCAAATCCGCCGCCAGCCACCGGGGATCGATGCCGTAGCGGGAAAACCTTGCCGGCACATCCGCCAGGGGTTTTGGCGCCGGTATGGGCGTTTTCCGGTATGGACCCCGGCCGTCTGCAGAATATCCCGGATGATCGGCCTTCGGGTGAAACCGGTCGAGACAGTCCACATAAGAAACGCGCACCCCATGCGTACGCAAAACAGCGGCGAGGGAGAGCAGACCCAGCGGCTTGGCCCAGAAATCATAGGCGGCAAAATCGTGGATCCACGGGTTGATACAGATAATATGGGGGGAATCGACCGTCATCATTGAGATGGGTTCTACTCAAACTCGTCCTCAAAGTACACCATAGAGGTCTTTTTGAGCTCTTTTTCGGAAAACAGCATGGTGTAATGCTGCACGCCTTCTTTTTGGACCAGCGCTTCGGCAATATCATGACAGGAATCCCTGTCGTGGGCATGGATCATGGTATACAGGTTGTAGGGCCATTTCTCATCCGGATTGCGGCGGTAACAGTGAGAGATGGCCTCGTGCTCGGCCATTTCCCGCCCCACCTCGTGGATGCGGTCTTCATCCACCTGCCAGGCCACCATGACATTTGCGGTGAATCCTGATTTTTGATGCCGGAGGGTGGCCCCGTAGCGGCGGATCAACCCTTTTTCGGCCAGGGAGCGCAGAACCGACAGGACGATTTGCTCCTCCTCTCCGATCATTTCCCCGATATCCCTGTAGGGGCGCCGGATGACGGGAATATCCCCCTGGATAACCGAAATCACTTTTTTCTCAAGATCCGTCAACATGATGCCTGTTTACTCTTCCCGTTTCCAAAAAGTCAAGATTTTTCCGCAAGAATGCGCCGGATGGCGGCTTCCTCGGCCGGACATACGCCGCGCTCCGTGATAAAACCGGTTACCAGGCGAGCCGGGGTGACGTCAAACGCGTAATTGGCGGCAGGCGAGTCCTTCGGAACCAACAGGTTTCCGTCTGTTTTTTCAACGCCGGGCATGTAGCGGACTTCGTCGGGATCGCGGAGTTCAATGGGAATGTCGGCAACGCCGTCTCGGATCTGCCGGTCAAAGGTCGAAGAGGGGAGCGCCACGTAAAACGGCACATCGTTGTCACGGGCCGCAAGGGCTTTCAAATACGTGCCGATCTTGTTGGCCACATCCCCGGTCAGGGTGGACCGGTCGGATCCCACGATAACGATGTCGACCATGCCATGCTGCATGAGGTGGCCGCCGGTATTGTCCACAATCACGGTGTGGGGGACATTTTCCATGCCGAGCTCCCAGGCGGTCAGACGCGACCCCTGGTGTAAAGGGCGGGTTTCATCCACCCAGACATGGATATCAATGCCTTTTTGATGGGCCGCATAAATCGGCGCCGTCGCCGTTCCGAGTTCAATACAGGCCAGCCGTCCCGCGTTGCAGTGGGTCAGAATATTGACCGGGCCTCCCCCTTTCTTACTGGAAATCTCCCGGAGGAGCGCAAGTCCGTGCCGGCCGATATTTCGCGAATTCTCCGCCTCCTCCTCGGCAATGGCCGCGGCCTCGCTCCTGGCGGCGTCCACACGCCCCCCGGCCGTCTTTTCTTCAAGAATCACGGCAAGGGTACGGTCCACAGCCCATGCCAGGTTGACGGCCGTGGGCCTTGCCGCCTTGATGCGAAGGGCTTCCCGCGCGAGATAGTCGTCGGACGGAAAGTCTTCCGGGGCGTTTCTGGCCGCGATGTACAGGCCGTAGGCCCCGGTCACGCCGATAAGCGGCGCACCGCGAACCATTAATTCGTAAATAGCCGATACCACTTCATCCACACTTTCAAGATCAACAACAGCCAATTCACCCGGCAGTTTTCGCTGATCGATGATCTGGACGACCGCTTCATCCGGTTTCATCCATATGGGTCGAGAAGGGACTTCTCTTTCCGGCATCGGTTTCTCCCTGGTCAGTTAATTTGCGATGAGATTCATTTATGCCACCAAACCGGCACCGTGTCAACATACCGGGGCATCCGGAAAACACCCTCCTTGATTTCATGGGTAAAATCGGTTAGTCAAATCCATATTACGTATTCATGTAAAAAGGAAAATCCATTGACACGATATCTTTTTATGCTTTGTCTTTCAGTGATTTTTCTTGCCGGTTTGGGAAGGGAAACTTTCGGGGAGCAGCCATCCCCCCCGCTCCCGGACACTGCCGAAGCCCATCCGTATATCGTGGTGGCGCAGGAGGATTTTTCCGCAGGCTACGGTCGGACCCGGAAGGACTTGTGCATTGCATCGGAGGCGGAAAGTTTTACTGCTAGGGCCCACACCGCCATCCGGGCGGCCGTCGACCTGCAGCAAAAAACAGGGGCGGATTATGTCCAGGTCGCCATAACGCCCATTGCCGACATCGGATGCGATGACTATTTTACCGCCATAGCGGAGTATTCACCGGACGGCGGCGGCGTGACCGGGGAAACAAAGCACCAATACTGGCAGATAAAAGCTACCGATATTGTTCTGGATATCGAGGAACGACTCGTACTGAAGGCGTGGCAGGAGGCCAAGCCCGATTTTGAAGCCGGCGGGGAAGTGGATATAGAACGCATGAAGCGGCACCTTGCCAGGCAATTGAACCTTTCCCCCGACGAAGTGGAAGAATACTGGCTCAAAAGCGTTGAAATGGGAATGACCCTGCGGCAGTACCGGGTGCAAGAAGATACCCGAAGGCCATGACCGGTGAAAATTTTTTTTCATTTATGAGGATCGCAAAGGAATGATCACACTGCTGGATTACGGTGCGGGAAACGTGCGCAGCGTAATCAACGCCATAGAAAAGCTCGGGGAGACCGTCCGCGTCGCGGAATCGGGCGCTGATATACTGGCGGCGGACAAACTCGTCTTTCCCGGGGTGGGCAATTTCGGCCGGATGATGGAAGTCTTGCGCGAAAAAGGATACGTGGAAGCGCTTCTTTCCTACCTGCATGCCGACCGGCCGTTTCTGGGCATTTGCCTGGGCCTCCAGGCCCTGTTTGAAACGAGCGGGGAAGCGCCGGGCACCCAGGGGTTGGGCTTTATCAGGGGGGAAGTGAAGCGTTTCGCCACCGATTTGAGCGTACCCCACATGGGCTGGAACGGCATTGCCATCAACAAGGCCTCTGCGGTTTTCAACGGAATGACCGGGGCGGAGAAATTTTATTTTGTCCATTCATACTACGTTGCGCCTATTGACCCCGCCGACATACTGACCACCACCGACTACGGCATCCGGTTTGTCAGCAGCATCCAGCGGGGCAATGTCATCGCAACGCAGTTTCACCCGGAAAAAAGCGGGCCTGAAGGGCTTTCGCTGCTGAAAAACTTCATATCCCCTTCCGCGGACGCCCCGGCCGTGATACACAAAGACCACCCCACCCGGCTGGCCAAGCGGATCATCGCCTGCCTGGATGTGCGTGCGAACGACACCGGAGCGCTTGTTGTCACAAAAGGGAACCAGTACGACGTCCGGGAAAACGGCGCGGTCAGAAACATGGGCGACCCGGTTGAACTTGCCCGGCGGTATTATGAAGAAGGCGCCGACGAAATAACCTTTTTAAACATTACCGGCTACCGGGCGTTCCCCCTGGCCGATCTGCCCATGCTGGAAGTACTGAAACGGACATCCCGGCATGTGTTCGTCCCCTTGACCATCGGCGGCGGCATCCGTGCGTATACGGACAAGGAGGGGCGCCACTACACCGCCATAGAAACGGCCGCCGAATATTTCCGCTCCGGGGCGGACAAGATTTCCATCGGCAGCGATGCCGTGGATATCGTCCGGCAATACCTGGCTTCCGGCAAAAAAACCGGGGCCAGCGCCATCGAACAAATCTCCGCCGTTTACGGAAACCAGGCGGTCGTGATTTCCATCGACCCGAGGCGGGTCTATGTACAAGGAGACAAGCCCGCCCATGAAGGGGCAAAACGGATTATCAAAACCGGCATACCGGGGCCTGGCGGAGAAACGCACTGCTGGTTTCAATGCACGGTGATGGGCGGCCGGCAAGGCAGCGAAATCGACGCCATCACCCTGGCCGTGGTCTGCGAGACGCTGGGCGCCGGGGAAATATTGCTCAACTCCATTGACAAGGACGGCACCGGGGATGGGTTTGATCTCGAGTTGATCCGGGAAGTATCCAATGCCGTGTCCATCCCCGTCATCGCTTCTTCCGGGGCCGGAACAGCCGCCCATTTCCTGGAGGTATTTGCAAGAACCAACGCGGAGGCAGCCCTTGGCGCCGGCATCTTTCACCGGGAAGAAACCACCGTGGGGGAGGTCAAGGCGTACCTTGCCAATGCCGTGGAGATACGGGAATGGAACAACAAAAATACCCGACCATGAAGAATCGTCTTCCGGAAATCGGCCCGCAGCAGCGCCGGGGCATCCCTGCGGGCATCTGCTCCATATGCTCCTCCGGCAGCATGGTGCTCGAAACCGGGCTGGCGCATGCCGCGCGAAACAACAGCGATCTCATTATTGAATCCACCTGCAACCAGGTCAACCAGTATGGCGGATACGCGGGCATGACCCCGAGGGATTTTGCATCGTATATCCGGGGCCTTGCCCGGAAAAACGGTTTTCCGGAAGAGCGCCTCCTGATCGGGGGGGATCACCTGGGCCCCTATCCATGGCGCCGCGAAACAGCGAATACCGCCATGGACAAGGCCAGAAAGCTGGTCACAGACTGCGTATCTGCGGGATACGGAAAAATCCATCTCGACTGCGGCATGCCCATCGGTGATGACGGGGTGGACACGGACGCTGTTGCGCCCGAATTGTCGGCAAAACGTACCGCAGCCCTTTGCAAGGCCGCTGAAAGCACCAGAAGCGATGTTCAACGAAAACAGGGGCTGCCGCTTTACGTCATCGGCGCAGAAGCCCCCACGCCCGGCGGATCGCTGACCAACGCCCGCGACGTACCGGTTACCGAACCCGAAGAAATTTCGCGCTTTTTGGATATCTGCAAAACGCTTTTCCGCACAGAGGGATTGGACGATGCGTGGCAGCGGGTTGTGGCCATCGTCGTCCAACCGGGCATTGATTTTGGCCCGGACTCCTTCGTGGCGTACAACCCGGACAGGAACCGGGCCCTTTCCGCCTTTCATGACCGGCTTGCGGGGAGAATGACATACGAGGTGCACGCCACGGACTTCCAGTCCGGGCCCTCGCTTTCAAAAATGGTCGAAGACCACTTTGCCCTGCTCAAAACCGGCCCGGTTTTGACGTTTGCCTTTCGGGAGGCCGTATTCGCGCTCGCCCGCATCGAAGAGGAACGGTTAAAAGGAAGAAAAAGCGCCGATCCGTCCGATATCATCCGTGTGATCGACCGGGAAATGACCGCCTCACCGGAACACTGGCGCTCCCACGTACGGGAAGACAGCGAGGATGTCCGCGTGCTGCGGATATACGGCCTGACCGACCGCGTCCGCTATTACTGGAATTATCCCGCCGTCAGCAAAGCCTTTGCCTTGCTGATAAACAACCTGGCCCGGCCCATACCGCTCGGCCTGGTCAGCCAGTATTTTCCCGAAGCCTTCCACGCCGTCATCGATGACAAGCTCCCTGCCGAACCCCTTTTTCTTATCCGGCACCGGATCGTAGAAGCGCTTCACCCCTATATTACCGCCTGCTCTGGCAAACGATGAATGGCAAAGAGCGCCTGCAAAGCGTTTTTACAGGGGCACGGCGAGCCGTGCCTTAGAATAGCAATCTCAAGCACACCCGGCGGGTGTTCAGGCGCGATATTGGCGCCAGCAACAAAATTTTCCACCGGTTTTAAAAAAATTAATTTACTTTAACGTCAAGGTTGTTTTAGATTGTGTTCCTCTTGACGCGCTTCATCATAAAAACCTTTTTGAAAAAGAATGATACATGCCATGCGAGACGATATCATAGAGACAAGATGGCACGGGCGCGGCGGCCAGGGCGCCATAACCGCAGCCAAAATTGTCGCCGAAGCAGCCTTTCGGTCCGGTTACAGCGGCGTGGTGATGGCCCCGACGTTCGGCACCGAAAGAAGGGGCGCCCCGGTATTTACATCCCTTAAATTCGCAAAGAGCAAAATATATGACCTGTCTCCGATTACAACCCCGGACATGGTCATTGTGCTCGACCACCTGCTCCTTGAGGAAGTCGACGTTGCGGCCGGACTCAAGCCCGGGGGGCTGGTCGTTGTCAATTCCCCGAAGCCGCCCGAGGCATACCGCTATGAGGGAATGCGCGTGGCAACGGCGGATGTGACGAACATTGCTTTGAGCGGCGGACTTCCGGCAGGCATTGTCAACACCGGTATCATCGGCGCCTTTGGAAAGGCGGCCGGCCTTATCCCCATCGATATCCTCTGCACGGCCATTGAAACGGAATTCGCCGGGAAAAACGGGAAGAAAAATGCCGAAGTCGCCCGGACCACCTTTGAAAATACCCGTGTTGGAGGCCTGTAACATGGAAAAGAAAACCCCATTTGCCGAAAGGAAATCCCACTCCGAACCCGGACCGGGCGACGGGGGGCGAACCGGTTCCTGGCGTGTTTTGCGGCCGATCATCGATCCGGAAAAATGCATTCCCGCAAAAACGAACAAAAAAGCCTGTTTCGCCTGCTGGCTGTACTGTCCGGACGGCGTCATCACCAAAACCCTTTTGCCGGCCATCGACTATGAATACTGCAAAGGCTGCGGCATCTGCGCGGAAGAATGCCCGTCCGGCGCAATCACCATGGTGGAAGAAACCCTTTTAATCATGGAAGAGGAAAAATAACCCAATGCATATTATTGAATCCGGCAACGTGGCCGCCGCTTTCGGTGTCAAGATGGCAGAAGCCGCCGTCATCGCCGCATATCCGATTACCCCCCAGACGCCGCTCACGGAAAAGCTTTCCGAACTGGTGGACGCCGGGGAAATGGATGCCCAGTATATCCCCGTGGAAAGCGAGCACAGCGCGCTTGCGGTCTGCATTGCCGCATCGAGCGCCGGTTCCCGAACCTTCACGGCCACCAGCGCCAACGGACTGCTTTATATGAATGAACAGCTTCACTGGGCCGCTGGCGCCCGCCTCCCCATCGTCATGTGCGTGGTCAACCGGGGCATAGGCGCCCCCTGGACGGTCTGGAACGATCACCAGGATGCCATATCCCAGCGGGATACGGGGTGGATACAACTGTATGCCTGCGATCACCAGCAGATCTTTGATACGGTGCTCAAGGCCTTCCGCCTTGCCGAAACCGTCAGCATACCGGTCATGGTCTGTTATGACGGCTATATCCTGTCGCACACCTACATGCCGTTTGCGCTTCCGGACATGGAAGCGGTCCGAAAATTTCTGCCCCCTTTTGCGCCGGCATATTTTCTCGACCCGGCGCGCCCCAAAAACCTCAACACCGTGACCCTTCCCGATATCCGGCCCGATATTCGCGGGGAGACCGCCCCGGGTTACATGGAAATCCGCCACAACCTGCACACGGATATGCGAAAAAGCCTGGATGTCCTTTCGGATATCGAAAAAGAATTCAAGGACATTTTCGGAAGGGGAGGCTATCCGTTCATAGAACCCTACCGCGTAAGCGACGCGGATTACGTGGCCGTGTGCATGGGATCGCTCTCATACCATCTGCGCGACGTGATCGATACGCTCCGGGCGGAGGGCATTTCCGTAGGCGTTGCCGGACTGCGCGTTTACCGGCCCTTTCCCGACAGGGCCATAGCGGATGCGTTCTCCCATAAAAAGGGGCTGATCGTATTTGAAAAAGCCCTGAGCTACGGCAACCAGGGCGCCCTTTTTGCCGACATCAAGTCCGCGTTGTACGCAAAAACCGATCGTCCGTTTGTGCGCAATTATATCCTCGGCCTGGGCGGGCGCGAGATTAAAACCACTGAACTTGCTGATGCTCTCAGAAATTCCTGCAAACCATCGTCCGCTACAACGGACCGGCCGGAATGGATCGGGCTGAAGATGTAAGGATAAACCAATGACCGCCAAAACCACCATTTTGAATCTTACCGACGAAGAATTCGTGCATCCCGGCAACCGCGCCTGCTCCGGCTGCGGGCTGAGCATTATCTACAGAACCGCATTAAAGGCACTGGGGCGGGACACCATTCTGGTTGTACCGCCAAGCTGCCTGACGGTTCTCCAGGGGCTTTATCCCGTTGCCGCCACCCAGCTTCCGTCCCTTAACGTCACCTTCGCATCCACCGCTGCAGCGGCAACCGGGGTTCTTGGCGCCCTTCGCGCCCAGGGCAGAGAAAAAACCACCGTGGCCGCATGGGCGGGGGACGGCGGCACGGCGGATATCGGCCTGCAGGCCTTGTCCGGCGCATGTGAGAGGGGGGAAAATTTCATATTCTTCTGCTATGACAACGAGGCGTACATGAATACCGGCGTCCAGCGCTCCGGCACAACGCCGCAACATGTGCTCACCACCACGACCCCCATTTCGGGAAAGCCCCAGAAAAAAAAGGATGTCCCCGCAATTATGGCCGCCCACGGTCTGGATTACATTGCCACGGCATCCGCGGCATATCCCATTGACCTCTACGACAAGACGATAAAGGCGAAAACCTTTACCGGACCCAGATACCTTCATATTCACACCCCATGCCCCGCAGGGTGGGGGTTTCTACCGCAGATGACCGTGAAAATCGGCCGGCTGGCCGTTGAAACGGGGCTTTTCGACCTCTACGAAATTGAAAACGGCCGTTTCCGCCTCACGGGGCAGTCCGCGAAAATGCTTGGCAAAAAGCGCCTGCCGGTCGGGGATTATTTCAAAACCCAGTCACGCTTCAAGGCGCTTACCGACGCGCACATTGAAGAGATTCAACAGGACGTGGACAGGAAATGGAACGCGTATGAAAACAACGACAGCCCCCGATAGTGCCTGGGGGCTGCAAAAAACGCTTCAATGCCGGTGCGCGGCAGAACCGCTCATCCTTCGTATATGACCGCCAGGATAACCGCCCTGTCTTTTTTCGCCGCAACCATGTGGGGCGTGGTGGACAGGTAATAGATGCTGTCACCGGGGGCGAGCTCGAACATCTCCTCGTTTATTTTTACCAGCACGGCATTTTCCAGCACGAAGATGAATTCCTCGCCCTCATGGACCGACATCTCCTGCTCCGGGTTTTCCTCCAGGGTGACGAGCAAAGATTCCATATGCCGCCCTTGTACTTCCGGGGCCAGGCTCTGGTAGGTGTAAAGGTTCTTTCCCTTTTTCGACGTAGAGCGGGAGACCAGTTTTCTCTCATCCTTGCGGGTAACGGAGTAAACCCGGTTTCCCACCCCGGACAACAGCCTTGAGAAAGCGGCGTCCAGCGCCTTGGAAAGCTTCACGACCACGCCGATCTGGGGTTGGATGTCCCCTTTTTCCATCCGGCTCAGCAGATCCACATCAAACCCGGTCAGGTTCGCGATCTGCTCATAGGAGAGCCCTTTTTCTTCGCGAATCCGCCGGATCCGCTCCCCTATGGTGACGCTGCTGACCTGCTCATCGTCCCCGACATTACCGGTAAGCATCTCATACCGGTCACCGTCAATGCTCATGGTTTTCCCCTTTTACAATTCCAGCCAATCGGTTTTCGCCAGAAAATGATCCTCTTCCGTATTTTTCAGGGGCAGCCCCGCATGCCGACCGGGCCGGCGGGGTGCGCCTGTCTTCCCTGTTTCTTTTCCGGGCAGCCTTCTTGAAAACAGGTAACAAATATACCAGACTTTACGTTTACCGTCAATTATGACGTTTCAGGATGACGGTGCAACATCTCAATTTCATACTATTTTTTTCCCGAACGTCGTTTATGCGAACTACATTGTTGCAAAAAGGCATTATATTCAGTAAGATGCGAGAATGTCGGCCAGAATCCGGTTTTCACTTCCAAATCATATGGCGAGGCGGCGATGAAAGATATCCAGTACCATGCATGGCTCAATGAAGAAAAAGGGCACAGGGTCGTGACGAACCTTAAAAAAAACGGCTTTCAGGCGCATTTTACCGCTACCCCCCAGGAAGCGATCGACCTGGTGCTCGAGCTGGTCAAAAAAGATAACCGATTCGGCTTCGGCGGGTCGTCAACGACCCGGTATCTTGATCTGCCCGGCATCCTGGAGCGACTCGGAAAAACGGTTTATGACCACTGGAATCCTCCGGGGGAGGCGTCGGACCTGGAAATTCGAATGAAACAGGGGCGCAGCGACTGCTTCCTGTGCAGCGCAAACGCCATATCCGAAACCGGCGAGATCATTAACGTGGACGGCGTCGGGAACCGGACGAACGCGATGACCTTCGGATGCCCCCGTGTCATTATCCTGGCGGGCATCAACAAGGTTTCCCGCGACCTGGAAAGCGCCTTCAGGCGAATTAAAGAAACCGCCGCGCCCATGCGGGCAAAAAGCCTGAATCTGGATACGCCCTGCGCCAAAAACGGCTTGTGTACGGACTGCAATTCTCCCCAACGCATATGCCGGATCACGACAATTCTGCACAGAAAACCCATGATGACGGATATAACGGTGATCCTCATCAACGAGAACATCGGGTTTTGACGGAGCCTTTCTTATGATATCGATCCCCGGATACACCCTTTCCGGAAAACTCTATGAAAGCGCCAGAACCCTTCTTTTCCCCTCTGCCGGCGCAAAAGAAGCTGCGGCCGCATCCCGGCAGTCGAACCAGCACGCCGCTGATTTCCACAATGGGGTTGACTGGCGCTCCATATTGAAAACGTTTCGGTCGATTTCCCGCGAAATCGACCGGACCAACCTGATCCAGACAATCATGACGTGCATCATTGAAAATGCCGGCGCACAGCGGGGAATCCTTTTTCTAAACAGGGATGGAGATCTGTTCGTCGAGGCGGAACACCGGGTCGAATGGAAACACGTCCGGCAGCCCGCCCCAATCCCCTTGTCTGAATTTGCTTCGATTCCATCGTCTGTTATCCATTATGCCGCCCGTAATTTGCGGCCGGTCATTATCTCCGAAGCCGATACCCGCCACATGTTTTCCGATGATCCGTATTTTGCAGCCCAAACGAAAAAATCGGTGCTGTGCAGCCCTGTTTTATACCATGGGAGTCTAAAGGGTATCATTTATCTCGAGCATGACAGTGCATCCGCCATATTCACAAAAGAACGGGTTTTCATCATCGACATGCTTTCCGCCCAGGCCGCCGTCTCCCTGGAAAACGCCATGCTTTACACGCGCCTGAAAGAATCCGAAAATAAGTACCGGTCCATTTTTGAAAATGCCGTTGAAGGCATATTCCAGGTCACCCGGCAAGGCACCTTTATCAGTGTAAACCAGAGCCTTGCAGACATTCTCGGGTACGACAGCCCCGGGGAACTGATTGATACCAAAACCAATGTGGTCGACCTGTTCTTTTTCGATTCAAAACGGAAAAGACTATTTGCCCAACAGCTGCGAAAAAAAGGACAGATCCGGGGGTTCGAGGGGAATGGAAAACGCCGGGACGGCAGCCCTTTCTGGGTATCCGTGTCCGCACGCGCCGTTTTCGACGCACATGGGAAAATCGCCTACTTCGAGGGATCGGTGGTCGACATTGCCCTTCGGAAGCAAAAAGAAGAGGCGGAACGCCAAAAAAAAGCCGCAGAAGCGGCCACCCATGCAAAAAGCATCTTCCTGGCCAACATGAGCCATGAAATAAGAACACCGTTACATGCCATTATCGGTTTAAGCGAGATGTCGCTGATAAACGGCGTGGAAGGAAAACACAAGGGGTATATCACAAAAATAAATCATTGCGCATCGTCATTGCTCAAAACCATCGATGATATTCTTCATTTCTCTAAATTCGAGGCAGGGCAGGTAGAACTGGAGAACATCGACTTCACGGTCCCCGGCATCATGAAAAAGATTCACGCCCTGTTTGTACACCAGACAATGGAAAAAGACATTGCACTGCGGTTCCGGATCTCAAAAAACATACCGCCGGCGCTGGTTGGCGACCCCTTCCGCCTCGGGCAGATTTTAACCAATCTGGCGGCAAATGCCTTCAAATTTACCGAAAGCGGCCGGATTACCATCGGTGCGAAATGTGTCGCGCGAAGCAAAGACGCTGCCCGCCTGCATTTTTCCGTGTCCGATACCGGTACGGGTGTATACCAAACCGATATATCCCGCCTCTTCAACGCCTTTTCCCAGGCGGACAATTCCACTTCGAGGCGCTACGGCGGAACCGGCCTGGGACTGGCCATCAGCAAAAATATTGTTTCGCTGATGAACGGCAAAATGGGGGCGACAAACAATCCGGAGAAGGGGGCGACATTCTATTTCGAAGTCGACATCGGCTGCAGGGATGCTCCGACCAGGATCCCTGATATCAAAAAGAGGACGGATGGAAAAACTGTCCGAAAAGACGACGAAACAACAAAAAACCATACAACAGGGGGAATACGGCTTTTGTTTGTCGACGACAACGCCATTAACAGGGAGGTCATGCCGGACATGCTGAAAAGCGCCGGCTATATCGTGGATACGGCTTCCAACGGCAGGGAAGCCATCGCCAAGGCGGCATTGAAACGCTATGATGCCGTGTTGATGGATTTGCAGATGCCCGTAATGGATGGATTTGAAACCGCTGATACGATCCGCCGAAACCCCGGAAACGAAAATCTTGTGATTATCGCCATGTCCGCCCACGCCATGGAGGATTCCCGCAGGCAGTGTATTCATGCAGGAATGACCGATTATATTTCCAAACCGGTGGACATGACCCGGTTAAACGACATTCTCTCCCGCACCGGCAGAGAGGGGGAAAGCACCACCGGTAACGCATCGCCTGCATTTTTACTCCCCTGAAAGGAAAACCAAAAATACCTATTGCATGTTCGTTTTATTTTTGGTAATTTAATATTCCTAATAGGAATACGGCAATGCCCTGTGAATCAGCATTTAACGGTTTTGAACGTTTATACGGGAAAAACGATTAGTACACAGAGGAGATTTTTCCTACCTGTTCAAAGCAGGGCGCATTGAACCCAAAAAAATGGAAAAACGAAAATGAAACGAAAAAAGAAAACCAGCAGCGAATTGATCGTGGATGCCCTGCGAACCGGAGAAAAACTAAAGCTATCTGAAATTACAAAGCTTATGTCTCAGTATGCGGGCACGGACATTAAAATTCAAAATGTTTCAAGCACCATGGCAAAGCTGAGCGATAGTGAAAAAACCGAAATAGGCCATTTCATCAGCAGGCAAAAAACAAAGCAGGGGTATGTCTACAAGCTGGCGGACGAGGTCCTGGCGCTCACCCCGGAACAGACATACGGTCTCATACGCAAGGTGGGCAAAGACCGCTTCACGCTCAAAGACGCGCTCGAACTCGCCCCGGCCCTGAAGAAGCATGTCAAGGGGCATGGGAAACCCCGCCGGGCAAGCGGCAAGCAAACCGCCGAGGAGCCGATCGGTGCGGATGAAACCGGGAAAGCGGGAATCGAATTCTCCATCGGCGGTTCGCGTCCGGGAAAGAATGGTTCCAAAGAAGATCCATTGGCCCAGGTCATTGCCAAACTCACCGACGGCAACCTGAATATCAACGTCAATGTCAATATCCGGCTTATCGGATTTGAATAATCCCGTGCAAAACCGGTTTATCCGTCGCCGGGTCCCGATAGGGAGCTGTCGTCAAAGACGGTTAGATCCTGCAGGCGCTCCGCAATGTTTTTCGTCACCGCACGAACAAAGGCTTCCTGATCCACGCCATAGCGCACCTTACCGTCCAACGTTCTGACGGCAAGAGTTTTTGCATTTTTTTCCTTTTCCCCCACGGTGATGATCAGGGGTGTCTTCACAAGCTGCGCTTCACGCACCTTGCGATTGAGGCTTTCCGTACGGTCATCGACCCTGGAGCGTATTCCCGCCACTGTGAACAGTTGATTTACAGCCCCGGCATAGGGTATCAGGGAATCATTGATCGGCAGGATTACAGCCTGCAGCGGTGCAAGCCACAGGGGGAAGCTGCCCGCATAATGCTCTACCAGTATCCCCAGAAACCGCTCGATGGATCCGTAAATGACCCGGTGTATCATCACCGGGCGGTGCTTTTCATTGTCCTCGCCGACATAGGACAGATCGAAGCGCTCCGGCAGCGACATGTCCAGCTGAATGGTACCGCACTGCCAGGTTCGGCCGATGGCGTCCTTGATATGAATATCGATTTTCGGACCGTAAAACGCGCCATCCCCCTCATTGACAAGATAATCCGCACCGTAGGAGGCAAGGGCGGCTTTTAACCCGGCTGTCGCCTGCTCCCACTGGGCGTCTGAACCGATGGATTTTTCCGGACGGGTGGAAAGCTCCAGGTGAAAGCCCAGGCCAAAGGCGGAATACATTCGCTCCACCAGTTTCAATACCCCCAGGATTTCATCTTCGATCATCTCCGGCGTCATGAAAATATGCGCATCATCCTGGTGAAAAGCCCTCACCCGGAAAAGGCCGGACAGCACCCCTGAAAGCTCGTGCCGGTGCACCAGCCCGATTTCCGCGGCCTTCACCGGCAGATCCCTGTAAGAATGCCTTTTCCGCTTGAAAAGAAGCATGCCGCCCGGACAGTTCATAGGTTTAATCGCGGATTCGGTTTCATCGATGGTCAGGGTGTACATGTTTTCCCGGTAATTTTCCCAGTGCCCGCTCTGCTCCCACAGGCTCCGGTTCAGGATAATCGGCGTCTTGGTTTCCACGTAGCCAGCGGCGCGGTGTTCTTCCCGCCAGTAATCGATCAGGGCGTTCCACAGTTCCATGCCACCGGGGTGAAAAAAGGGCATTCCCGGTGCCTGGTCGCTGAAGGAAAACAAATCCAGTGCCGCGCCGATTTTCCGGTGATCCCGCTTTTTTGCCTCTTCCAGGAAGGTCAGGTACTCCGTAAGGGGTTTCTTATCGAAAAACGCGGTTCCGTAGATACGCTGCAACTGGGGGCGCGCCGGGTCGCCGCGCCAGTAGGCCCCGGATACCTTCATGAGCTTAAACGCCTTGATAAACCCCGTATCCGGCAAGTGCGGCCCCCTGCAGAGATCGGTGAAATCGCCCTGTGTGTAAAAGGATATGGTCCCCTCGTCAAGCTCCGAGATAATCTCCTGCTTGTAGGGATCATTTTTATAAAAAGCCAGGGCCTCGGCCCGGGAGACTTCTTTGCGCCGGATCGGCAGCTTCTCCTTGATAATCCGCTTCATTTCCGATTCAATTTTCGGAAAATCCTCCTCGGATATGGGGTTCATGTCAAAGTCGTAATAAAAGCCGTTTTCAATTACGGGGCCGATGGTGAGTATGGCATCCGGGTACAGGTTGCATACGGCCTGCGCCATGACATGCGCCGCCGTATGACGCAGAATGTCCAAGGCCTCGGGGTCCTTTTTGGTGACAAAGCATACTTTCGCATCCTCTTCTATGACAAAATGCATATCGACCATTTTGCCATTGACCTCCATTGCCACGCAATTTCCGACAAAGCCAGCGGAAATTTCCCCTGCAACGGCGAATCCGTCAACAGGCCCTTCAAAGCGTTTCTGGGCACCGTCCGGCAGTTTTATATTGATCATTGACTGTCCACTCATAATCATTAATATAGGAAGAAAAAAACCCGGTGTTTACTTTTATGCTGGTAAACGTTATGTAAGCAACTTGCTTCCGTCGGTCAAGGAAAAAGTCCGTTGACGAAGCTGTCAGCAGCGTCGACGAATCGGCCTGATACGGGAACACGCGCAAATCTCTGCGCATAGTAAGGGCGGGGGTAAAAATCGGGATGAAGGGACATTCCACAAGAAGGCCTTTCATATCCTTCCATAATGCAGCGATGGGTATTCCAATAACCTGAAAAATGTGACTGAACCCAATGGTTACCGAAGCACCTCTTTATATTACATCCGCGGAAGGGCTCGACAAGGCGGTCACGAAAATGTCCGGCTCGCCCGTGATTGCCGTAGACCTCGAAGCGGACTCCATGTATCATTTTACGGAAAAGGTTTGCCTCCTCCAGATGGCTGCAAACAAATCCTGCTTCATTATCGACCCGCTGGCCCTTACGGACCTGTCCGCGCTTGGCCCCTTGTTTGCCGACAGCGCCATTGTTAAAATTTTTCACGGGGCCGACTACGATGTGCGCAGCCTGTACAGGGATTTTGGATTTTACATTGAAAACCTTTTCGATACGGAACTGGCATGCCGTTTTCTTGGATATTCCCACTCCAGCCTGGAAGCGGTTCTGAAAAAACACTTCGATGTGTCCCTCGACAAGAAATATCAGAAAAAAGACTGGTCCATACGGCCTCTGCCCGAAGAAATGATCTCCTATGCCGCAGACGATGTCCGCTACCTGGCGGACCTGTACCAAAATCTGACGGCGGCCCTGGTGGAGAAAGACCGTCTTGACTGGGCAATGGAGACCTGCGAAGATCTCTGCCATGTAAGGTCCGGTGAGAACACCGAAATGGACCGGCCGCTTTTCATGAGCATCAAAGGCGCAGGCCGGCTCGACCCGAAAAGCCTGGCCGTGCTTGAAAAACTGGCGCAGTTCCGGCAAAGCGCCGCGGAAAAAAAAGATCGCCCCCCCTACAAGATCATGAGCAACAGCGCCATGCTGGATTTGGCGAACAAAAAACCGGAAAACACCGCCGGCCTTCACCGCTCGGGCATCTTGAGCAAAAAGCAATGCCAAATGTACGGCGATGCCATTTTACAGGCGGTCCGGGACGCCCTCGACACCCCGGAAGAAGCATTGCCGGTCTATCCGAAAACAAAAAAACACCCCGCATCACCGGCCATCAAGCGCCGAATCGACGCACTCAAGCAATGGCGCAAAAGCAAAGCCGGCCAGCTTGAAATTGATCCGGCCATGCTTATCAACAATGCGGCGATCCAAAAGATTGCCGGAGAGGCCCCCGGAAAGGCAGCGGATTTGAAATCGATTGACACCCTGAAAAACTGGCAGATCGACGCTTTCGGAGAGCAATGGATTGATGTGATGGCAAAAACGGGGTAGAATCAATGGCGCACGTATTTTTCGATTCCAAAGACGGCGTACGGCTCGAAGGCATATGGCACGGGGATAAAAACGCGCCGGCAGCGATAATCACCCATCCCCACCCGCTTTACGGCGGCACTATGGACAATTATGTTATAGACGCCGTTGCATCGGCCTTTTTGGAAAACAATTACGCCACCCTGCGATTCAACTTCAGGGGAGTGGGGGAAAGCACCGGCCGCTATTCGGACGGGAAAGGGGAAGTCGACGATGTGCTGGGCGCTGTCGCGTACGCCGGGCAAATCGGGGCCGGACAAATCGTTCTTGCGGGGTACTCCTTCGGGGCATGGGTCAACGCCCACGTGCCGATGCACCTGCAGCCCGTGGAAATGATAATGATCTCTCCGCCGGTGGCAATGATGGATTTTTCGGCAATCGACGCGCTTGCGTCCCTGACGCTGGTCATCACGGGCGAAAACGACGAAATCGCCCCGCCCGCAATGATCAAAAGGCATCTTGCCCGCTGGAATCCGGAAGCGAGGCTCCGGGTGATTCAAAACGATGACCATTTTTACGCTACCGGCCTGCCGGCGCTCAAAACAATGGTAAAAGAACATATCGACCGGACGGGATAAGCCCGTGGGGGGGCGGAAAGCGATACATGCGCCAACGGCCCCGGGACGCCCTGCGGAATAACCGATAACCTGCAATCTGCACACCGTACAATCAACATGGACCAGACAACCCTGCTATATGAAATCAGCCAGGCGCTGAACAGGCACACGGACCTGAAAAAATCCCTGTACAACGTGCTCGACCTGTTGTCTTCGAGCATGAACATGGTCCGTGGCATGATTACCATCCTGAATCCCCTTCGTGAAGAAATCAGCATCGAGGTGGCCCACGGCATTCCCAAAAGCGCCATGATAAAAGGGGTATACAAGCTGGGGGAAGGGGTTACCGGGCAGGTGATACAAAACGGAGAACCCGTTTCCATCGCAAAAATCAGCGAATCGGAACAGTTTTTAAACCGGACCGGCACGCGGAAGGGGGATGCCGGCCGGGAGCTTTCGTTTTTCTGCGTGCCCGTTAAAAACGAGCAGCAGGTTATCGGTGCGCTTAGCGTGGACAAACCTTATGACAGCAGCTATTCCCTGATGGAAGGAGAAAAATTTCTAAGCGTCGTCGCTGCCATGATCGCCACCAAGGCGGTCCACCTCGAACGGATACAGCGGGAAAAGGAGAAGCTGGAAGCGGAAAATGAACGGCTCCGGATGGAACTGGAAAAAAAATACCGCATCAAAAATATCGTAGGCAACTCCAACAAGATGCGGGAAGTCTACCAGATGATCTCCCAGGTGGCCCGCAGCAATGCCACGGTTCTCATACGGGGAGAATCCGGCACCGGAAAGGAGCTTGTGGCAAATGCCATCCACTACAACAGCCATCGCACGAGCCAGCCCTTTATTAAAATCAACTGCGCCGCCCTGCCGGCCAACCTGATCGAAAGCGAACTGTTCGGCCACGAAAAGGGCGCATTTACGGGTGCCCTCCATCAGAAGCCCGGAAAATTTGAATTGGCAAACAAGGGGACGCTTTTTCTCGATGAAATCGGCTCCATAACAACCGAGGTCCAGGCAAAGCTGCTGCGGGTTCTGCAGGAAAAGGAATTCGAACGGGTCGGCGGCAACAGGTCCATACAAGCGGACGTCCGCATCATTGCCGCCACCAACAAGAATCTGGAGCAGGCGGTGACGGACAATGTCTTTCGAAGCGACCTCTACTACCGGATCAATGTTTTTCCCATATACATGCCCCCCCTGCGGGAGCGGAAAACGGACATACTGGTACTTGCGGATTATTTTCTGGAAAAATACGCCCGGGAAAACGGCAAGGAAATCATACGGTTCTCCACGCCGGCCATCGACATGTTCATGGCGTATCACTGGCCCGGCAATGTCCGCGAACTGGAAAACTGCATTGAAAGGGCCGTTCTGTTATGCGAGGACAAAGTTATTTACGGCTATCATCTGCCCCCCACCCTTCAGACCGCCTCAGAATCGGAAACCCTCCCCTCGCAGACCCTGGAAGGCGCGGTTGAAAAGCTTGAAAGGGAAATGATCATCGAAGCGCTCAAGCACACCCGGGGGAACATATCGGGGGCGGCGAAGATGCTGGGATCCACCATTCGAAAAATTTCTTATAAAATCGAAAAATACGGGATCAACCCGCGGGCGTACCATTGATCAGGGCACGGCGCGCCGTTTCCGTACGGCGCCTTCCCGATCCGCTCTCCGACCTCCGGCTGCCTGCTTTTCCCCCCTACAGGGCGTTTTTGCCCCGCTCCCCCGTACGAATCCGGACAGCATCCTCGATATCCTGGACAAAGATCTTGCCGTCACCGATTTTTCCCGTATACGCCGTTTTTATGATCATATCGATGACCTGCTCTTTGACTTCATCGTCCACCACGATTTCGATTTTCAGCTTGGGGACGAAATCCACGGCATACTCGGCCCCCCTGTAAACCTCCTTGTGCCCTTTCTGCCGGCCGTACCCCTTTGTCTCCGAAACCGTCATTCCTTGTATCCCGATATCGGAAAGCGCCTCTTTGACATCATCGAGCTTGAAAGGCTTGATTATTGCTTCAATTTTTTTCATTTCCGGTTGCTCCTCATTAGATTATCCATTCATGACCGAATCCGCCGAATCGCGAAACAGGGCCAACGAACCCACCGCGATCCGACATCCTCGTTTTCAGTCCTTTTGCCCGCCGTTACGGTTTCCGGAAAACATATTTCCCGGAACTGTCATATTTGATTTGAAAAAAAAGATACAAAAAGGTATGATAACCCGATATAATCACAACGGATACACATAAATCGCATATCCGGGATCATCTTATTTGCGAAATAAGATGACTTTCTCCCCCATCATGGAAAACAAATACGGGCGATCGACCGCTTGAAACGGTATCTACGCATGCGCTTGTAAAATATCCATGAGTGGATATGGTAATAGTATAATAATTCCATTAAGTCAACCGGCCCGTTTGTTGGCTGTCCATCCAGCGTTTACATGGAGCTCCGGTCTCCGGGGAGGATTCAATGGCGGAAAAATTATTTGTTGAACCAGGCGGCACGGTGACGATTTCCTGCGCCCAATGCAGCAAGACAAAAACCCTCAACGCCTCCCGCTTCATGGACCATACGAAAGTAAAGGTCAAATGCGCCTGCGGGCACATTTCCACCTTTGAACTGGAAAAAAGGCGGCACTACCGCAAGCAAACCGACCTGAGGGGGACCTACCGTGTGATACAAAGCGAAAGCAGCCCGCCCGATTCGGGCGTCATGACGGTGACAGACATCTCC
The DNA here is from genome assembly GCA_011389935.1 of Desulfobacteraceae bacterium. Classification (GTDB taxonomy): domain Bacteria; phylum Desulfobacterota; class Desulfobacteria; order Desulfobacterales; family Desulfosalsimonadaceae; genus B1SED10-16. Next base: position 26,650 of record JAABTJ010000001.1, read on the forward strand.
AGGCAGGGCGTATGTATGAAGTTCAATTCTTTTCCGGTTGTAGCCATCGGCGATGTCATCGGCATAAAGTTCAACCTTGACGACAAAAACCGATCTCTCCTGGACCGGGAGGTAGTTGTACAAAATATCCGTGCGCCCTACGTTGGCGGGAAGTTTCACCATTCAAGCAGCATGGACAATGTAATCGGGTTCTACCTGTTCAAGTAAACCGGCAGGATGGCTGGTGCCGGTTTACTTTTTCCCCTTTCCCTGCGATTGCCCCGCTTTCTCCTTAAGATAAAAATCCCATAACCGGATGACGCGCCTGCGCAATTCCCGGAACCGCTTTTCCGGCAAAACGGCTTTCTTCTCCTGCAGCGTCAACCGGTGCACAAAGTGACGATAAATCAGGTATGCCTGCTTCAGGGAATGCGCCGTGATATCATCGATGATATTTGAAAGCGCCAGCGCATTGAGCTGGCGAACCACGTCGGTCCACTGCACGAGTATTTCATGCGCGTCGGCATGAAGCAGCACGAGGTACTGCACCAGAAACTCGATATCGACAATGCCGCCCGGATCCTGCTTCAAATCAAAACGGCCGGCAGTGTCGGCAGGGTGTGTTTTTCTCATTTTTTCACGCATTTCAAGAACTTCCCGGGCCAGTTCTACCTTGTCCCGTCCCATGGCGATAATGCACCTGCGGATCCTTTTGAACCGTTCGCAGACCTCCCGGTCGCCATTAACGGGACGGGCCTTGATAATTGCCTGGTGTTCCCAGTTCCAGGCCTGGTTTATCTGGTAATCCTCGAATGCATCCACATGACTGACAAGTATGCCCGCATTCCCGCTCGGCCGCAGCCGCATGTCGGCCTCGTAGAGTTTTCCGATGGATGTGGGCGTGGAAAGAAAATGAATGATCCGCTGACCGAGTCTGGCATAAAATTCGGAATCATATAATGAATGGAACGTGCCGCCGCTGGTCTGACCATGCGTTGCGGTATGCAGGAAAACAAGATCCAGATCCGAACCGTAGCCCAGCTCGATACCCCCCAGCTTCCCGTAGGCGATAGTCGCAAAACCCTTGGTTTCTTCGTTCGCCCCGACAAGATGGGACGGTTTTCCATACCGATCCGTCAATTGCCGCCAGGAGATGTCCAGGGCCTTGTGCACGATGGTTTCCGCAAGAAACGTCAGCCTGTCGCTGACTTTCATAAGCGGGAGATTGCCGGTGACGTCCGCAGCAACGATCCGAAACGTATTGATCTGCTTGAAAACGCGCACTTCATCCATCTGACGTTCGATATCGTCTTTGGGCACCATTTCAAGACGCTTTTCCAGTTCTTCGGCAAGGGCATCCCTGTCCAGCGGCGCATACAGAGAACGCATGTCCAGCAGTTCGTCCAGGAGCAATGGATGCTTGCATAAAAAAGTGACAATCCAGGGGCTTATCCTTGTCAGCCGAATGAGATGATCCAGCGAGCCCGGATTTTCCAGAAGCAGGGCAATATAGCAGCTGCGCCGGACGATCGCCTCAATCAGCGGTACGATGCGCTCAAGGACCAGCAGGGGTCGGTCCGTTTTCACCGCGGCAGTCAGCACCAGGGGCATCAACCGGTCGAGGCGGTCCTGGACAAGGCTCCCGACTTCATCGCCGATGTGGATGTTCCATATTCTATCCAGGGCCGCGAGCACTTTTTCCGGATGATCGAACCCTGAATCTGCCAAAATACGGATATTTTTTTCCTGATCATCCGGATTGTGCCAGACGGTTTCGAGCAGCCCGGTATCAATATCTTCGGAATCGGGCGATTCAGGGGCCAGAAGATCAAGAAAATGGGAGTGGACCCCTTCCATGTGCATGCGCAATTGCTCGCGGAACTCCTGCAGGTTTTCAAATCCCATACCATAGGCGATAATGGCCTGTCCGGCTTCGTCCGCCGGAAGGGTGTGCGTCTGCATGTCATTGTACATTTGAAGACGGTTTTCCGTATTGCGCAGGAAGATATACGCCGCCGACAATTCATCGTATACGGTCCGGGAGATGCAGCGATCCGCGGCCATGAGCGACAGGACCTTGAGCAGGTTTCGCTCCTGGTAGGCCGGATTGATGCCGCCGCGAATCAACTGGAATACCTGCCCGAAAAACTCGATTTCGCGAATGCCGCCCGAACCGTGCTTGATGTTATTTTTCAGACCTTTTCGAACAACCTCGCGCTCGATCTTGTTTTTCATTTCGCGAAGGGATTCAAACGTACCGTAATCCAGGTACCTTCTGAATACGAAAGGGCGCAACCTTTCAAGGAGAACCCTGCCCGCATCAAAATCCCCGGCCACGACCCTGGCCTTGATAAGGGCATACCGCTCCCATCCGCGGCCGAACATCTGGTAATAGTTTTCCATGGCGTCAAAACTCATTACCAGGGGGCCGGCATCCCCGTAAGGGCGGAGACGCGTGTCCACCCGAAACACATACCCGTCAACCGTGGATTTGGCCAGAATATCAATCAGGCGCCGGGCCAGCCGTGAAAAAAACTCCTCATTGGTAATGCTGGTGGTTTTTCCAACGGTTTTCCCCGCTTCCGGAAAGGCGAATATCAGGTCGATGTCGGAGGAAAAATTCAGCTCGTACCCCCCGAGTTTCCCCATTCCGATAACGGCCAGCCGCTGGGGCTCCCCTTCATGCGACATCGGGATTCCGTAAATACCGCAGAATCGGTTGTACAGAACATCAATCGCATCGGTCAGGCAGGCATCCGCAAACAAGGAGAGATCGGCCAGGGTTTCGTGCAAATCCGCCTCCCCGGCCAGATCACGCCATGCAATGCGCACCATTTCCCTGGTTCTGAGCTTCCGGAGGGCCGAAGCAAGACAGGTTTCATCGGCTGCTGCACCGGCGGAAATCGACGCCTTTTTCCGGTATTCCCCCGGCTCGTATGAACGCTGTAAGTCGCCGGCGTCCAACAAATCTTTCAGGAGAGAGGGGTTTCGTATGAAGCATGCAGCGACGAATTCGCTGAGGGCAAAAACCCGGAAAAGCATGCCATGCAGGCCGTTGTCGTCGGGAAGGTCAACGCCTTGGTTGCTTGCGGCGGAAAAACAGGCCGCAACTTTTCCCTTGGCCCTGTCTAGAATCGTTGCCGGCAGGTTCAAATCCATTGTAATGGGTCTCAATTCTCTTTCCGGTGTTCTCATCACCAATTGCCCGCCGGTTCGGCGCAGCCGCAGAAACTACAACCCCGAGGCCGCTGTATGCCCCATTGCGTACCGGGCAAAAAGCGTGTCCCTGAGATAGCGGTTGTCCGGGTTTGAAAAAAAAGCCCGCATCAGTGCGATGCTTTCCTCCCGCAGCACATTGCCGACGATCGTCAGGTCGATATCCCGGTACAGCGGCGGCAATTCCTGTCGATTGCACCGTGTGCCTCCCCCCATGACATCCTCGAATGCGTAAACGATGCGATGGATGCCGGAGATCAGGATAGCCCCGAAGCACATGAGGCACGGCTCGAGGGTGCTGTAAAGGCAAAGCCTTTCTTTCGGGATATCCAGCGGACTTTTGACAAAATGCCGCAGTGCGATAATCTCGGCGTGATCGATTTCGTTTGCCATTACGCCGCGACTGGCTGTGCGGAATCCAGACGCCACCACCTGCTGGCCATCCGCAATAACGCAGCCCACCGGAAAATCGCCCGCTGCAAGCGCCTTCCGGGCCTCTTCAAGGGCCAGGCCCATAAATTTCTCATCGGTATTGGCAAGCATTGACATGGTGTACGCTCAGGAATTGTATTATCGCGGCCGGCAGATAGAGTTTACCGATCCCCCCGTATTTTACGGGTTCACTGCCTTTACAATTCGCATTTTTTGAAAAAAAAAGCAATGGGGTTGTATGGTTGGCCTTTCGCAAGCCCGTTGGCGCATTCCGTTGATCCCCCGGACGCCTTTCAAGCCGGAGATGCGCCAAAAATGATTCCATCGACAATATTGATGAGCCCGTAAAAAGTCGATTTTGGACGGCAAAGTAAAAAGTTCAAGATCAAGGCGCGTGCAATTTTTGAAGAATTGATCGTACGTAGCCGTACGTGAGATTCTTCAAAAATTGTGCGCAACGCAGATATTGGGCTTTTTACGAAGCCGTCAATATTGACAATACGTCCGATTTCAGGTAGCATTGATACAGGAGCGCCCCTTCTGGTTTTTTTAAAAATGGCCACGACGAATAACGGATCAGCGTTCACACACATAACCAGCACAACGCAAATGGTGCCCGACCACCATTTCACAAATTCAGGTATCGACAATGATTATCGGACTCGATGTAGGCGGCACGCATACGGACGTGGTTCTTTTAGACGCCGGCGGTCTTCAAAACAGGGTAAAGGTCCGGACGGATGCATCCGACCTGTTTTCGACCGTGTTAACCGGTCTGAACCGCATCACCGAAAAGATTGACCCGCAGCAGATTACCCGCACCGTTCTCAGCACGACCCTGACCACCAATGCGATTGTGGAAAAAAAGCTCTCCCCGGTCGGGATGATCGTAACCTGCGGCCCCGGCATTCATCCGGACAATTACCGCACCGGAGATCACTTTTATATTGTCGGCGGGGGGATCGACCACAGTGGACGCGAAATACAGGCGCTCAACGAAGACCAGGTAATGGATGCCGCTGAAAAGATGCGCGCCGACGGCATTTCCCACGTAGGCGTCGTCGGGAAATTCTCCACGAGAAACCCGGACCATGAAAACAAAATCGTACGCCTCATCGAATCCGGCTTTGACAAGGTTTTCCCGGGGCACCGCATTTCGGGAAACTTCAGCTTCCCGCGACGTATTGCCACAACCTTCCTCAACGCGTCCATCTATCCGATACACAAAAAATTTTTTACGGCCATCAAAAAATCTTTAGAGGAAAAGGGGATCCGCGCCCCCATATACATTCTGAAGGCCGACGGTGGAACCATGGATCTGGACACCTCCATAGACTTTCCCGGCCAGTCCATACTCTCAGGACCTGCGGCAAGCGTCATGGGCTCCGTGGCATTTGCCGAAGACCCGTCGGAAACCATTGTCCTTGATATCGGCGGGACAACAACGGACATGGCCGTACTGATCAACCGGGTTCCGGTTCTGGTACCCAACGGGATCGAAATCAGCGGCTTCAAAACCCATATCCGGGCCCTGCATACCCGGTCGATCGGACTGGGGGGGGACAGCGCCGTACGAATCCGATCCGGAGAATTGACGATCGGACCGGACCGGATCGGCCCGGCAATGGCGTACGGGGGCGCTGCACCGACCCCCACGGACGCCCTTTTTGTTCTTGAAAAGGTGAACGACGGCAACCTGGAAAGCGCAACAAGGGGAATAAAGGCCATTGCGGACGAAATGGGGGTTTCCGCAGAAGCCGCTGCACGGGATATTTTTGACAAAACCTGCCGGCTGATACTGGAAAAAGCGGGCGAGATGGTGGAAAAGATCAACAGCAAGCCGGTCTACACGGTTCGGGAGGCGCTGGAAGGTCACCGCATCAATCCCGATCACCTGCTGGTCCTCGGCGGCCCTGCACCGCATTTTGCGAAGCATTTTCAGAAGATATCGGACTACAAGGTGAAAAAGGTCCCCCAGTGGGACGTGGCAAACGCCATCGGCGCCGCCCTTTCCCGCACCACCTGCGAAGTCTCCCTGTTTGTGGATACATACCGATGCAGGGCCATGGCGCCGGAGGAAAATTTTTCGGAAAGGGTGAATCCGCGCATCAGCCTTGCCGAAGTCCAGGAAATGGCCCACGAACTGCTCCTGCAAAAGGCGATGCGGGAAGGGGCGGCCCCGGGAAACTTCGAAACCGACGTGCTCGAATCCCTTGAATTCAACATGATCCGGAATTTCCAGCTCATCGGACGCAATATCCGGGTCAAAATCCAGGTGCGGCCGGGACTGCGGCATGATTACCATGAGATTACCCGCATGATCAACAACGGCCCGGAAAAAGACAACTAAAAGCACACACAGGCTCTGCCGCAGCCAGGTACTTTCTACAAGCCATCTCAAAAAAAAGATTTTTTTGAGATAGCTTGTACATCATGATGGTCTCGTAAAAGTCACAAGATAAGGAAGAGATGGCTAAGTTAAAAGTTCCATATACAAAGCGCAGTAATTTTTCATACGCGAAGGCATACATGTGGTATGTTGAGCGGATGAAAAATTGCTGCAACGCAGTAGATGGGACTTTTTACGACGCCATCACATCATAAACGGACCCAAAAACGGAGCAGTATATGCTACGCGCCAAATATCAAACAGGCCTTGTATTCTTCCCGGCCTTTGACTGGGCCATCAGCCCCACCCATCCGGAACGGGAAGAAAGGCTCCTGTATACCCAGGACCAGATCATGGAAGAAGGGCTCCTGGATATTGACGGCATCCACGAACTGAAAGCCGAGGTCGTGGAAATAAAGGATGTCCAGCGGGTCCACTTCTGCGTGCCGGATCCCTGGAAAATCATGACCGAATCGCATTTTATCAGTGCCGGCGGGGCCAAGACCATCGGCAGGGCTGTCATGGAAAAACAGATCGACCGGGGATTCGCCCTTGTGCGACCCCCCGGCCACCACGCCATGCGGGTCATTCACGGCGGCCGCGGCTTCTGCAATGTAAACAATGAAGCCATCATGATCGAGTATCTGCGCCGGGCATACGGTGTCAAGCGGGTCGCGATCATCGATACCGACTGCCACCACGGGGACGGAACCCAGGATATCTACTGGCATGACAGGGACACGCTCTTTATCTCCATCCACCAGGATGGACGAACCCTCTACCCCGGTTCGGGAATGTCCGACGAAGCGGGCGGCCCCAATGCATACGGTGCGACGCTGAACATTCCGCTTCCTCCCTATACCTCCCAGGAAGGGTTTATTTATGCGATCCAGGAAGCCGTACTGCCGATTCTGGACGAATTCAAGCCGGAACTGGTGGTGAACTCCGCCGGCCAGGACAACCATTTTACAGATCCGCTCACGAACATGAATTTCTGCGCCCAGGGGTATGCCAGAATGACATCCCTGCTGAAACCCGACATCGCGGTGCTGGAGGGGGGGTATTCCATAGAAGGGGCACTTCCCTATGTCAATGTCGGCATCATATTGGCCATGTCGGGAATCGACTACTGCCACGTCTGCGAACCGGATTACAACCCGGAGCATCTGCGGCAGACAGGGGCCATCACCGCAGACATAAAAATGGCATGCCAGCGCGTGTTGCAAACATGGCGGAACCGCAAAGCAGTGCGCGAAAAACGGTGCGAAAACAAAACCGTTGAAGAACGCAGCCGCAGTATTTTTTATGATACCGACGGCTTTTATGAAAAGCAGCTGGAAACCATTCAACTATGCAGAGACTGCAGCGGCGCGCTCAAAATCGATTCCCGGGCGGACAGGGGGGCGCATGTGCTCGCCGTCCACATACCGGTAAATGCCTGCCCCGCGTGCATTAATGTTGCAAACCAGTGGTATGAGACGGCGGATCTCAAAAATTTTGACGCCATATATCTTCAGGACCGCCCGGAAGACGCATACCGGGTAAGAAAAAAATGAACCGGACCAGGGATTGTTTCGATACTCAAAGCACCGCAAGGCAGGCCCGGATAAAAAAAAACCTGGTCCTCCGCCAGGGGGTCCTCGGCGCGGTCAGGCAGTTTTTCATGCAGAACGGATTTCTCGAAGTGGAAACGCCCCTCCGGCTGACAGTGCCCGCGCCGGAACCCCACATCAACGCCGTCGAATCCGGAAGCCATTATCTTCAGGCATCCCCCGAGCTGCACATGAAGCGGCTGCTTTGCGCCGGGTATCGCAGGATTTTCCAGATCTGCAAGTGTTTCAGGCACGGAGAAAGAAGTGCGCGGCACCTGACGGAATTTACCATGCTCGAGTGGTATGCGGCGGGCGAAGACTATTTTTTTTTGATGGACCAGGTGGAAAAGCTGGTCTGTTTTGTCACTGCGGAAGCGCTCGGCAGGCAGCAGGTGCGCTACAACGATACCGTCATCGACCTGTCCGGGCCGTGGAAAAGAATCCGCGCAGCCGATGCATTTCTGCAATACGCGGGAATGGAAATGAAATCCGCAATGGCAGGCGACATGTTCGAAGAAAAACTGGCTTTTGAAATCGAGCCCCGGCTGGATGTCCAGCGCCCGGTATTCCTGCACGATTACCCGCTGGCGTTTACGCCTCTTGCAAAAAGCGCTCCTGATGACCCGGAAGCCGCCCAGAGATTTGAACTGTACCTGGGCGGTCTTGAAATATGCAACGGCTACAGCGAATTGACGGATGCGAAGCTGCAGCGCATGCGCTTTGAAACCGAGCTTGCTTCCAGAAAAGCAAGCGGCCGGCCGGTTTCTCCCATGCCGGAGCGGTTTCTGGCGGACATGTCTGACATGCCGGAGGCGGCGGGATGCGCCCTCGGACTCGACCGCCTTGTGATGATCCTTGCCGATGCCAGCGCCATAGACGACGTCGTGGCGTTTGTACCGGAGGACGATTGGACGCAATCCCGGCAAACGGAAAGCAGACGATCCGGGAACAGCAGGCACTGATTCCGTTCGGGGAAAGGGCGCCCGCACTCACCCATCCCTTTATTGCCGAAAAGCGCCAAGGAGTTTGAAATGCCGAAAAAGATACTGCGCCTCTTTTACGCGGGCATGGCCACCCTTGTGGTATTAGGCTTTTTGAAAACAACCGGACGGGCCGAAGCGGAAATTTATTTCTTCATTGATGAAAACGGGCATTATCACTATTCCAACGTGCCCACGTCAGACCGGTACATTCCGTCGGAACTGAATTTTATCAATGACCGCCGGCCTGTCGCCATGGGAAAAACCAATGACGCGTATGATCCGATCATCCGAGAGGCGGCCGATCGCCACGGCGTGGATTTCGCCCTCGTCAAAGCCGTTATCAAGGCGGAATCGGATTTCAATCCAAATGCCGTCTCCCGCGCAGGAGCGCAGGGGCTTATGCAGATCATGCCGGCCAATTTTACATCCTTTGGCATTGCAAATCCCTTTAACCCCATGGAAAACATCCGGGGCGGCACGGGCTATCTCAAACACCTCATCCAACGCTACGATCACGATCTGCATTTGGCCCTTGCCGCGTATAATGCCGGGCCCGACACCGTAGACCGCTACGGGGGGGTGCCGCCTTTCCGGGAAACGCGGGGATATGTACGGCGCGTTCTTTCCTATTATGACCAGATCAAGCACGGCAGATAAAGCCGTTTTCCCGGTGATCCCCATGAACAGAAATCCTGTTGACGTCCTGCAAGAAATTTACCGGCTCTATGATGCACAATTGGAAGCGGTCGATGTCGCCTGCCGCAAATATTGCGCTGACTGCTGCACTACCAATGTCACCATGACCCGGCTCGAAGGGGAGTTGATGACAGCCGTTGCCGGTAAAAACCGGATTGCAGATCTCCTGCCCCGGGGCGCATGCGAGAAAATGCCGCGGTACCAGCCCGTCCTGAGCACAAACGCCTACGTGGAAGCCTGCCGCACGGACGATCCTCTCCCCGACGATCCGTCCGGGGCGCATACCGGCGTATGCCCATTTCTAAAAGACAGCGCCTGCACCCTTTACGAGATCCGCCCCTTCGGATGTCGATGCATGATATCTACCCGGAAATGCAGCCAAAACGGCTATGCAGAGATCGACGACCTCACCCTGACCCTCAACACCGTGTTCCTCCAGTTTATCGAACACATCGATCAGAAGGGGTTTTCCGGCAACTTGATCGATGTACTGATTCACCTGTCAACCAATGCCGGGCGCATTCCGGATGAGTGCCGGGTCACCCCCAACCGGCCCATACCGGCACTGATGGTCCCCCCCCACCACCGCGACAGGCTTGCAGGCGTCATCGGTCGGCTCAACCGGTTGGCGGCTCACGTATAGACGCCGATCCCTCTCTGCGATACGGTATTGAGCCGCCGGACAGGCGGTTCCATTCCGTTTTCCCGGCATTCCGCCAAAAGATAATAGGAATGGAAGCTTGACTTCAGTGGTAAAAATATCTAAAAAATAGGATTCTCCAACCAATATCTACGCGTTTTGTGCGACAGCGCAGGAGCGCAAAACCAATGGAATCAATGCGGCAGGAGCAATGAAGAATACGCTTGAAAAAATCGTGCGCCGGGCGGCGCAGGCGGCATATACGGCAGGAGACTTGAACTCCGGGGATTTCGGCGACATTGTGATCGAAGAGCCAAAGGTCGCCTCGCACGGCGATTTTGCAACCAATTTCGCCCTGACCGGGGCATCGACCCAGAAAATGCCCCCGAACAAAATCGCCGAGGCCATCATCCGGCATATGGATGATCCGGAGCAGCTGATCCGCGACACCCAGATCGCCGGCCCCGGCTTTATCAACTTCTTTATCTCCCCGGCTGCATGGCTCCCGGTATTACAAGCCGTACATGAAAAAGGGGCGCTCTTCGGCGCCGTCAATATCGGCAGGGGGCGCAGGGTGCAGGTGGAATTCGTCAGCGCCAACCCCACCGGGCCGTTGCACGTGGGGCACGGGCGCGGGGCCGTCGTGGGAGACGCGCTGGCCGCAATCCTCAACTTCTGCGGATTCATAACGGACCGGGAATACTATATCAACGATGCCGGGCGCCAGATCCGCACCCTTGGCAGCTCCGTATATCTCCGCTGCATGGAGCTCGCGGGGCGGGCCACCGATTTTCCGGAGGATGCCTACCAGGGTGAATATATCTACGATATCGCCAGGTCCCTGATGGATGAAAAAAACGCCGCGCTTTTTGAAATGGATGCGGACAGCGCCGTTGATGCCTGCGCCCGGTATGCCGCGGACAAAATACTCGAAAATATTCGCACGGATCTCAAAAACCTGGGCATCGGTTTTGACACGTGGTTCTCCGAACAAAGCCTGTATGATTCCGGAAAAGTGGCGGAAGCCATACGGGTATTGCTGGAAAAAAATCTTGCTTATGAAGCGGAAGGGGCGACGTGGTTCAAGTCCTCCCTGTTCGGGGATGAAAAGGACCGGGTCATCGTGAGGGGAAACGGTCTTACCACCTATTTCGCCTCGGACATCGCTTACCACATGGACAAGTATGACCGCGGCTACGAGCGGGTGATCGATGTGTGGGGGGCGGACCACCACGGCTACGTGCCGCGCCTTACCGCGGCAATTACCGCCATGGGACGCGAACCGGAACAATTCCGGGTTGTCCTGGCGCACCTGGTCAACCTGGTGCGCCAAGGGGTGCCGGTTTCCATGTCCACGCGGGCGGGACAGTTCGTCACCCTGCGGGAAGTGGTCGACGAAGTGGGCGTGGATGCCGCCCGCTTCATTTTTCTGACACGCCATCACGAAAGCCCGCTGGATTTTGACCTGGAGCTCGCCAAACAGAAAACAAACGAAAACCCGGTATATTATGTTCAGTATGTTTACGCCCGGATCTCGAGCATCATGAAAAAAGCCGCGGCAGAGCATTCCATAGGCAGCCATGACGTTGATGACCCAATGCTGGCAATGCTTACCGAGCCGGAAGAAATCCAGCTCATGAAACAGATGGCCAAATACCCGGAAGCCGTCGCAGGCGCGGCAAAAATGATGGAACCCCACAGGGTTGCATACTACCTGATGGAGCTTGCAGCGGCTTTTCATGCATATTACAATAAGCACAGGGTATTGACCCAGGATAATGAATTGAGCCGGTCCCGTCTTTGCCTGGTAAAAGGCGTACGGACGGTGATCGGAAACGGTCTGACGCTGCTCGGCGTAAGCACGCCTGAAACCATGTAGGTGGCCATGAACAAAAAAGTGTCAAAGAACAAGAAGCCGCAGCAGGAAAAAAGGCCGCAGCCAAATATTCCAAAAGGCGCGTCCGCATGGATGCTCTTTTTCGCGGCATGCGGCTGCATGTTTTTTATCGGGGTGCTTGTGGGCAGAAACACGATGCCGGTCCGTTTTGACATGGCGGATTTAAATGAGAAACTGGGGCGTCTCCAGAAAAGCGTCCTTACCGAGGATGCCGGCGCAGGGGAGCCCGACAGCCCCATTGAGCAGATGCCGTTTGAATTTTATGAAGAATTGAGAGACGAGCAGCTCTATGTATTTTCCGACGACGATGAAATGCCGCTCCGCCTCATAAAACCGAAATTTGAGAAAAAACCCGAATCTTTCGCAACCCTTGCCGGTGCCCCCCCCGAAGACAGGCAGCATCGCTTCCAGGAAAAGGACAGAGACAAAGATGCGCCCGCGGGGGCAGGCGAAAGGCCGGTTGAAAGACCGGAATCCCGCCCGGTCCGCCAGGAAGCACTCCATGAGGCGCCGGACCCGCCGGCAGGAAGCGTCCGGGGAGGATATGTGATCCAGGTGGCATCGCTGCGGAACATGGAAAGTGCCGAAGCCGTGCGCGACAAGTTTCGCTCCAGGGGGTATCCTGCCTATACCCAGCAAGCCCTTGTGGAAGGGCAGGGAAGATGGTCCCGCGTCCGCATAGGACCCTATAAAGACAAGGAGCAGGCAAGGGATGACCTTGTCCGGCTGCAACAGGCAGGCGTTGACGCCATTCTGCTTCTGGCAGGCGATGAGTAGGCTGAAAGCGGCAGGACAATGCCGCAAAACGGCGGCTCCGGGGAAAATGCAGAGATTCACCATGAACGCAATGCGCCCTGCGTCCCGTGTGGTACAAACCGTTCGCAAGCGCATTTTCGCCAACAACCACCCGGGCGTACCCAAAACAAGCGGAAGGGAAAAATGAAAATAACAGCCGATGAAGTGCTGCACGTGGCCGAACTGGCCCGGTTGAAAATCGATGAAACCGATCTGGAACGCTTCGCCGTTCAGCTGGGCAGCATACTGGAATACGTGGCGTCCTTGGAAAGGGTGGACACCTCCGGGGTGGCTCCCACCGCCCATGCGGTGTTAACCCGAAACGCGTTCAGGCCCGATGAAGAGCACCGTTCCATCGACCGCGACCGGGCCCTTGAAAACGCACCGGACAGCGAAAACGGTTTTTTCGTTGTCCCCAAAATCATCGAATAACAGGGATCCAAAGGTCATGTCCGAAAAAGCCCCCTACGAGCTGACCATCCATGAAGCCCAGGCGCTTCTGGCAGCAAAAGAAATCTCCGCCGCCGAGCTGACCGAGTCGGTCCTTTGCCGGATAGAGAATATAGAACCGATGGTGGATGCCTATATCACGATCTGCCGGGAAACCGCCCGCAAGGAAGCTGCGGCCGCGGACAAGGCGATTGCTGAAGGGAAGGCCGGCCCCCTGACCGGAATTCCACTCGCCATAAAGGACCTGATATGCACAAAGGGGCATCGGACGACCTGCGCCTCGAAAATGCTGGCGGATTTCACCCCCCCCTATGACGCCATGGTGATGGAAAAACTGCATTCCCACGGCGCCGTAATGGTGGGAAAGGCCAACATGGACGAATTCGCCATGGGTTCTTCGACCGAAAACTCGGCGTTTAAAACCACCAGAAACCCGTGGGCGCTCGAAAGGATCCCTGGCGGCTCCAGCGGGGGCTCGGCTGCCGCAGTGGCAGCCGATATGTGCCTTGGATCGCTTGGCTCGGATACCGGCGGGTCCATAAGGCAACCGGCATCCCACTGCGGGGTGGTCGGCCTCAAGCCGACATACGGCCGGGTTTCCCGCTACGGGCTGGTGGCTTTCGCCTCTTCCCTGGACCAGATCGGCCCCATCACCAAGGATGTTACGGATGCGGCCATCCTGCTCACGGCCATTTCCGGGTATGACCGCAGGGATTCAACCTCCATCGACAAACCGGTAGCAGACTTGTCCCGGGACCTGGACGCCGGCGTAAAAAACATGACCATCGGCATACCGCGCGAATACATGGAACAGGACGGCGTCGATCCGGAAGTGCAGCAGGCGGTTGTCAACGCCGTGGAGGTGATGAAAGAGGCCGGTGCGACCTGCGTCGACATCTCCCTTCCCCATACGGACCATGCGGTTGCAGCGTACTATCTGGTTGCACCGGCCGAGGCCAGCTCCAACCTGGCTCGCTATGACGGGGTCAAGTACGGTTTCCGGGACGGCTCCGCCGCCGGCAACCTGAAGGAGATGTACATCAATACCCGCTCTGCCGGATTCGGGGCGGAAGTCCGGCGCCGAATCCTTTTGGGCACATATGCCCTGTCATCGGGCTACTACGACGCTTACTACAAAAAAGCGTCCCAGATTCGGACCCTTATCCGTCAGGATTTCGAGGCGGCGTTTACAACCTGTGATATCATTTTATCCCCTGTAGCCCCCACCGCCGCATTTGCCATCGGCGAAAAAGCAGACGACCCGCTGCAGATGTATTTATCCGATATATTTACACTTTCTGCAAACATGGCGGGCATTCCCGGCATCTCCGTCCCCTGCGGCGTCACAACCGGCGGGCTCCCCGTCGGACTCCAGTTAATGGGGAACTATTTTGAGGAGGCCCAGCTTCTTAAGGCCGCCTATACCTATGAACAGGCATCGGGAATGCATCTGAAAAAGCCGTCAATCCATCGGAACGGATCGTTATAGCCTGAAAAAAAACAAACAGAAGAACCAACCACACAGAGACGCGCAAGGAGAGCTTACATGTCGGTGCAACCCAAAAAAGAAGAGCTGCGAAAAGCGGTAAAATGGATCGGGGAAACCAGAAAATATGAACCGGGAAAATCCAACCAGAAACTGGTGGAAGAAGCGGCCCTGAAGTTCAACCTGTCTCCCACTGACACGGAATTTCTGTACCGCTGTTTGCGGGGGGAAACCGATATCGAATAAACGGAGCGATACCGTGTCAAACGTCCGCATTCTTCCGGAAATCCTTTCCAATAAAATCGCCGCCGGTGAAGTGGTCGAGCGGCCGGCCGCCGTGGTGAAGGAGCTCGTGGAAAACGCCATTGACGCCGGAAGCGACCGGATTACCATCGATATCGAGCAGGGGGGGCGGTCGATGATCCGCATCTCGGACAACGGGTGCGGCATGGGGCATGACGACGCGCTTTTGGCCATCGAACGGTACGCCACCAGCAAGATCGCCGCTGAAGAGGATCTTTTCAACATTCAAAGCCTCGGGTTCAGGGGGGAGGCGTTGCCCAGCATTGCCGCAGTATCCCGCTTTACCATGGTCTCCCGGGATGACAAATCAGACGCCGCAACCGAAATCCGCGTCGAAGGCGGCAAGATCCGGTCGGTCAATCCCGTGGGCGCCCCCCGGGGAACCATGATAACCGTCCGGCAGCTGTTTTTCAATACCCCGGCGCGCCGCAAATTCATGAAGACGGTTTCCACGGAATTCGGCCACATCGCCGATACCGTGGCATATTTTGCCCTTTCCCGCCCGGAAATCCGATTTTGCCTGACCCACAACGGGAAAACCGTCCGGCAGTGGCACGATGTCCGGGATCCCCGGGCCAGAATCGAAGGCGTCCTGGGGGAAAATCTCGACCGCCTGTTGTACCCCGTTTCGGGCAACACCCATGCGGCCTCGATTTCCGGATGGGTCGGCGATCCCTCTGTCACGCGCGGCAGCGCCGGAAAAATCTACACCTTTGTCAACGGCCGCTTCATCCGGGACCGGGGAATACAGCATGCGGTTGTGGAAGGGTATCACGGCCGCCTCATGAAGGGGCGCTTCCCCCTGTGCGTGGTGTACTTGACTGTGCCGGCGGCCCAGGTGGACGTAAATGTCCATCCTGCCAAGGCGGAAGTACGGTTTTCACGGCAGCAGGACATTTATTCGACCGTAAAAAACGGGGTTTCAGACGCCCTGGGTGAAAAAAAACCTTTTGGCGGAGCCCAATGGAGGGCTGCAGATCCACCGCTTCACGTAAAGGAATCGCCGCGGGAGTTTTCCGGAGTGCGTCCGCGACTGGAAGAACGAAATCCCTTTCCCGAACGCGCGCCTGCACCGGTCAAACCCGGGGAAGAAGAAAAAGATGCGCGCAAGCAGGCGCCCGTTACCGACGGGGCGGCAGTTCCCCGGCAGGCCGCGCTTTTCAGCCGTGAAAACCTCCGGCTGGCGTCGGTGATCGGGCAGTTCCACAACACGTACATCCTCTGTGAAAAAGAGGCGGAACTGCTTTTAATCGACCAGCACGCCGCGCATGAAAGAATCCTCTATGAGCAGATCCGCCACCGGATGGCGCCTGACACCCCGGTGCAGGTCCAGCAGCTGTTGGTTCCCGAAACGGTCGAACTGGGATACAGGGAAAGCGCCGCGCTGGAACAGGTGATTCCGGAGTTGAACCGGACGGGTCTTGACATAGACACTTTTGGCCCAAATACGTTTGTCGTGAAAGCCGTCCCTGAGATCCTGGGGGAAACACCCATACCCCCCCTGATCGCGGAAATCGCTGAAATCGCGGAAGCATCCGGATACCGGCAGGGAGCGGACAGGGCCATCGAGGCGTGCCTCATCCTCATGGCCTGCCACGGGGCCGTCCGGGCGAACCATCCCCTGACCGGAAAACAGATGACCGCAATCCTTGAACAGTTATACGCCTGCGAAAATCCCTACACCTGTCCCCACGGACGGCCCACCATGATCACGTGGCATGCGTCCTTTCTCGAAAAGCGCTTCAAGCGCACCACGTAAATGAATGCCGGGAAGTCCCCGGAGAATCACCCCAGTTTTTTCGACAGAAGCTCGTTGACCAGCCGGGGGTTGGCCTTTCCCCCGGTTTCCTTCATGACCTGCCCCACGAAAAAACCAAGGAGCTTGGTGTTCCCCCCCCTGTATTTTTCAACCTCGGCGGTATGGGCCGCAATGATCCGGTCGATTACGGGCTCTACGGCAGAGGCGTCACTGACCTGCACCAGCCCTTTTTCCGCCACGATTTCATCCGGGGCTTTTCCCGTTTCCGCCATGTCCGAAAAAACGGCCTTGGCAATCTTCCCGCTGATAACGCCGTCTTCCATCAGGGCGATCAGTTTTGCCAGGTCTTCGGCTGACACCGGGGACTCGTCGATGGTTTTCCCGCAGGCGTTCAAAAGCGCCGTCAACTCACCCATGATCCAGTTGCTGGCGGTCTTCGGATTTTTCACCTGCCTTGCACAGCACTCAAAATACGCGGCCAGATCCCGTCCCGCGGTCAATATATCGGCATCGTATTCCGGCAGGCCGTAGTGGGTCACAAATCGTTCTTTTTTCTGATCCGGCAGCTCGGGCAGGCTTTTCCCGATCCTGGCCACCATCTCTTCCTCAATGACCAGGGGCAAAAGGTCCGGGTCGGGAAAATACCGGTAATCATGCGCTTCTTCCTTCCCGCGCATGGAAACGCTCCGGTTTTGATTCACATCCCACAGAAGGGTTTCCTGGACGACTTTTTCGCCGTCTTTTACCATTTCGATCTGCCTTTTGATTTCATAGGCCAAGGCTTTTTCCACGAATCTGAAGGAATTCAGGTTTTTGAGTTCCGTGCGGGTGCCCAGTTCCGCAGCCCCCTTTTCCCGGATCGATATGTTCGCATCGCACCGGAAGCTCCCCTCTTCCATATTGCCGTCGCTGATATCGAGATACCGGAGGAGGGACCGCAAACGGCGCAGGTACGCCCCCGCCTCCTCGGGGCTGTGCATCTCGGGCTCGCTCACGATTTCCAGCAGGGGGACCCCGGTCCGGTTGTAATCCACGAAACTGACGGCGCGGGACGGATCGTGGCTCGACTTGCCCGCGTCTTCCTCCATATGGATACGCGTGATACCGATTTTGCGAACCGCACCGTCCGAAAGGGTGATATGAATATGGCCGTGCTCGGCGATGGGCATTTCGTACTGGGAGATCTGGTAGCCCTTGGGCAGGTCGGGGTAAAAGTAATTTTTCCGGGCAAACCGGCTTTCCCCGGCAATCCGGCAGTTCGTGGCCAGGGCCATCCGTATGGCGTATTCGACCACCTTCTGGTTCAGGACCGGCAGCACACCCGGCATTCCCAGGCAGACCGGGCATACGTGGGTATTTGGCGGCGCTCCGAATTTGGTTGAACATCCGCAGAAAATCTTGGTTCTGGTTTTTAACTGGGCATGCACCTCAAGCCCGATGACCGGCTCGAACGCCATGTTTCAAATCCTTATAGTAAACAACAGGTTAACGACAAAAAAATCCGGCAGCACCGCATTGCATGAAAAACCATACACGATGAGGCCGGTTTGTTCAAGCCTTCGCTGCGCATCCGGCATCGCCAATATTGACGGCTTCGTAAAAAGTCCAATATCTGCGTTGCGCACAATTTTTGAAGAATCTCACGTACGGCGAAGTACGATCAATTCTTCAAAAATTGCACGCGCCTTGATCTTGAACATTTTACAAAGCCGTCTGAAATCGACTTTTACGAGTTCATCAATATTCTTCTTTTTGAGGTGACCAAAACCAAACCGCTTTGCAAGATGTTTGACAAAACAATGGGTAAACGGGTATGTTCAAGCGATTTGATTTTAACAGGAGGCTCAATACAATGGAATTTTTCCTGTGCGTCCTCGGGGTAGTCATGATTGTCGAGGGACTTCCCTATTTCGCTTTCCCGGAGCGCATGAAAGAAGTGATGCGCGCGGTCATTGAAATGCCCGATAGCACATTGCGCATGATCGGCTTCGGGCTTATGGCGGCCGGCCTGGTGATAGCCTATATCGGCCGGCTGGGTTGAAAAACCTGAACAATTGACACGGAATATGTATCAACTGTCCGATTACGATTATCACCTGCCCGCGCACCTCATTGCCCAGCATCCGGTGGCAGACCGGAAAGGCTCGCGCCTCATGGTGCTGGATCGCAAGACGGGGGATGTGTCCCATCACCGTTTTTCCGACATCGTCGGGATGCTGTCCCCATCGGACATTCTGGTTGTCAATGACACGCGGGTTATTCCCGGACGCCTTCTGGGGCGAAAAGCAACAGGGGGCAAAACCGAGGTATTGCTTATCGATTATGCCGGCGGTACGGGGAAAAAACAGGGGGACCGGTATACATTCGAATGCAAGTGCCTTGTAAAGGCTTCCAAACGACCCCGCGCCGGGACCGAGATCCATTTTGCGCACGGGCTTTGTGCTGTCATCGGCAAGCACCATGGCGAGGGCGTGTTCACGGTGTTGTTTTCAAGCGGCGAGCCCTTTGAAAAGGCGATTGAAAATCAGGGCAGGGTGCCGCTCCCCCCGTATATCGAGCGAAGCAACGACAATGGAAATACCGCACGCGACACGGCCGCCTACCAGACCGTGTATGCGGCGGAAAACGGCGCGGTTGCCGCTCCCACGGCAGGGCTTCATTTCACGGGGGACCTTCTGGATGCCATCCGGACAAAAGGCGTTGCCATTCATGCCCTGACGCTCCATGTGAGCTATGGAACGTTTATGCCGGTGCGGGAAGCCGACATCCGCAAACACAAAATTCACACGGAGCGCTACAGCGTGGATCAGGAAACCGCGGACGCAATCAACGCGGCAAAAAAAGCGGGCGGGCGGGTTGTGGCCGTGGGGACCACATCGGTGCGGACGCTGGAATACCTGGCAGATGAAAACGGCCGGATTTCGGCCGGATCCGGCTCATGCGACCTGTTCATATACCCGGGATACCGGTTTGCCATCGTGGATAAAATGATCACCAATTTTCATCTTCCCAAATCCACACTGCTGATGCTGGTTTCCGCCTTTGCCGGAAAAGACGCCATTCTTGCCGCGTACCAGGCGGCCATCAACGAAAAATACAGGTTTTACAGCTATGGAGACGCCATGTTCATCGGGTAGCCCGGGGCCGGATCCGGCAGGCGACCCAACAGGTCCAGATTGCTTGAATTTCCGTATCACCGCCGTATCAAGCGGGTCAAAGGCACGCGCAGGCATTCTGCGCACCGCTCACGGGGATATCCATACCCCCGTTTTCATGCCGGTGGGAACTTTAGGCACCGTGAAGGGGATCACCCCCGAGGAACTCGAAAGCATGGGCGTCGAAGTTATCCTGGGAAATACCTACCATCTTTACCTCCGGCCCGGCACCGATATCATTTCCCTTTTCGGGGGGTTGCACGGGTTTATGAACTGGAAACGCCCGATCCTAACGGATTCCGGTGGGTTCCAGGTCTTTTCCCTGGCAAAGATGTCAAAGATCACGGACGAGGGGTACGCGTTTTCATCGCACATCGACGGGTCAAAACATCTTCTGACGCCGGAAAATACGGTGGATATCCAGGCGCACCTGAACGCGGACATCATGATGTGCCTGGACCAGTGCATCGCCTACCCGTCCGATCACGAAAGCGCCCAAAACGCATCGGATGTAACCACCCGCTGGGCAATACGCTGCCTCAAGAGAAAAAACGAATTGAATATACAGAAAAATTCGCTGTTTGGCATCGTACAGGGGGGCATGTATCCCGATCTCCGGAGACGCTCGGCCGAGGAACTCGTCCCGCTCGATTTTCCCGGCTACGCCGTCGGGGGCCTGAGCGTGGGGGAGCCCAAAAACCTGATGTACGAAATCGGCGAATCCACCCTCACGCTGTTGCCCGACGGCAAGCCCCGGTATGTCATGGGGGTGGGCACGCCGGCCGATATCGTGGAGATGGTCGGATTCGGGGCGGACATGTTCGACTGCGTGATGCCTACGCGCAACGCCAGAAACGGCCAACTATTCGTAAATTCGGGAACGATCAACATCAGCAATGCCCGCTTCAGAACCGATACCCGCCCGGTGGACGAGGACTGCACCTGCTATACCTGCCGCCATTACAGCCGGGCATACCTGCACCATCTCTACCGCAGCCGTGAACTGCTCAGCTACAGACTGAACACGCTCCACAACCTGGATTATTACACCCGCCTGATGAAACGCATACGCAACGCCATTGAAAAAGAGGATTTTCCGGCATTCAAAAGGGATTTTTACAGGAAACGGCAGACCCCGTGAAAAAACGGCCAAATGTGGAGATATGGAAAACCCCGAAACGGGGCGATACCTCCGGGAAACCAGCGGGTTTTCAATTTTAATATTTGCATATGTGCCTCATTTGACTTATATTCAGGTGGCATTTGCTTGCTTGTAAAAAGCGTTTTTCCTTTTTCCCCCTGTCGCCCGTATCACGGGAGCGGTGATCAATGAAAAAAGCGTTTTTGAAAATTATGGAACAGTGATTTTAAACGATAAAAACCGGTTATCAAAAGGAGCCCCTCATGGAAAAAGAACAAGTGCAAAGCGTTATCGATAAAATCCGCCCGTCCCTGCAGGCCGACGGCGGGGATGTGGAGCTGGTCGAAATCGACGGCGGCGTCGTAAAGGTACGCCTTCAAGGTGCATGCGCCGGCTGCCCCATGTCCCAGATGACCCTTAAAAACGGGATCGAGCGGATTTTAAAGCAGGAACTGCCGGATGTGACCTCCGTTGAGTCGGTGTAACGGCGGACGAAAAATCCGAAACACAGTATCCGATACATGCCGGAGTCCATATGAGCATTGCAGCAAAAATGGCGGGATTTATCGAGTCTTCCTCATGGATACGCAAAATGTTCGAGGAAGGCGCCCGCCTGAAATCGATACACGGGAAGGATAACGTATACGATTTTTCCCTGGGCAACCCCAGCCTCGATCCGCCGGGGAAGTTCAAGCGTTACCTCCAATCGATCGTGGAAAACGAGGCGCCCGGTGTTCATGCCTACATGCCCAACACCGGGTTTGCCCATGTCCGAAAGGCCGTGGCGGAATTTATCGCCCGGGAGCAGGGGGCCGCTCTGGGCGAGGATGATGTCATTATGACCTGCGGCGCCGCAGGGGGGCTGAACATCATTTTAAAGGCCATCCTGGACCCCGATGATGAAATCATTACGCCGGCGCCGTATTTTGTGGAGTACGGTTTTTACGCGGACAACCATGGCGGACGACTGGTCCCGGTAAAAACCAAAGAGGATTTCAACCTGGATATCGGGGCGATCGAACGGGGTATCAGCGCAAAGACGAAAGCCGTGCTGATCAATTCGCCCAACAACCCGACGGGACAGGTTTATCCGAAAGCATCCCTGGAAAAGCTGGGGGACCTGCTGCGAGAAAAAAGCAAAAGCATAGGCAGAACCATATACCTGATATCCGATGAGCCGTACCGGAAAATTGCATATGACGGCATTGACGTGCCGTCTGTTTTGACCTGCTACAACAACAGCCTTATTGCCACCTCCTACTCCAAGGACTTGTCGATCCCAGGCGAGAGAATCGGCTATGTGGCCGTATGCCCGGAAGCGGATGAAAAGCCGATCCTTCTCCAGGGGCTGGCACTGGCCAACCGGATACTCGGGTTTGTCAATTCCCCTGCCCTGATGCAGCGCGTTATCAGCGGACTGCAGGGGGTACATGTGGACATTGCGGAGTATGCCCGCAAAAGGGATCTGCTGTGCAATGGGCTTTCTGATTTCGGATACCGCTTCGTGCGGCCTGCCGGGGCATTCTACCTTTTCCCGCAGTCGCCCGTTGCCGATGAAGTCGTTTTTGTCCAGGCGCTCCAGGAAGAGCGGATCCTCGCTGTTCCGGGGAGCGGTTTCGGCGCACCCGGCTATTTCCGGCTCAGCTATTGCGTGGATGACCGGACCATTTCCGATGCTCTGCCGGGGTTTGAAAGAGCGTTCAAGCAGTTTGCATGAGTACGCGCTTGAAACAAGCGAAAACAGAACCCACCATCCGGAAAAAAGGGGGCTGCCATGAATGTCCGTAAACCCGTTTTCGCCGGAAGCTGGTATCCGGGCAATCCGGATGCATGCAAAAAGCAGATCGAAGCATTTGCAGCGCAAACGCGTTTCAGAAGCCGACGGGAAGGGGAAAAAAAAGCAGGCATCGTTCCCCACGCGGGCTGGCCTTTTTCCGGCGAGCTCGCCTGCAGTGTCTTTGATTCCCTTTCAAAAAACGGCCATCCGGGAAAACCGGATGTCATCGTCATCTTTGGCATGCACATGCCCCCCGGCGTCCCGCCGGTAATCATGAAGCAAGGGGCGTGGGAAACGCCGCTGGGAACTGTTGACGTCGCCCAACACCTGGGAGAAAAAATCGCCGCCGCGCATCGCTTCCAGGTTGAAACGTCCGATGCGTTCGCTCCTGACAACACCATCGAGCTGCAGATGCCCTTTGTTAAGTATTTTTTCGATGGGGCAAAAGTACTCACCATCGGCCCCCCTGCCGGAATCGCTGCGATGGAAATCGCTGAAACAGTGGTGCAAGAGGCCGATATGCTGGGCCTTGACATCAAAATCGTCGGTTCCACGGACATGACGCATTACGGGGCCAATTTCGGATTCACCCCTGCGGGAAGCGGGCGCAGCGCCTATGAATGGGTCAGGGATAAAAATGACCGGCAGATGATCGAAAAAATGCTTGCCATGGATCCGGAAGGGGTCATCGAAGAGGCGCTTGTCAATCACAATGCATGCTGCCCGGGGGCCGCGGCGGGGGCCATTGCCGCGGCAAAGGCCCTTGGCGCAAACAATGCCGATCTTCTGGGATACAGTTCCAGTTATGAAAAAAATCCCGGGGAGACGTTCGTCGGGTATGCGGGGATCGTTTACGCGGCCTGATCCGCCAAAAAGCGCAAAACCGCAGAAAAAAAGCCGTCACGGAACCCGCCGTGCCGCAGGCGAATCAATAACCCCATGACAATGAAAAAATAGCGACGACATGCAGAACTGGAAAAAGAAGATCGTTTCCCCGGAAGATGCCTTGAAAAAAATCGAACCGGGAATGCACATATTTCTGGGAACTGGTACGGCCGAGCCCCTGACGCTCGTCAAACACCTCATGGCGTCGACCGCCGGCAACCTGCAGGACCTGGAGTTGTTTCAACTGATTTCTCTGGGGGAGGCCATCTCCCCCAAAACGCTCCAGCATCAGAAATTCAGGCTGAAAACCTTTTACTCCGGGTGGGTGGCCAAGGACTCGATATCCGCCGGCCGCGTGGATTTCATTCCCAGCCGGTTCTCCAGGCTGACGCAGCTGATCGCTTCGGAGAGGATCCCCTTTGATGTGGCCTTCGTACAGATAACCCCCCCCAATTCCGAGGGATATGCCAGCCTCGGAGTGGCCGTGGACGTGGCCCACCTTGCCATTGACCAGGCATCCCTTGTTATCGGCGAGGTCAACCCGGACATGCCGGTGACCAGCGGGAACACCTTCGTGCCGATCGAATCATTCGATTTTCTGATACAGGCAAGAGAAAAACCGATCTGTTTCAGCCGCTGGCCCGCGGACGACACCTTTGACGCCATCGCCAAAAACGTGGCCTCGGTGATTAATGACGGAAGCTGCATCGCTTTTTCCAATGACCCTTTGTTTGAAGCCCTGGGCAGACATCTGCAGCAGAAAAAAAACCTGGGCATCCATACGCCGGTATTCACCGATGCCCTTATGGACCTGGTGAAAAGCGGCGCGGTGACCAACCGCTCCAAAGATCAGTTCCTCAGCAAATCGCTGACATCCTATGCCGTGGGTACCCCCGAGCTGCTGAAATGGCTCGATCAAAATCCCCTGGTGGAATTCCAGGGGCTTGAAAAAGTTTTCAACCCCTTGCTCATCGGCCGGAACCCCGGTTTTGTTTTTATTCTGCCCTGCAGGAAAGTCGATCTGACCGGCAGGGTAGCCCTCCACACGAGCAAGGGAAACGTGACCACCGATCCGGCAATGGTGATCGATTTCTTTAACGGATCGGAGATATCAGAGGGCGGCTATTCCATTCTGGCGTTGCCCAGCCGCAACCTCAAAGGACAGCCCAACATACTGATCTCCATTGAAAATTTTCCAAACCAGTTCAATGTCCGGGAATCGGTGGATCTGATGGTCACAGAATACGGGGTGGCCAACCTGAACGGTCGCACCATACGGGAAAGAGCCCAGGCCCTGATCGAAATTGCCCACCCGGACGACCGGGCAAAGCTGGTGGAAGAGGCCAAGGAAAAGAATATCCTTTACAAGGACCAAATATTTCTCGCAGAAAGCGCGCATCTCTATCCGGCCAATGTGGAAACACGGCAGAAGATCAAGGACATCACCATCCGTTTCCGCCCCATCAAACCTTCGGACGAGGAGGAAATGCGGCGTCTGTTTTACCGATTTTCGGACGAGGCGGTCTATTACCGGTACTTTACGCACAAAAAGGCCATGCCGCATGTCCGGATGCAGGAATATGTCAACATTGACTACCGGGACACCATGTCCATTGTGGCCGTGGTGGACGAAAACCGAAAGGGGCGGATTGTGGGGGAAGCCCGTTATGTCAAGTATTCGGACAAACCCTACGGCGACGTCGCGTTCATTGTGGATGAACAGTACCAGGGCTACGGCATTGCCACCTATATGTACAAAATGCTCATGCGCCTGGCCAAGGAGCGCGGCCTCCAGGGCTTTACCGCGGATGTGCTGCCGGCCAACAAATCAATGATGCGGGTCTTTGAAAAGGGGGACACCGAAGTGAAAGCGACCCTTGCAGAAGGGGTATATCACCTGATCATCCCCTTTAAGTAACGTGCCCCTCCAGAAATGAAACCATATCCGCTGGTATCGGTCATCATCCCCACGCATAACCGGGCAGGAACCCTTCCGGCCGCGATCGACTCCGTGCTTGCGCAGGATTACCCGCATTTCGAACTTATTGTGTCCGACGACGGCTCCACGGATGAAACCCCCCGGATACTGGATCAATACGCAAAAAAACTCACCGTCATCCGCCGGGAAAACGCCGGGGTCAGCCGGGCAAGAAACCGCGGCATCCAGGCGTCGAAGGGGGAGTTGGTCGCTTTTCTGGACTCCGACGACTACTGGCTCCCGGAAAAGCTCTCCGCACAGGTCGCCTGGTTCTCAGAACACCCGGCCGCCATGATATGCCAGACCGAGGAGACCTGGATTCGAAACAACCGCCGGGTCAACCCGAAAACCAGGCATAAAAAACGTTCCGGCGACATTTTCATCCCGTCTCTTTCCCTCTGCCTGATCAGCCCTTCCGCCGTTATGGTCCGGCGCCGCCTCTTTGACGAGACCGGCCTGTTCGATACCGATCTGCCCGCATGCGAAGACTATGACCTGTGGCTGCGGGTGACCTGCCGGTATCCCGTGGGACTCATTGAAAAACCCCTTGCGGTCCGCCGCGGGGGGCATGCCGACCAGCTGTCCGCCCTGCCCGGCCTGGACAAATACCGCATCCATGCCATACAGAAAATCCTCAATACCGGCCGGCTGACGCCGGCGCAGCAAGATGCCGCAGTGAAAACGCTCAAAGAAAAATGCACGATCTATGCAGACGGATGCGAAAAACGGGGACGGCACGAAGAAGCGACATATTACCGAGAAATGGTCGGCAAAGCATATCCATCGGCCAAGCATACCCATCGATAGGGGAAAACCATCGGATAAATGTCAAAAATCCGGCTGTCGGTATTGCCCGGAGCAACTGTGAGGCCTTGGGACATCTCTATGGCTCGATAAGCCGCACCCTGCAATCAAAAACAATGCAGGGTGCCTGGCTTATCTTCGCCAAGAGCTGTCGCCAAGCCCTCCCAATGTTGCTCCGGGCAATACCGCCGCCGTCTTTTTGACATTTTCCATTTTGATTACTGCACATCAAGCCCGGTTCAACCACGGATAAAAAATATAGAACCCGTCTCAAAATTCGGATTTCGTCCCATCCGCTTGTTTGAATTTCGATCATCCAACAAAAAATGGTGGCGAAAGACAATTTTGAGATGGGTTATAGTCCCCCAGGGGGTGTATATCACCCTTTCAATGCCCTAAAGCAGTGAACCTCCACCTTGCCGTCAACCATGCGCAATTGCGGGACGACAAACGATAAAAATGGACAATTTCATTACAGGCGGGCGGCCGGGAATTGCCTGAAAGCAACATTGGGAGGGTTTGGCGATAGCTCTTGGCGAAGCGGCGCAAATCATCCTGCATGGGTTTTGATTGCAGGATGATGCAAAGCGAGCCATAGAGATATCCCAAACCCTCACAGTTGCTGAAGGCAATACCCTGCCGCCCGCCTGTAATGAAATTGACCGTATACCGCCCCTGGCGGCGCTGCAGCCTACAACCGGTCTTCCCGTATTTCCGCATACCGCTCCTGCAGGCGCTTTTCGGAAACCCGCACGGCGGTTTTGATCTCCTGGGCGAAAAGCTGGACCTTGTACTCCTCGATCATCCAGAAATAGTCCTCCACTGCCGCCCGCTTTTCATCCGATTCCCACGCGTCAAGGCTTTTCACCAGCTCATCGAGCCGGTTGCGGTATTTCTCAATTTTTTCTTCCTTGGCACTGTCTTTTTCCGGGTCGTTCACGCCCCTTTCCAGCCGCAAGGACAGGGCTTTCAGGTAGCGCGGCAGATGCCCGATCCGGTCTGCCGAATACAGGGCAATAAAATTGTCCGGCACCAGCCCGGCAAGGGAAGCCTCGATGCACTGCAGAAGCGCGGGCGGGGCTGTCGATGAAAGGCTGCCCAGGCGCTGTCGAATTTCCCGGTACTGCAAAAGCACCGGCCGGATTTTTTCCGCCAGTTGTCTTCCCTCCGGCAGGATGCGGTTGACCATATTTGCGGCATGTTCGTAAAAATCCGTCTCCTTTCGAATCTCCCGCGCAAAAAGGGAGCCGATGACATTCTCGACAATGGCCGATGCCACCGCCTCCCCGCCGCCCAAAACCATGGCGCAGGTTTTCATCTCCCCGGAAAAGGCAATGTTTTTTTTCAAATGCTTGATTTCTTTGGAAAAATAGATGGAAAAAAGACGGGCCACGCCGTTTTTATGGGTTGCAAGGGCCTTTGTCCGGTCCGTATAGAGCCGCAGGTTCACCCCCTGATCGTCCGGTTCGAGCACCGGGTACGCCGGCAGCACCTGGCCGTTTTGACCATCGATGGATATCATTTCGGGAAGATCCCCCACGTCCCAGGTGACGATCCCGGTTTTTTCCCACCGCTTTTTTTCCGCTGCCAGGTGATCGGCGCTGATCTCCTCCCGCGGCAGGCCGTTTAAAACGCTTCGGTCCCGCCCGCTGAACAAGACCTGCCCCCTGTTGTCGACCAGGGAGAACCGAAGCCTCAGATGCGGCGGCAACCCCTCCTCGGACCACTTTGACACCGGTATATCCACGCCGAAATGGCCGCGTATGAACCGGCTGAGCGTTCCCGCCAGCGAGCCTGTATAGACGGGCATCTTTTCCAGGACAACGGCCACCGTTTCGTTGACCGGCACGAGCTGCTTCCGGTATGCCTTGGGGAGGTTTTTTATCATGGCGGTGATCTTTTCCTCCAGCAGCCCCGGCACAACCCAGTCCGTTGCCTCTTTGGGCATGGCGCCTGCTGCCGATACCGGGAGGGTCAGGGTGACGCCGTCGTCGTTCTCGCCCGGGTTGAAACGGTAGGTCAGCGAAAACCGCCCATCGCCAAGGACCATATGATCCGGAAACCGCGACATTTCCTCATCGTCCGGAGAGGCGTCCATGAGATCCGAAACGGACATTCTCAGGAAATCATCCGAACCCTTTTTGCGGATGAGCCGCCGCAGGGAGCGCATGTCATATATGCCGCCAATCCGTTTCTCGTAAAAACGGACCATGTCGTCCTCGCTTGCCAGCAGGTCCCTTCTGCGGACGCGGTTTTCCATGTCCCGTATTTCTTCGGCGATTGCCCGGTTGTGCTCCATGAATGGCAACGGGTTTTTAACGTCCACGCCCACCAGGGCATCCCGGATAAAAATGTTGGCTGCGGTTTCCGGGTCTATTTTTCCGTACTGGACCGGCCGGCCGGAAACAATGATCAACCCGTACAGGCTGACCTGTTCCCGGGCGATCACCGATTCGCTCTTCCGCTGCCATACCGGGTTTGAATACGTATAGTGGCAAAGGAATTTGCCCAGCGGCTCCAGCCATGCGCTGTCAATATTGGCCACCGTGCGTGCGAACCGCCTCGTGGTTTCAACGATCTCAGCGGACACGATCCACTGCCCGCCCCGGTTGAATACCCCTGACCCCGGAAATATCATGACTTCTCGCTGCCGTGCCCCCCGATACAAATTTTTATCCCTTTTTTCGGCGATATTGGCCAGAAAACCGCTCAATATCGATTTGTGAATGGCGGCATATAGCGCGGAAAATCCGTTTTTCCCCTTTTCTTCCTTTACCGCGCTCAGGGATGCGGCAACATCCCCCCCTCCTTCCGTTAGCATCCCGGCGTCCGATATAATGGAGGTGACCTGGTCGTATACGTCGATCCATTCCCGCATTCTCCGAAAGGAGAAAAAATGTTGGCCGGCATACTGCTTCAGGTCCTTTGCCCGGACCTGGGGCCTGTTTTTGCCGGTATCTCCGACCAGGCCCCGCCACATGTTATAAAGCGTTATGAAATCCGATGCAGGATCGACAAACCGGGCATGGGCCTGGTTCGCCTGGGTTTCGCTTCCCTCCGGGCGCTGCCGGGGATCGGGGAGCGTAAGCGCCGAGGCGATGGCGCAGACCGGATACAGCACGCCGTTTTCCCGGGCCTCGATGAGCATCCTGGACAGCCGGGGATCCAGGGGCATCTTCGCCATCATCCGCCCTTTCGGCGTAAGGCGGACATCCCTGCCGAACGCCTTTTTTCGCTTTTCCCCCGGCTTTTCTATGGCGTCCAGCTCGAAAAGAATCCCAAACCCGTCTCTTATCTGCTTTGCAGGGGGCGCGTCGACAAACTCAAAGGAATCAATATCGCCCAAGCGCAGGGCGATCATCCGCAAAATGACCTCGGCCAGGTTGGCCCGCAAAATTTCAGGCGGGGTATACAGGGGGCGGGACAGGTAATCCTCCTCGGAATACAGCCGGATGCATACGCCGTTCTGCACCCTGCCGCAGCGCCCCATCCGCTGGTCCGCGCTGCTTTTGGACACGGGGGATATGGGCAGGGCCGTCGTACGGGTCGCCGGAATATAATGGGATATACGGGCAAGCCCGGTATCGACCACGTATTTGATATTGGGTATGGTAATGGATGTTTCCGCGACATTTGTGGCCACGATGATTTTACGGCCGGCGGCCGGCTTGAATACCCGGGACTGGTCGGGCGCGGCAAGCCTTGCATACAGCGGGAGCACCGTGGCCCCTTTGTACCGGTTCGCCTCCAGTATTTCGCAGGTCTCCCGGATATCCTGCTCGGTGGGCATAAACACGAGGATGTCGCCGAAAGGGGATCGTTTCATGACCCGGTCGACTGCGTGCACCGCACCATCCACGTAGGAGAAATCATCGCTGTTTTCAAAAACATTTTCGGGCGGCATGTACTCGACGTCAACCGGGTACATCCGCCCGGATACGTCCACAACGGGCGCGTCAAAAAACGCTTTTGAAAATTTTTCCGTATCAATGGTCGCAGACGTGATAATCAGCTTCAAATCCGGTCGCTTTTGAATGAGCCGCTTCAGTATACCCAGTAGAAAGTCAATGTTGAGGCTTCGCTCATGGGCCTCGTCCACGATGATGGTATCGTATTCGTTCAGGAATGGGTCCGCCTGGGTTTCAGACAACAGCATGCCGTCGGTCACCATCTTGATGACACTCTGTTCGCTGAGTTTGTCCGAGAACCGGATCTTGTAGCCCACGCTTGCGCCCGGCTGCTGCCCCAGTTCCTCGGCAATCCGTGCGGCCACAGTGATTGCGGCGATTCTTCGCGGCTGGGTACAGGCGATACGCCCCTCGATTCCGCGGCCCGCTTCCAGGCAGAATTTCGGCAGCTGCGTGGTTTTCCCGGAACCGGTTTCCCCGGAGACGATCACCACCGGCTGTTCGGAAACAAGACGCACAATACGGTCTTTTTCGTATGATATGGGCAGATCCGGGAAGGGCAAAACCCTCGGGAGGGCGCCGATGCGTTTTTCCTTCACACCGGCAGAGCGTTCGAGCCTCCGCTTCACTGCCGTCAGCCGTTTTCGGATCCCCCCATCCGCTGCTCCGCCGTTGAACTTCTTTTTCAAGCCTTCATATTCGTGGGCAACGGCGCACCGGTCCCTGTGAAGCGCCCGGGGTAAAAGGAACGCAATCTGTTCAAGCAGCGGGGAAAGATTGGCTTTCGGGGTCATAAAAATGCACGGAATATTATCATTTCGCAAAAAATCGTTTTACAAGGGCAGATCAGACCATATAATATATCGCTTCAACCGGTCAAGGAAAGCATAACGGCAAACAAAATCTTTTCCTTAACGCAAAATGCATGTACTGTATCCCTGACCGGATCGGTGGCAGTGATTTCAAAAACGGTTGAACCCGGCCGGCTCTCCGGCGTGAAATCACTCCTTTGCATGATGAACGAATAGCGCACAACGTGCAACGGATTTGGTTCCCTATTGAAAACGCATCCCCTATCATTGCTTCGCCTGCCTGTGCTCACCGTCCTGTGCCTTACAGCACCGGGCGTTTCTTCTGTCTCAATGTCGAGCGACGCACCCCCGCAGGCGGCGGCCTATCCTGAATTCATGTTGTGGACATGGTTCAGCGGCTTCGCCATCCTGTTTTTCTGCATGCTCATGGCGATCATTCTGCTGTGGGGGCGCCTGCGGAAAATATCAAGAGACCTGCAAGACGAAAAACAAAGGCTGTTTATCGCCACTGAAAAAGCCGCCCGCAACGAGCGACTGGTCAAGGAGATCTACGACAACACCAACGATGTTTTCTTTTTTCATGACATAGACGGCAACATGAAAGAGGTAAACACCTCCGGGATTCGCGAATCCGGCTATACGATCGAACAGTGGCAGCAGTATAATATAAGAGACCTGGTGCCGGAGCGCCTGAAACACGAATGCGATCTTTACCTGGAAAGGATCAGGAAAAACGAAAAAGACCGCGGCTACATGATGATCCGAAACCGGGCCGGGGAAGAAATTCTCCTGGAATACAACAACAGCCTTGTCAAGGACGCCTACGGCAGACCCACGGGGGTGCGGGGGATTGCCAGAAATATCACGGAGCAGCACAATGCCAGAAAAGCGCTGAAAAAAAGCGAAGAAAAATACCGCACCATACTCGACTCCATTGAAGACGCCTATTACGAGGTCGATCTCGCCGGCAAAATCACTTTTTTCAACAATGCCGCGCTGCACATGCTCGGATATACGGCCGAAGAACTGGCAGAAAAAAACTACCGGGACCTGGTGCATGAAAAAGACAAAAAAACCATCTTCGAGACCTTCAATTACGTGTACCGCACCGGCAAGCCGGTAAAAGCCTTTGACTGGCGGCTCGTTAAAAAGGACCGGGCGATCTGCCATGTTGAGACATCCATCGCCCCCAACCTTGACAAGAACAACACCATCCTCGGTTTTTTGGGCATTATGCGGGATTTAACCGACCGGCTGGAAGGCGAGCAGAGAAGACGGGAGCTGGAATCGCAGCTGCACCAGTCCCAAAAACTGGAATCCATTGGCACTCTTGCCGGAGGAATTGCTCATGATTTCAATAATATATTATTTCCCATCATCGGGTACACGGAAATGACCATGGAAGAACTGCCCGCGGACAGCCCCCTGCGGGACAACCTTAAAAAGGTCATGAATTCCGCTGCCCGCGCCAAATCAATGGTTCAACAGATCCTTGCCTTCAGCCGCCAGAGATCGGACGAGTCCGGCGAATCCGTTCGAATCGAGCCTTTCATCAAGGAAATCATCAAACTCCTCCGGAACACCTTTCCCAGTACGGTCGAAATCCAGGAAAGCATTGGCAAAGAAACGGGAATGGTCGCAATCAACCTGTCCAGCTTCCACCAGGTGGTCATGAACCTGTGTACAAACGCCTTGCATGCCATGGAGGATCAATCCTCGGGCAAGCTTGACATCACCGTTGAACCGGTCCGTATAACCAAAACCGACACGGCAAACTACCAGAACCTGACGACCGGGGAATATGTTCGCATCCGCATCGCCGACACCGGAGACGGCATTTCCCCGGAAAACATGGAAAAAATATTCGAACCCTATTTCACGACCAAACCCCAGGACAAAGGCACGGGGCTGGGTCTTTCCGTAAGCTACGGGATTATTAAAAATGCCGGCGGCATTATTACCGTGGACTCCACGAAAGGCATCGGCACGCAATTTGATATTCTGCTCCCCGTTGTCGGCCAGGAGGAAACCGTCTCCACTGACATCGGAGATGTTTTTTCGCCCCTGCCCACCGGCAAAGAGTATGTACTGCTTGTCGATGATGAACACCGCATTGTTGAGCTTGAAAAACAGATGATCGAAAGCCTCGGCTACATGGTTTTTTCCCGAACAAGCAGCATCGAAGCGCTGGAGGCCTTCAAGTATGACCCCCATAAATTCGATATTGTCGTCACCGACCAGACCATGCCCAACATGACCGGCAAGGAACTGGCAAAGGCGCTGATAGACATACGCCCGGATATACCGGTTATTATCTGCACCGGTTTTTCCGAAAAAGTAACCATGGAGAAAATAAAAAGCATCGGCATAAAAGCGTTTTTGACAAAACCCATACCCAAAGCCGATATGGCGCTTACCCTGCGGCGAGTCCTTGATGAAAAAAACAACCCATAAAGCGATGTTTTATTGCCCCTTACCTGAATCCCGGAAAGGTTTTTCATGGACGCTTCATCCATCAAAATTCCAGGCAACCCACCGATACTTGTCGTAGACGACGAACCAGACATCACGGAAATGATTTCCCTTGCGCTCAACCGGCGGGGCTTTCCCTGCATGACGGCTGAAAATGCAAATGAGGCATTGAAATTGCTGACAAAAACCCCCTTTGACGTCGTTATCACGGACATCCGCATGCCGGGGTTGAGCGGGGTTGACCTGCTGAAAATCATCAAGGAGGAATATAACGCCGATGTGATGGTCATGACGGGCTTTACGGAGGAATACGATTACGAGTCGGTGATCATGGCCGGGGCCGCCGATTTCATTCAGAAGCCCATCAGTTTCAGGGAACTGCTCATCCGGCTGAAACGGGTGCTGCGCCTGCGATACCTGATGATCGAACGGGACCAGATCAACCGGGAGCTGGAAAAAAATGTGGAGCAGCTTGTAAAATACTCCTCCCAACTCAACATCGCCCATCAGGAGCTGCAGTATGCATACCTGGACACCATTAACCGCCTGGTTGCGGCAACCGAATACCGGGATGAAGACACGGGCGAACATATTGTTCGGATCAGCCGCTACTGTACACTTATGGCGGAAAAGCTGGGAATGCCGTCTGAAATGGTCGAATTGATACAATATGCATCCCCCATGCACGATATCGGCAAAATCGGCATTCCAGACCATATCCTGCTGAAATCCGATCAACTCACCGCCGAAGAATTCGAGATCGTTAAAACCCATACCACCATCGGCGCTTCCATTCTGGAAAATTCCAGGGCAGAGGTGCTGAAGCTCAGCCGCGAAATCGCCCTGACCCATCATGAAAAATTTAACGGCAAGGGATATCCGCAGGGGCTTTCCGGCACAGACATCCCTGTGTCCGGCAGGATTCTTGCCATCGCGGACACCTTTGACGCGCTGACATCCAAACGGCCGTACAAAACGCCCTATCCGTTCAAGGTGGCCGTCGATATCATCAAGGCCAAGAAAGGAGGGCACTTTGATCCGGAAATTACCGACCTATTTCTCGACAACATCGAAGAAATCCGTCGCATCAAGGAAGAAATCGACAACAGGGAAGCCACTTCCCTGTCCGACTTCATATGGAGCAGAAGGGATATTGCAGCGGGAATGGATAAAAAGATCATGGCGCGCCTCTCCGGAGAAAGCCGCGCATAGGCCGGAAGAATAAATTGACCCTAACGGGCATTCCCGTTATTCGCCGATGATTTTCACCAGCACCCGTTTTTGCCGCCTCCCGTCGAATTCTCCATAAAAGATCCTTTCCCACGTTCCGAAATCAAGTCGTCCGTCCGTAACGGCAACCACTGCTTCCCGCCCCATCACCTGGCGTTTCATGTGGGCGTCTGCATTGTCCTCCCCCACGTTGTGCCGGTATTGGGAAACCGGTTCATGGGGAGCAAGCCGCTCCAGCCACAATTCATAATCGTGGTGCAAACCGGCCTCATCGTCGTTGATAAATACCGAAGCGGTAATGTGCATGGCGTTAATGAGCGCCAGGCCCTCTTTTATTGTGCTTTCTGCAAGGCACTTTTCCACCTGGGGCGTAATGTTAATAAACGCCCGGCGAGTGGGTACGGTAAAAAAGAGTTCTTTCCGGTAGGATTTCATGGACGCCTCCTTTTGTTGTTCTGGTCTATTTCGTATCTGTCCGGTAACATCCTTTATTTTCTCACGAAAACACGGCTTTTAAAAGAATGAAATGCCATATAAAAACGCTCCCGCCGGAACCATGCTGCCCTCCCCTTTTTCAAAAAAATTCCTGTTTCCGCGCTAAATATTTGAAAATCAGCATTATTGCAAATTTATTTCCTTGCTTTTCCCGAAAAAGCGGTTATAGTAGTTGTAATCAGTAAAGACCCGGGCCTGATCCACGGGTCGGTTTCATGGAAGGAAGAATCCGTTTTTTTTGGAATGGTTGCCTCCAGTGTGAGACCTTGAGAAATTTAAGAAAGGAGGAACGGCACCATGAAAAACGGAACAGTAAAATGGTTTAACGACAGCAAGGGTTTTGGTTTTATTGAGCAGGAAGACGGCCCGGACGTATTTGTTCATTTTTCCGCAATCAATTCCAATGGTTTTAAATCATTGAGCGAAGGCGACAAAGTGAATTTTGAAGTCGAGCAGGGACAAAAAGGCCCCTCGGCAGTCAATGTAACAGTGGCATAAAATCCGTAACCGGTAAAAAGGGTGCTTTCCCCAAAGGGGAGGCGCCCTTTTTTTGTTGGGGCCCCACTATTAAAAGGCGATTTGCGGACGATTCCCATCGATGCCGCTGCCTTTCGCCGCGTTACGCTCCCGGCCATACAGACCATCCCGAAAACACGGGGAAGTAAAGCGCCCGACGGACGTGCCGACCGGGCTCCTTTTTTTCCATCAGGGCCGCATAGCGCGCTGTCTGCTGTTCATAGCGCATCCGCTCGTGCGCCATGAATTCATCGAGTCCGCCCCCCCGGTGAATGCCGCTTTTGTAATCAACGATCCAGCGGATTCCCTTCTCATCAATAAATGTTCGGTCGATTATCACGTACACCATCCTGCCATCGATCAATCCGCTCAACGGGTATTCGCATTTTCCGTCACAGTGCGGGGAAAGAAGCCAGCGGCCGGTTTTATCGGCAAGGGTCGCCCGGAGGGCAGAAACCACCAGGTCCGTTGCTTCGACACTTGCGTCCCTCCCCATGCCCATATCGACCAAATCCGCCTGGATTTTTCCCGACATCGCCGACACCCGGTGGATATCCCATCTGTCTATGCCGGTTTCACAAATGATGCGAAGCCACCGGTGGATCACCGTCCCGGTCATCCGCACGGTAATGCCGGCCCAGTCAAATTTTAACCCATCGGTATCCGCCGCATCTGCGGGAATTGCCGGATTTCCGTCCTCCCTGGCGATATCCGCGGGGGGGAGGGGTGCCTTCCACCGGGAAGAAAGCCTGCGGATATACGGAAAAACGTCCGTGGCGTCTTTTCCCGGCAAATCTCCGGAACCGTCCCCGACGCCGGCGCCCCCCGTTTCGACAGCATCCCCTTTTTCACCGCAGGCGGAAATAAAAACCTCTTCCACCGCGGGCCAGAGGCAATGCAGCAGGGAACGGCTGTCCGGAAGCGCCGCTTCGCCGGTGTTCACACGATTGACGCATCCGACCAGCATGAGCCGCTTCCGGGCGCGAGTGGCAGCGACATAGAGCAGGCGCCTGGTTTCATGGACATTTTTTTCCGTGTGCAACGCTTTTATGTAACTGTACGTTGGATCTTTTCCGGCACCGGTTTCAGCAATGGGCGCCAGGAGAAGGCCTGACCCGGACAGATCCTCATCCGGCATTTCCTGCCACAGCAGGAGTTTGTCCATATCCCCGCGCGGCGCTTTTTCCGTTCCCGGGAGGATCACCGTTTCAAATTCCAAACCCTTGGCCTTGTGGATGGTCATCACCTGGACCCGATCCCCGGCTTCCGGATCAGGGCGGGAAAACAAGCCCATTACCTCTTCTTCAAAAGCATGGTAATCGGTCATGGCGCCGCCATCGATTTTGCTTTCCAGCAAATCGAAATACACCGATGCATCGCAGATATCGGCCTCGTTCACACAAGCAGGCCCGCCGAGCGCGGTCCAGGTTTTTTCCACCAGCCACCGGAGTGGTTGTCGTCCGCGCATCTCCATCGCTCCGGTCAACACCGGAAGAATCCGTTCCAGGCGGATCCTGCCGTCTTCGGAGAGCCGGGAAAAGCGGTCCGGATCCCCTATGAGATCGTATATCGTATGTTCATGGTCTTTTCCCGCGAGCACGAACAGGTCGTCAAGGCTGAGGCCGCACCAGGGCGCGCGCAGAAGGGCGAGCCATGCCACCCGGTCCGCCGGATGGGACAGGGCGCGGGAAATGGCCGTCAAATCGGAAATTACCGGCCTTTGCCCCAGGGCTTCGATTTCGACGGCCCGGTACCGGATATTGGCCCGCCGGAGCCCGGGCAGGATTTTTTTCAAATGGGAGCGGCTGCGGACGAGAATTGCGATGGTTCCCTGCGGATCGCTGCGGCGCGCCGCCAGGATGGAGTCGACCACGGTTTCTGCGGCACGGTCCTCCCCCCCGTCAATAACGGGGAAAACCCCTATGGCAGACGGGTCTTTCTCCGGGTGGACCGCCTCGGAAGGCGAATAGGCAACCGCACCGGTTACCGGATCGCTTTTTTCCGGAAATACGGCAGCAAACGCCTGGTTCACCCAGTCCACGATCCCCTTATCAGACCTGAAATTCGCGCAAAGCGTCAATCGCTCCAGGGGGAGGTGCGGCCCCAGGCCCGAATCCCATGCCTTTAAAAACAACCCCACATCGGCCTCCCGGAAGCGGTAAATGGACTGCATGGGATCCCCCACGGCAAAAAAAGTTTTTCCATCGGCGGGCATCCATCCGGCGGTCAGCTTCAAAAACAGTTCAAACTGGGTGATACTGGTATCCTGGAATTCATCCACCAGTATGTGATGAATGCCGTAATCCATCAACAGGGCAAGGTCCGAGGGCTCCTCTGCATCCCCTAAAGCGGATGACGCCCGCAGGGATACTTCCGTAAAATCGACGCCGCCGTATTTTTCAAAAACCAGGTGCAAATGCGCCACAGAAAGCTTGAGGATCCCGAACAGCGCTTCCACCAGGCGCCACTGCTCGTCGGTGTAATACGGTTCAGGCAGCAGCCGAACCGCGTGAAGGGCTTCGGCAAATTCCCGGCAGCCGGCAATTTCGGAAAGAAGCGCCTTGAATTCGGCTTTTTGCCGGGTAAAACAGGCTTTGTCCTGATTTTCCGGGTTGGAAGGATCCGGCCCCGTGGGAAATCCGATGCGTTTATCCGCGGTTTTCCGGAAACCGCCGCTTTTTGTCAACAGCAGATCGGCAATGCCCTGCCATGTTCCCAATTCATCCGGTATGCATTCCGGGATTTCCCTCATCTCCAGGCAGGCGCATATACCGGATGCCGGCGCCCCGGCAAAAAGATTTTTCGCGGCAAAACGGGCCGCCCCGGGCAGCCGGCGGACCACGGCGTCCGGCATGTGCAGGCGAGCGTTGCGCAGGGCACTTTCAATTACGCGGCACAGGGTATTTTCAAGTTTTTCCCGTTGAATCCGCATATCCGAAGCATCCACAACATGCCTCAACCACTGATCCCTGCGCGACAGCATTTCGGCAATCAATTCCTCGACCCTGCCGACATGGTTATCCATATGCCGGATCAGGGCTTCAACGGCATCGGACCAATCGGCCGCCGATTCAAGCTCCATTACCGTGTTGGCAGCCGCTTCCCGGTAGAGGGGTGCGGCGCTCTCCATGATTTTCGGCTGGATGCCCAAACCCGTCAGCACCGGCATCTGAAAATTCAAGGCCGCACAAAGCGAATCAATGGTTGAAATCTGCAGCCGGGACGGGTTCTGCGTGATATTCCAACTGTGGGCGGCGTCCTGGCGACGGACCTTGCGGGCGAGTTCCCATGTCAGGCTTTCATGAGCCTCTTCCGGCGGATCATCGGAGCAGGCGCGTTGCAATGCCCTAAGCACCCGCTCCTTCATCTCCGCGGCTGCTTTGCGTGTAAAGGTGATGGCGATGATTTCCTCCGGGGATCGAACCCGGGAAAGCAGCGAAAGATACCGCTGGATCAGCAGGCCGGTTTTTCCGGAACCCGCCGGCGCCTGTACGATAAAGGATCTTTCCGTATCCAGCGCCTCCCGGCGCGCATTTTCGTCCGGTATATTCATGGATTGCCGATTCATGTATGCTAGGATTTCAACTCCCTGATGATTCCGGTGATATGCAACAGACAACAGCCCTTGCCGCACGAACCTCCCTGCGGTGAAAAAATACGCGATCTCGATCTCGCAGACATGCACTACGCCGCTACCAGCCCCATGTCCAGCAGCTCATTGATTCGGCAGACCATTCCCAGGGGGCAATACCGGCAGCTTCTGTGAACCGACACCGGCGATACCGGCGCATGACCGCGTGCCAGCTCACCGGCAAGGGCTTCCAGACCGGTCCGCCAGTGATCCACGATATCTTCCATGCCGCCGAAGCGCTCGTTCAATCCACCGGTATCCGCAATGGCCTTTACGCCGTTGGCGATTGTTTCGTCATCGGCAATCCCGATGTATTTCATGTCCCCCTTCTTCACCCTGGCGAAAAAAACACCGGCGGGGATATCCTCCAGCGCCAGGCAGTAGAGCGGCAACTGCGGTTCGGCGATCCGTTCGGCAAACCAGTCCTTCGCTGTCGCATCACCGGTTTTATAGTCGATAAGGACATACCCGCCGTTTGCAAGGCGATCGATCCGGTCCGCGAAGGCACTCAACCGGATCGGGCCGACGTCCACGCTCAGCCGCCATTCCGTTGCAACCACGTCAAAAAACGAGCGGGCAGCATCCTGTTCAAGCCATTGCAAAACAAGCGCTTCAAGCCGCTGCGTTTCCATGCCTGCAAAGCGGCCGGTAAAGGCCTGGGGACGCTCCCGGGCCATGGCGGCAACCGCATTTGCAGCCGATTCGGAGACCACGGCAGACAGCGCCTCCGGGTTTTTCGAGAGCAACTGCTTCTGGTTTTCCAGCGACTTCCAAACCAGCTCCAATACCCTATGGACCAGGATCCCCCGGTCTGCCGCATCGATTCCGGATACCGGGAATTCAAGCGGTCTTGCAGCCAAACGGTATTGAACAAAGGCGCTGAAAGGGCACGCAGCCTGGGATTTCATCACACCGGTCCCGCCGGGGATTGCTTCCCCTTTTTTCAACGGGGGGGCTGCGATGTCCGTGAAGGGCTCCAGCTCGCCGGAAGCAGACAGAAAAAGCCGATAATCGCTGAATTGCACATCACTTGCGTTTTCATCTCTTTCTCCGTCCGGGGACAGGATGGATGACATTTCCGGAAGATGCTCAACCAGAGCGCTCGGAAAAATCAGGCTGTCCCCGGAAACGCCGGGGCAGCTCACCACCACCTCGTCGGCGGATGCGAGAAGCCGCCGGGTAACGTCACGGGCAAAATCGAGCTCACGCGCCGCGGTGGCACGGGGAAGGCCGAAGCGTCGCTGCTGGGATACCGGAATAAAGGGGTTGGGCTTTGGGGGGGGAGGCCACTCTTCCGAAGTGAGTCCGACAATCCAGGCTGCATCAAATTCTTCCCCCGCAGCCTCCAGGAGTCCCATGATCTGCAGCCCGGTATTTTCCGTTTCCGGCTGAAACAGCGTCTCGTCAAGAAGCCGCTTTAGGATTCTTTCCGCCTGGTAAAAGGTCAATGTGGGAGACACTTCCCCAATGGCTGCAAACCGGACCAGTGCATCCTGCCACGCCCCATGGGCCTGGTATTCGCCGCTGTCAAGCGTTTTGTCCCCCGGCCAGCCGAAAACCGATAGAAGGCGGGAAAAGGTCATGCACCATTCCGATGGCGCCAGTTTTTCCGGTATATCGAGACATATTTTTTCAAACGCCTCGAGGCTTTGGCACCACACCGGGCAGATATAACCGCCTTTGCCGGCAGGACCGGTTCTGTTTTTCATCCGCCGGAACACCTGCATCACTGCCATCCGGGGCTGCTTGCTTTTCCGTAGAAGACGGTCGGCAATCGCCCGAAGGGACATTTCTTCTTCTGCGCCCTTTATGAAAGGCGAAAGCAGAAGCGCGCTTAGCGTTTCCATTTCCGGATGGTCTCTGACCATTTCGAGAATCAGAAGCGCGCTTTTCACCAAGGGATACGAGGACAGCGGCTTTCCCATGGAAATATTGAAAGACGGCGCATCAAGGGGTTTCAGGGCAACCATGGCGGAAGGGTGAAGGGTTTCTTCAAATACCCGGCGCACCGTATCGCGGTTTTGCGAAAGACCGTTGACGATAATCCCGATGCGATGCGACGGGTTGGCCGCCATCTTTTCGCGGGCCCATGCCGCCGCCGCCTTGATCTCCATAGCACTGTCTGCAAAAACGGCCCGAACGGCTTTTCCTGCGCGGGAAGGAAACGCCTGGGTGCATGCTTGGACGCCGTTCAATACCAGTGCATCCATAATCGCTTTCAACGGGGGGGGGAAATCGTCAAACCCGGAAAAGATGACCGCCGGGGGGAGAGGCAGGCGATTGGCGACAATTGCTTCGCGGACCGCATCGGCCAGGCGGGCGCGTTCCATCCAGCGACTGGACCGGCACCGATTTTCAAATTCTTTGGCCCACAGGGCAAACGCACCCGGGTCGACTTCGGACCACGACGGATCAAAACCAACCGGAATGCGCCATTCAACACATAGCCGCCAGGCCTGCTCCGCCGTGCGGGCGGCGGCAGAAGAACGGAAAAGCATCTTGCGGGCGTCGTCATTTTCGATTACCTGCTCCCAGAGAATCCGCTCCTGCAGGGGGCGCAAAAGAACCGGGATTTCCTTTCCGTCTTCATCCCACAAACCGCCATGAATCGAACTTTCATCCAGGCATCGCTCGAGCCATACGTTATACGAAAGGATATCGGGCGCTTCCCATGCTAAACGGCCCGTTTCCACCTGTTTACGGCCGTATTGGTCCCTGGCGTATTTTGCCAGCCGTTGATTCACGGTGACCAGGGTCGCGCCCTTATCCAGCATTTCGAGGACTTCCGGCGCTTGGAGGGATGTAATGGTTTGCATAAATAATCCGGTTGCTGGGGATTGGGTTGTTTCAGGACATTTTTTCACAAACCGAGCCTATCACACAACCCTTTCCGGCAAAACCCCAAAAACCGGTACCTGCCCGCATGAAATATCCGTTTCTTTTTTTTTATAAATATGGTAGGCGAAAAACCGAAAAGCATTGCAGGATCAAATCGGGTCTCGGGTCAACCGGCACTTTATATGGGAGATATGGAGAATCAATGGCAGATAACCGCACAGATAAAAGGCTGACGGCAAAAAAGGACCTGGTTGCCGACTGGAATCACCTGATGCGGGTCTTTCTCCGGCCGGAAGACGATGCAAGCAGGCAGACGCTGATCAAGTACATGGAGCAGATGCTCTTCGGCCTGCACGAATTTTTGAAAAAGCATGTGGGTATTACCGAGGCCAAAAGCCTCAAGGAACTTTCCGAACATTTCATGATCACGGAAATCAGCGAGGACCCTGAAAAAAAACTCGCCGATGTCATCACCTGCCTGATCAAGGAAATCGCTCCGCATGCCGTTAACGTGGCATCCCCCTACTTCGTCGGGCACATGACCTCTGCAATTCCGTTTTTCATGGTTCACCTGAAAACCATCGTCGCCGCCCTGAATCAGAACGTGGTAAAGGTCGAAACCTCAAAAGTTGTGTCGGTCATCGAAAAACAGGTCATCGCCAAGATCCATTCCATGATATACAAGAGGGGGCGGCCGTTCTATGAAAAGCACGTCCAGGATACCGACACCACGCTGGGCGTTTTTACCGAAGGGGGGACCACCGCCAACCTGACGGCCCTGTGGGTGGCAAGAAACGCCCGCTTCGCGCCCAAGTCCGGATTTTCGGGTATTGAATCCGAGGGGGTGCCGTCGGCATTTGCCGCTTACAACGTGGACCGGTGCGTCATTCTGGCCTCCCGCCTCGCCCACTATTCCCTCCGCAAGGCCGCGGGCATACTGGGGCTTGGCTGCAACTCCGTCATTCCCATTGAAACCGACGCCGATTACCGCATCGACATCGACGCCCTCAAAGAAACCATAAAACAGATTCACGCCGAAAACAGCCGGACATGTATTCTTGCAATCGTGGGGATTGCCGGCGCAACGGAAACGGGAACCGTGGATCCGCTGGCCCAGATCGCGGAAATATGCAACACCCACAACATCCATTTCCATGTAGATGCCGCCTGGGGTGGTCCAACGCTTTTTTCCAAGGAATACAGGCATCTTCTGGACGGCATCCAGCATTCCGATTCCGTGACCATTGACGGGCACAAACAATTTTACATGCCCATGACGTGCGGCATGCTTTACGTGAGGGACCCCAAAATACTGGATGTCATCGCGTATCACTCCAATTACGTCAATCGGCGGGGAAGCGTGGATTTGGGCATCCGTTCGCTTTCCGGATCCAGGGAGGCAAATTCACTCATTTTGGATTGTGCGCTGAAAATAATGGGGGCAAAGGGGTATGCCCTCCTGATTAACCACGGGATCGAAACCGCCCGCGCTTTTGCCGAAGAGATCGAAAAAAGAGAGGACTTCCAACTGGTGACGCCCCCCGTGTTGAACATACTGACCTATCGATTCTTCCCTGCCCGGACGCGGGAAAGGATTGCCCATGCCGATATGGACGAAAAAGAACGGATCAATTCGGCGTTAAATGTCATCAACCGGGACCTGCAGAGACTCCAGCGGGAGGCCGGAAACAGCTTCGTCTCCCGCACCACGCTGCGGCAGAACGCTTTCGCCCCCTGCGAAATCGTGGTGCTCCGAACCGTTATCATGAATCCCATGACCGACATCGGAATCCTGCGGGAAATCCTCGACGAGCAGGAACAAATCGTGAAAAACCACCTTTCAGAAAATCTGCCGGAATAAGGAATCCCTTATACCGATTGCCTGCCCATTTCAAAGGCCTTCCGGTTGATCTCCAGAAACTCGCGCCGGGTGGTATCCGCAATGGCGGCTTTGACATTCTCCTCGGAAAGGGGAAGCAGTCCTGTTGCCGTCAACGTCCCCAGAAGGACCATGTTTACGGAAAGAACGTTTCCGGCCTCCGCGGCCAGACGGGTCGCATCGACTTCTATGAAACGCGCCGTTTTTTCCCCAATACGCTTCCGGATAGTTTCAATATCCGGATAG
This sequence comes from Desulfobacteraceae bacterium, assembly GCA_011389935.1. Classification (GTDB taxonomy): domain Bacteria; phylum Desulfobacterota; class Desulfobacteria; order Desulfobacterales; family Desulfosalsimonadaceae; genus B1SED10-16. The sequence continues at coordinate 71,034 of JAABTJ010000001.1, forward strand.
ATACCCCTGCCGATGGCCGCGGTAAACGGCGGCAGCGGCTTTGTGTTGGTAATGACCACGGTATTTGCATTGCATTTTTTCAGCGCCCGCAATGCTTCCAGGGGTTCGAAGCTGACGAGGATGTCGGCTTCCCCATCGGAAATAACGGTGCTCTCCGCCGGGCCGAAAACCAGCGCGGACTCCACAACGCCCCCCCGCTGCGCCATGCCGTGGATTTCGCTCATCCGCACGGCAATCCCTTCGCGACGGGCGGCTTCACCCAGAACCTTGGAGGCCAGCAGATTCCCCTGCCCCCCCACTGCAACAATAATCAGTCGTGTGACATTCATAATTTTTTTCCTGTATAGCGGGCATAGCCTTTGAAAATAGAAACCAGAAACCGGAGACGATCGTAAAGAAGTTTCGTCCTTCCGGGGAAATCCAGGGTCGGGGTCAATCCGGCCTCAGGGCTTCCTTCCGCCAAAACATCGGGCGATGCGGGAAGCTTTTTTTGGACAAATCAGCCATTTCTGGGCAGCGGTACAATGGCATTTTCCGGACATACCTGCGCACATACCGAACACCCGGTGCAAAGTGCGGCGTCAATCTTCACCCGCCCGTCTTCCAGGTAAAAGGCCGGACATGCCAGCTCGTTTATGCATGTCCGGTGATCTTTGCAGCGATCGCTTACGGTAAAGGGCCTTCCCGCAGCCTTTTTTGTCCCCTTGACCTGGAGGGCGCAATCCTGCTGCGCAATGACAACCGACACGCCTTTGTATTCGATGGCCTCCTTCAGGGCCGCCATGCTCTTTTTCACGTTATAGGGCTTTATGACGCTTACGTGCCCCACCCCGATGCCGCGAACGAGAGATTCGATGGATATCTGGTTGTACCCCTCCATGCCGTAGGCCTTCATGTCGACCCCGGGATGCGGCTGATGGCCGGTCATGGCCGTCGTCCGGTTGTCCAGGATCACCAGCGTCATATCGTGGTTGTTGAAAACCGCATTTACGAGCCCCGGGATCCCTGAATGAAAAAAAGTCGAGTCGCCGATATAGGAAATCACCTTTTTGCTGGTGGCCTTTGAAAAACCGCCTGCCGTGCCGGTGGAGGACCCCATGCAGATCAGAAAATCGCCCGCGGACAAGGGGGGGAGAAAACCAAGGGTGTAGCACCCGATATCGGTGGGCTTGATCGTCTCCATGTCCGCGGTTGCCTTGTTCACTTCATAAAAGACGGCCCTGTGCGCGCAGCCCGGGCAGAGGTTGGGGGGGCGCTGGGGCAGCTCGGGAATATCGGAAAGATCCGGTTTGTCGGGAACCTCATAGGGAATGTCAAAATAGCTGGCGATTTTTTCACGCACCATTGCCGGGTCGAATTCGAAAAGGCGTGAAAACAGTCCATCCGCCTTTCCCTTGATTGGATTTACAAAACCGGCTTCCTGGGCAATGGCCTTGACCGCTTCCTCCATGTACGGTTCGCCTTCTTCCACGACCAAGACTTTTTCGCAGCCGGACAGAAAGGTCCGAACAAGGGGGGCCGGCATGGGATGGGAAAACCCGATCCGCAGCACGCGCGTTTTCTCCTGGATTTTCAGGTCCCTGATTGCATCCTCCACATACGTGGCGCTCACCCCGTTGGCAATGATGCCAAGCGACCCGTCCCCCTGGATAACATTGTATCGCGAATCACAGGAGATCTCCTCGGCGCGCCTGATTTTCTCCAGCAGTTTCACATGAAGATTTCTGGATACCGCGGGGACGGTTACAAGGTTGAAGGGATCTTTTTCAAAAGTGCCCGCCGTCTTCGGCGGGATCCGTGTTCCGAATTCAACGGCGCCGGTGGAGTGATTGATCCGGGTGGTCGTGCGGACGATTACCGGGATGCCCAGGTCCTCCGAAAGATCAAAGGCGTCGGCGATAATCCGCCTCGCCTCGTCAATCGTGGACGGCTCGAGGATCGGGAGTCCGGAGAGTTTCCCGTAGTACCGGTTGTCCTGTTCATTCTGGCTGGAAAACATGTAGGGATCATCCGCGGAAATGATGACGAGACCGCCTTTGACGCCTACGTATGCGAGCGTCATCAGGGCATCGGCCGCCACGTTGACGCCCACATGCTTCATGATGCACATGCTTCGCAGGCCGCAATTCGCAGCGGCCGCGGCGACTTCCAGGGCCACCTTCTCGTTGGTGGAATATTCGAAATACAGTTCGCTTTCCCTGGCCATACGGAAAAGGTTGAACGAAATTTCAGACGAAGGCGTACCGGGGTACGTCGACGCAAATGCCACTCCCGCCTCGACGGCGCCTCGCGCGATGGCCTCGTTGCCGAGCAGAAACATCTTCTCTCCCGGCTTGTCCTGAAGTAATTTATGCATTTTCAGTCCTTTGCTCCGATAGTCGTACAGATTTCAACCGTCAGCTATATTGCAAAAAAAAGCGCCCGTTATCGGGCCTTCCACCAGAAGTTTCATATAACAGGGATGTTATTCATGTAAAGAATTTTCTTGGTCCCTTCCACGGACAACGCTGCCTCAGCCGCCTGAAAAAATCCGTTTACATTCCTCCTGAAATCGTTTATACAGTGTTGCTTTTATCATTCAAACTGTTTTCATTTTTTTCAAACCTGCAACCATGGTGTGATTTGCCGATAAAAACCGGTCGTTACATCAAGCAGTTTTTTTTATACTCAATTTGCCATGGACGAAACAACCACAATCGTTATCGCCACCCGAAATCCGGGAAAAACCACTGAAATCCGGGATATTTTAAAGAGCTACCCTGTGGAAATCAGAAATCTCAATGATTTCGGCCCCATCCCCGAAGTGGAAGAGGACGGTACCACGTTTGACGAAAATGCCTACAAAAAGGCGTCCTTTGCCGCCCGGGTCCTGGGGTTCCCCGCACTTGCCGACGATTCCGGCCTCAGTGTTGCGGCCCTGGGCGGTGAACCGGGAATTCACTCGGCTCGTTTTGCCGGGGCCGATGCCGACGATGAACAGCGCTGCCGACTGCTGCTGGAAAAACTGAAATCCGTCTCCGATCGGCGGGCCGCATTTGAGTGCGTGATATCCATTGCGATCCCAACGGGCCAGGCACTGACATATGAAGGCCGGTGTGAAGGCGTGATTGCCGAAAAACCCGCCGGAAAAAACGGCTTTGGCTATGACCCCGTGTTTTTTTATCCGCCGGCCGGCCAGACGTTCGCACAAATGCCCCCGGAGGATAAAAACCGGGTCAGCCACCGCGGCCGGGCACTTGCGGAACTCGGCAGCGAGTTCGACAAGGTCCTGAAGTGGATATCGCTCCAGATGCCGGTTGTCCCCAAATTTCCGTGCAAACGATAATTTTCGCCACCACCCTTTTGCGCCGTGGTGTTGTCATACCACTATTTTGGTGTGTTACATATGATTTGCGACAATGAACTGTCCTTCATATTCAAACAATAACAAGCGATAACAGAAGCTGGAAAAAAGCCATGAAATTTGTCAACGCGTTAAACCGTATGCTGAGAAATCACCCGGACGTGCGTACCGATCCCTCACGGTCCAGCGTAATCGAGCAGGTCATAAAACAAAAGGAAGCCGTGGTGCTTCCATGCGGCGCATTATCCACATGGACGCCCCCGGAATCCACCGGACGCTCCCCGGATGATACGGTCCTGGTAAAACACCCGGAGCTTTCAGAATATATTGACTGGACGTCCCCCAACAATCTTCCCATGGATCCGGAGGTCTTCGACGAACTCTGGACGGACGCCCTTACCTGCCTCTGGAAAAAACCGCGCCTGTTTATTACAAATTGCGTCATCGGTGCCGATCCCGACTATGCGCTCCCGGTGCGCACCGTAACCAACTATGCCATTACCAGCCTTTTCACCATGAACATGTTCCGCCCCGTGCCCCGAACCATTGATAAAAGCGTGTTTGCAGAAAAGCCTTTCACGCTGCTGGTGGTCCCCTATGACAAGATCGACGCCGCCAAATACGAAGGGAAGCTCAGAAAGCGTGCCGACGACAGCACATCGGACATGGTCATTGCCATAGACTTCAAGAACCGCCTGGGACTGGTGTTCGGATCCGCCTATTGCGGCTCCGCCAAAAAGCTGCTGTTCACCGCCATGAACTATTACCTGCCCCTCGAAAACATTCTTCCCATTCACTGCTCCGCAAACGAGGACCGGCAAGGCAGGGTCGCTCTTTTCCTGGGGCTTTCCGGCACCGGAAAAACCACGCTTTCCGCGGATAAGGACCGCTTCCTTATCGGCGACGACGAGCACGGCTGGAATCACAGCGGCATCGCCAATTTCGAACACGGCTGCTATGCAAAGCTCATTGATCTGGACCCTGAAAAGGAACCGGAAATCCACAGGGCGGTTTTCAGTAAAAGGGCCCCCCTGGACAACGGCGTCATCATCGAGAACTGCATGACCTATCCGGATGGCACCGTTGACCTGTCCGACGACCGGTTTACCCAGAACAGCCGCACATCGTATCCGCTGCGCTACCTGACCAACGTAAAACTCGAAGCATGGGCGGGGCATCCCAGCACCATCATTTTTCTGACCGCCGATGCCAACGGGGTGCTCCCCCCCATATCCGCCCTGAATCCCCAACAGGCCATGCTCTGGTTCCTCATGGGATACACGAGCAAGCTCGCGGGTACGGAAACCGGAATAAAAGAGCCGCAAAGCGCTTTTTCCCGTTTCTTCGGCCAGCCGTTCATGCCGGCCCGGCCGTTTTACTATTCCGACCTTCTCGGCGAAAAAATGAAGGAACACAAAACACGGGTTTTCCTGGTCAACACGGGATGGAGCGGGGGCCCCTACGGCGTGGGTTCCAGAATCGACATCACTCTTACCCGGGCCATGATCAGTGCCGCTATTGACGGGAAGCTCGAAAATGTCGAATACACGCACAATGAACTGTTTCATCTCAATGTGCCCAAAACATGCCCGGGCGTGCCCGACGAGGTGCTTATTCCCGAGAACACATGGGAAGACAAGGCCGAATTTGAAAAACGGGCAAAAGCCCTGGCCATTGAATTTTCAACCCACTTCGACAAGGCGTACAGTGATGCGGACATCGATGCGGCCATAAAAGCCGAATGCCCGGGTAAATAAGAATACAGAAAAGGTTCAACAGCCCTTTGCAGCGCTTCAGCAAAGGGCTGTTGAACCGACCCCGGCAGATACCTGCCCAAAAAGAAAACCGCTTCCCCTGTCATCATTTGCGACCCGACGCTTGACACATTTTCCTTGACACATTTTCCTGTTGCTGCAACACGTCATCAGCGATATTATTATAAACAAAAGTCGATGCCCTTGCGGCATCGCCGCTGCCCCTTCTTTTGTCGCAGGTGCGATTACCCCTGTACCAAAAGGCCCGGCAGCAAAAAGGCATGCAGGATAAAATCAATGGATATGGACGCCAAAACCGAAGAGAAACGCCTCGCCGAAATACACCGCCAGCGCATGGCACGCCTTACGGCCGACAAGAAGCGCATTTTCGCAATGGCGCCGGAAGACGCCCTGGACGCGATCCTCGATCACCCCACAAACCGGGCGCTTGTGCATTCAATGGCAGAAGAGGACTTCTTTTTTTTACTCAACGACATCGGCCACCATGATGCCCTTGACATTCTTTCCCTGGCTTCCAACCGCCAGTGGGAATACATTCTGGACATGGACGCATGGCATCGCGACCGGATGCAGCTGGAAAGGGTCGGCTACTGGCTGAACCTTCTGCACCAGGCGGATCCCGGCCGCTTCGTGGAGTGGACCATGCAGGAAAAATACCCGCTCCTGGAATATTATCTGAACCGGACAGCCGATATTTTCGTGCGCGAGCATGATGAAGACCCAAGCGACCTGGGGGACGGCTTTTTCACCTGCGACGATGTGTTTTATGTCCGGTTTTCAAAGGAGGCCTTTACCGGGATCGAGGAGGAGGAAGACCGGGAAGAAATGGAAAATTTTCTATATACCCTGGTACACCGCATTGCCGATGAAGATCACATGGCATACCAAGTGATGCTTCTCCGCGCAGCATCGGTAATTCCCGGCGAAAGCGAGGAAGAGGCCTTCCGGTTCCGAAACGTCCGGCTGGCGGAAAAGGGATTTCTTCCCTTTGATGAAGCGGTAGGTGTGTATGCGCCGGTGAAGCCGGAGGCCATCCAAAAGACCCCCCGAAAACGCATTGAAAAAGAAGCGGCAATGGACTTTACCGTACCGGTTCCCGTGAACCATGCGGTCATGCTTCAACGCAACACCCTTTTCGGAAACGCCCTGGCGCATATCGATGCCGAGGAGGTATTCAACGAGATACAGACCGAATTCGCATCCCTTTGCAACCGGATCATCGCAGCGGATCAAAGCCCCATCAAAGAAAGAGAGCAGCTGAAATCCATTGTGAACAAAGCATGCGGCTACCTGGGCATCGGCATTCAGCGGCTGGCGGGAACCAAAGCGCCTCCCGAAGCAAGCCGGAGCGCCTGGATCATTTCCAATTATTCGCTCACAGACATCTTCCGCACCGGCTATGCACTGGTTCTGGCGTTGAAAAAAAGGGCCGAAAAATGGCAGAAACAAAGCTGGTTTGCTAAAAACCGGCTGGCGCTTGCCTTCTGGGGCGAATACCTGGTTGGACACATCGGGGGACTGCTGCTCAACTATCCGAAACATTTCGACAATTATAAATCCGGTTACCTTTACAGGGAATTTTCCTCCATCGACGACATACGGGAGGCCGAAAGGGCCCTGGACGAAGCCATGATTTTCGACCGGATGTTCTCGCTTATGGATATCCATACGAAAGGGTTGCCTGAGCGGCAGTTTGTCACCTTTCATGCCGTTTTGCTGACGCTGTGGGCAAAAAGCAGAATCGATATCCCGCCCTATGACCGGGTGGAGCCGATCTCCGTAAACTCGTTCCGCCCGTTCTACCGATCCCTGTGGGAGGAAGGTGGAGACAAGGGGCATATCAAGGATTCCGTAAAATCGGATTTTCTTGACTGGCTTTCCACTACGACCGGGTGTACGGCGCATGATATTTCCCTGAAAGCCGCTGCATCCCTTGAACATCTTTTTACGGCAATGGAAGACGAATTTGCGGATGTCGATGAAAAAGACCTGGATTCCCGTTTTATTACTTTGTTTTTGCTCACGAAGTGAACCCGGCAACCCGGAGCCATAAAAATATAAATGAACCATTCGGACAAACCGCTTCATATGAATGACGTAACAACGCCGACAACGGATGACATCGACCGGATGCTCTCGGTGATGCCCCCGCATATCCGGGAGGCCATAGAAAACCACCCGGACTGCAACGATTTGATTGAAATTGTCATCGACCTTGGCAGAACACCGGAAGCACGGTTTCCCGGTAAAATCCATGAGATCTCCGGGGAATGCGGCACCCAGAAAGACATTGACTATATCGTCGGCAGGGTGGGACGCTTTACGGGGGACAACCGCGCCGGTATCGAACGTACGCTGCACCGGATATCGGCCATAAAAAACCGGTTCGGGACCATCATTGGACTGACATGCCGGGTCGGCCGGGCCGTATTTGGCACGGTCGACATTCTTCAGGATGTTATCGAAAGCGGCCTTTCCATTCTGCTTCTCGGCCGCCCAGGGGTCGGCAAGACAACACTGCTGCGGGAAGCGGCACGGGTACTTGCGGATGATATGGGGAAAAGGGTCGTCATTGTAGATACCTCCAATGAAATTGCCGGGGACGGGGATATCCCTCACCCGGGCATCGGAAGGGCCAGGCGCATGCAGGTACCGTCCATCCACCTTCAGCATGCCGTCATGATCGAAGCCGTCGAAAATCACATGCCCGAAGTGATTGTGATCGACGAGATCGGGACCGAGGCGGAGGCTTTGGCCGCCCGAACCATTGCCGAGCGCGGCGTTCAATTGATTGCCACCGCCCACGGCAATACCGTGGACAACCTGATGGCGAATCCGACCCTGTCGGACCTGGTCGGCGGCATATCCTCCGTTACCATATCCGATGAAGAAGCCCGCAGGCGGAAGACCAGGAAAACAATCCTTGAGAGGAAATCCCCGCCAACGTTTGACGTCCTCGTGGAGATACAGAATCGCGACCACATGGTTGTCCATTATGATCTGGGGCATGTCGTCGACGCCATGCTGCGCGGCATCCCGGTCGAGCCCGAAATCCGCCAGCGCGGCGACCAGGGACAAATTTTCACCCGCAAAACGGATGTTCCGGTTTTCCGGCAAACCTTTCTCCACACTGCACCGAATGCTGCACCCGGCGCATACCAGGCGATCCGCATTTTTACGTACGGGGTAAGCCGGAAGCATACCCAGCGCGCCATCAGCGACCTGCGCGCCCCTGCGTACCTGGTCTCGGACATGGAAAGCGCCGATATGGTGCTAACGCTCAAATCACAGGAAAAGAAAAAGCCGCTCCGCCTCCGCGAAGTGCAAAAAAACGGTATGCCCGTCCACGTGATCAAGAGCAACACCATCACCCAGATCGAAAACTTTCTCCGAAACATTTTCCCGGAGTCCGCCGCCGGAAAGAATCCGGTTCATCCAAAAACGTTTCCGGATGAATCCGCAGCGGAAAAAGAAGCGGAAAAAGCGGTTATTGCGGTACACAAAACCGGCGCCCCCTTTGAACTCTCACCCCAAAACGCCCGATTCCGGCGATTACAGCACGAATTTATCAACCGGCAGGGACTTGCCACGGAAAGCCGGGGGCGGAGCCCCAACCGCAGGGTAGTGGCATACCCCCTGTAATTTTTCAATGAATGCACTGAACCACTGCAACCGCATTCCCATCCGCATCCATGGCAACGATAAAACAGCGCACCTCCCTGTCTTTCAATTTTTCTATCCGGCATGCATCCGGTTTTCCCGGATAGAGTTCCGGGTCATTGATTCCGGCGATGCGAATGCATTGAGCGGGTTTATATTTGTTTTCATTGAACGGACCGGTACCGATCACCTGTATTTCAAAGATATCCCTGCCTAAAATATTGGTTACAACACCACGAAGGCTGTCTTGCATGTGCTCGCTCCTCCCAAAAGGCTTGCCGCGCCTGTAAAAAGTATCTCGTATGATTCAGGCGAAAAACCGCTTTCGGTTTATGGGTGATCCGCTGCCCGACAGACGTCTTTCCAATACGGCAGCATTTTGAAACGGTCGGTTTTTGTATTTCCGGCTACCGCATATCCGTCGACAAGAATATAGAGCAACAATCATGCCACCAAATTCTTATCCGCATGGATCATAACCCATTGATATAAAAATCAGATAAAATCATTCTTCCGTCGTTGCGGTCAAATCGTTACAATTTGTTACAATACCCCTTGCCCTGCTGTAACACAATGAAACAAAACCCCGGAAAAATTGAAAAAACATGATTTTTCTTAGACACAAACGCTGTTTTCTGGTAGGGGTGTCGTATGAACGATGCAACCATTCTAATGATCGACAATAACGAGAATTTCCTGAAACTGTTCTGCTGCCTCCCGGAAACAAACGATTTCACCGTAGTTCCATATAAATCCGCAAAAGATGCCTTCGACTACTTGTGCAGAAAAGGGGCGGACGTTGTTATTTCGGATGTTCAGATGCCGGAAATGACCGGGATTGAACTGCTCACCCGGATGCAGGACATGCGTCCGGATATTCCCGTCATCCTGATTACCGCGTATGGTTCATCGGAAGAAGCGATCACCGCAATAAAGCAGGGGGCGTTTCACTATTTTGAAAAGCCGATTGACGACAAACTCCATCTTTTCTGGTCAACGATCCGTGAAGCCGTAGAAAAACACCGGATGCTCGAAGAAATAGAATCCCTTCGAAAAGAAAAAGCCCTGCGGTCCGTCCGCGGGTCATCCATTATCGGTGCCTCCGAGGGTATAAAAAAAGTCCGGGAATCCATTGAAGAGGTCGCGGGCCTCAAAGTTACTGTACTGATTTCAGGGGAAACCGGCACCGGCAAAGAACTTGTGGCAAGAGCCATTCATGAACGAAGTCCACGGCGCAGCAACAGTTTTTTCGCGGTGAACTGCTCCGAATTTGCACCGGGACTCATGGAAAGCGAGCTGTTCGGCCATGAAAAAGGATCCTTTACCGGGGCCATGGCGCAAAAGAAGGGGTTGTTTGAGATTGCCGACAAGGGAACGCTTTTTCTCGATGAAATCAGCAACGCGCCCATGGCACTGCAATCAAAATTGCTTCGCGTCCTGGAAGCGAGGGAATTCAAGCGGGTCGGCGGCACCTCAAACCTGTACTCGGACTTTCGGGTCGTTGCGGCGACCAACACCAACCTCGAAACGGCGGTTGCGGAACAACGGTTCCGGCAGGACCTGCTTTACCGTCTCAACATGTACATTATTGAGATCCCGCCCCTGCGGGAACGAAAAGAAGATATACCGAGGCTTGCCGAATACTATTTTAAACGATTTACCGCGATCTATCACCGCCCGCTGGAAGGCATATCCGAAAGCGCAATGAACACGCTCATAACCTATCAATGGCCCGGAAACGTCAGGGAGCTGGTGAACGTGATTGAACGCGCGGTTATCACCTGCCGGAAAAACCTGATAACCACCCGCAGTCTGCCGCTTGCGTCCGAATCGGGTTCAACGCTTTCCAGCATAAATCTGAAGGAAATGGAAAAGCATATGATCCGCCTGGCGCTGCAGACCTCGGGACACAACAAGACGCGCGCGTCTGAAATGCTGGGCATCGCCAGAAAAACGCTGATCGAAAAAATACGAAGATATCACATCGAAAAAAGCGAGTAAGACAATGAAATCCGAACCGGATCTTGAGGAGCAGCTGCTGATCAGATGTGCTGTTTCCAGGCAAATGGGGCATGAAACCGGAAATTTTTTGCACAACATGGACCTTGCCGTGCACGGATTGAAAAATGAGCGGCTCAGCCCGAAGGGAGAAAAAATAATCCGGCTCATAGCCGATGAAAACGCCCGGATCAAGGCCTATATGCGGTACTGCCGTCAATTTTTCCGCACCCCGAAAGTCACCCGTGAAATGCACGATATTGAAAATATCCTTGAAGACGCCCGCGCGAAGTGTCGAAAAAAAAACAACGGGGTTCGCATTCAAACAAATTGCACATGGCCCCCCCGCTCTGCAACGGGGTTGGTCAATCGGGAACTGCTGGAAAAAGCGATTGGTCTCTTGCTGGAATTCGCTTCGGAATCGGTATCCGACAATCCGGTACTGGAAATCTACGGACATTTGGCTTCCGATACCATCATCGTCGCTACCGTCTTTTCCCCCTTTGTCCCGCCGCGTCCGGAAAAGATGGATGTCTATGGACCTTTTACCAAAGACGGCCATTTATCGAAATTGTTTGCCGCAAAAACCATTATAGAGGCCCATGGGGGGACGCTTTGCTGCAGGGAGAAAACATCGGAAAAACAGGCTTTTGAAATTTCCCTCCCCCTTTACCGGCCGGATGCCGGCGAAACACCGCCCGGGAAGCCTGAAAGCCAGGCTTGTCCGTGAAGAAGGTGTGCCCTGGCCATCGGGCTTCAAAAGAAAAGGGGCGATTCCTTTTTACCGGGAACCACCCCTCTTATGAAGCGAAAAATTGTACAGGATGTTTTATAAGACGGTTACGTTGACTGCCGCCGGACCTTTTTTGCCCTGCTCCACCTCAAAGCTCACCTTGTCGCCTTCGTTCAATGATTTAAAACCATTGGAATTGATAGCGGAAAAATGAACGAATACGTCCGGGCCGTCTTCCTGTTCGATAAAACCAAAACCCTTGCTGTCATTAAACCATTTTACTGTTCCGTTTTTCATTTGTGCCTATCCTCCTTTCTCTTAATTTTCTCATGGTCTCAAACTGGAGGTAGCCACTCTGAAAAACGGGGTCCTTCCTTCTTGAAACCAGCCCGCCCACCAAACCCGGGCCTTTACAGATTAATTCCATAATAATGGGATTTATAAAAATTGCAAGCAGATTTTTCCATCTTGATTAAAAAAGCGCATATATCATCAGAATCTTACCGTCGCTGCCTTCCGGCCCCTTGCCCTTTCTTTTCAAGCAGCTCCCGGATCGTGAAAAATATCGGATGATTTATTTGCCGGGAGGTTTTGCATTTTATCCGCAGATGCTTAAATTTAAGTATGCATGAGAGATGGTGATACCCGTATCCAATGACTTTCCCCCTTGGAGGACTGGATGGCAGAAAACAATGAAAAAACCGATAAATCGCCCGATTTTGGAGAACAGGAGCCGACAAGCGATGAAGACTTCATGGCCATGTACGAAGACAGCCTGAAGGCAATCAAATCGGGGCATGTCATAGAAGGTGAAATCGTTGATATTGAAAAAGACAACGTTCTTATCGATATCGGCTACAAAAGCGAAGGGCTTGTATCCAAGAAAGAATTTCTGGATGCCAACGGTAAACTAAGTGTCAATATCGGCGACAGGGTCGAAGTCTTCCTGGTCCGCAAGGAAGAGGACGGATACCCCGTGCTTTCGCGGGAAGAGGCGATACGGGACAAACGTTTCGACACGTTGAAAGAGGCCTATGAAAACGACCGGACCGTGGAAGGCACGATTGTTTCCCGGGTAAAGGGGGGGTATGTGGTGGACATCGGCCTGAACGCTTTTCTGCCGGCCTCCCAGCTCGACGACAAACCGGTAAAAAATCCCGAAGAGTGGCTGAATCAATCGTTTGTATTTAAAATCGTCCAGTTCAACAAGCAGGAACGCAATATCGTGCTTTCGAGGCGGGTCCTGATCGAGGAAGAACGGAAGCGGCTTTCGGAAAAAACCCTCTCTTCGGTTGCGGAAGGCGATATCGTCGAAGGCACGGTGAAAAACATTACCGACTACGGCATTTTCGTCGATATTGGCGGCATAAACGGCCTCGTGCACATCAGTAACATCTCCTGGGGACCGGTCCGCCACCCTTCTGAATTTTACACGATCAACGACGCGGTACAGGTAAAAATCCTGGACATCGATGCAGAAAACAAGAAAATCTCTCTGGGCATCAAGCAGCTGACCCCCGACCCGTGGGAAAACATCGAGGAGAACTATCCAGTGGGGGCAACGGTAACCGGAAAGGTGATCAGCCTGAAAAATTACGGTGCATTTGTATCCCTGGAAGAAGGCATCGTCGGTCTTGTGGGCTTATCCGATCTTTCGTGGACGCAGAAAATTCGTCACCCCAACCAGGTTCTCAAGATCGAAGATGAAATCGAATGCCGGGTGCTTTCCATCGACACCCAAAAGCGGCAGATGTCGCTGGGGCTCAAGCAGCTCGAAGCCAACCCGTGGGCCACCCTTCACGAGCATTACCCGGAAGGCACCATAATCGAAGGCGTCGTGAAGCAGGTAACCGACTTTGGCCTTTTCATTGGGATCACGGAAGAAATAGACGGCCTTGCGCACGTATCGGACCTGCCCCAGGGGCAGAAAAAAATTGATGCGCATTACCGGAAAGGGCAGCCGGTGCAGGCAAAAATCCTTGAAATCGACCGGGAAAACGAACGGGTCAAGCTGGGCATCAAGCAGCTTGCCCCCGATCCGTGGACACGCCTTCCGGAAAAATATCCACCGGGAACCACCGTCTCCGGAAAAATCGCAAATATAGCGGAATTCGGAATTTTTGTCGAAATTGACCAGCAGATCCAGGGGTTGGTCCATATTTCCGAAATTCCCCATGAAACCGGGGAAAATCCCTTGGAGCGGTTTGCGATCGGAGATCCGGTGGAAGTGTATGTCCTGGAAATCAAGGCCGACCAGAAAAAGATCCGGCTGTCCATGAAAGAGGACTCGCTGGAAAAAGCGAAAGAACCGGATCAGGGAGAGGCGTCAACCGGATTCGGATCGCTTCTGAAGGAAAAAATGGCGCAGCAAAAAGACGACGACACGTAACCCGAGCGGTTGCTGAAATACGGATCCCGCATGCCCTATTGCCGGAAGGAAACGGAAGGAAACCGGGACGCGTCGGTATGGGGGAAAAATTTTGCCGCGCTGTAACGGTTCATGAAGTCCTGGTTAACGTTGAGTTCAAGGTATGTGATCCGGTCCCGGATGGAGGCAATGGCGTCCATGGCATCCCTTTCCGTCAAAAGACGAACAGCCCCTTTCAGGGAAGAATTCCCCAGCGACCGGTACGTTTCTTCCGGCAGATCCGGAATCATGCCAATGGATATGGCCGAACGCGGCTTTATAAACGATCCGAACGTTCCTGCCACGTAAAACGTTTTGATATCTTCGAAATCGATGCCCACGTAATTCAGAAGGGTCTCGAGGATCGTATACATGGCGGCTTTTGACCGAACAAGGCTGTCGATATCCACCTGGCTTATGACAAGCGCCTCACCGGTTGAAGACATTTCCTCCGGCACCAGTACAATGTTGGGGATGCCGTCTGTTTCCCGGAATCTGTCTCCGCAGGCGTCGGGCACCAGGCGTCCGCGAATATCCATCATTCCGGAAAGAAAAAGGGCGGCGGCCAGATCGATCATGCCCGAACCGCAGATTCCCCTGGGAGGCTGATCGTCAATGGTGCTGATCTGAAATTCCCGCGTCTCCGGATCGATGGTGACCGCGTCGATAACCCCCGGACCGGCGGTCATCCCGATTTCCGAAACCCCTCCTTCAAGGGCCGGGCCGGCCGCGCCGGCACAGGCGACCAGCCATTCGCTGTTTCCCAGCAGCACTTCCGCATTGGTGCCGACATCGACGATGATGGAAATATCCCTTGACGAATGAAATCCCGCATAAAAGGCCCCCGCTATCAAATCTCCGCCAAAATAACTCCCCACGTTGGGGAACATGAAAACGCGGCCGCGCCGGTTTATTTGAATGCCCAGATCCTCCGCCCGGACGGCACCAAAACGGTTGACCGCCGGGATGTACGGCTCCCGGATGATTCCGCGCGGGCTGATTCCCGCGAAAAGATGCGTCATGGTCGTGTTGCCGGCCACGGCCATAAGGTAGACACGGTCGCGGGCCATGCCCGCTTTTCTGCAGATTCGACCAATCTCTTCGTTTATGGCTTCGATGATCAGCCGATGAAGACGCGCAAGCCCTCCGGGCCTGTCCGAATAATGAACGCGCTCAAGGATATCCGGTCCGATTTCGCACTGGGGATTATCAAAAGCCTTTTGCAAATGGCTTTTGCCGGTGACGAGATCCACCAGTTCCACAACCACCCGGGTGGTGCCCAGATCCACGGCAATCCCGGCAATCATTCCCGGATCCTCAATGGGCAGAATATCTATCAGAAAAGAACCGCCGGGACTTTTAAAAAAAACGCATCGACACCGGTAGCCCCAGTTGTTCAACCGGGCCGGCAGTTCTCTTAGAAGCGCAAGGTCGATCGCAACGGTGCCGATTCCGGTTTTCCGGAAAATCTCCCGTTGAAGGCGATCGGCATCCGCCGTGTTGTCGTGCAGGGAGGGGGGCGCCATCGAAAGATCCACCACCCATCCGGCGTCGTGATCCATCATAAATCCTGTCATCGGGTTGCCGAAAAGTCATCTGTCCGGATATTGTGAAATCTCTTTCATAGAACCCATCTCAACACAAAGGCACCCGTAAAGGGCGCCTCTGCAAAACTTTCCGGATCGTAAACCGCGCTGTCTACAAGTAAAACTCCATGTCACGGGCGACCGCAAAACATTCCAGGGAAACATTTTTACCGGCAACGACCTCATTGCAGCAGTCAACAATCGCGTCTACATCCCCATCCGTTCTTTCCTGGTTCAAATGGAAGATCCCAAGGCGGCGCACACCGGCATCAAAGGCCAGGCGCAGGGTGTCCATGTAGCTGGAATGCCCCCATTCAATGCTTTCCCTGTATTCTGAAGGCGTATATTCACCGTCATGGAACAAAAGGTCCGCACCGCCGCAGAATTCGACATATTCATCATAAGAAAGGCCGCCTTCATGGATGAATCCCAGTTCGTTATCGGTCAGGAAAACAAACCGCCTGCCGTTTTCTTCAAAGCTGTAGCCGCACCCCCCGTTGGGATGGCTCAATGATATGGGGGTGATCGTGACCGAACCGATGGAAAAGGTTCCGGGGCATCCGTTTTTATAAGTAATGCACGCTTTCAGATCCGAATAGCGAACCGGAAAATGGGGGGGGCGCAGGAGCTTTGTTACGATGGTTTCAATATATTTTCCCGGAAAAGGGCACCGGTGGATATAGATGTCAGATTCCCTCTTGTGCAGCGGCTTGAAAAAAGGAAATCCCATCAAGTGGTCCCAGTGGGAATGGGTAAAAATAAAGTTGAAAACCGAGCGGTCTTCCCGGAGAAGATGGTTGCCAAGCCGGCGGATACCGGTGCCGGCATCCACGATAATCAGATCTTCGCTTTCGGTGCGAATCTCAATGCACGTGGTATCACCGCCGTATTTATCATACTCGGCACCAGATACAGGCGTTGACCCCCTTGATCCCCAACACTTGATATACATGGGTTCCCTTTACAGCATCCAGCAAAGGCCTGCCATTGATCTTTCACCCTGCCATTGATCTTTCCTGCGGCCGGAAAAACCGGGTTTCAATCCCAAAAACAGCAAAAAGACCTGCTTCCATGGCATATATCAGAATCCGCAGGTCCCTGCAAGCGTATACCAGACACCGTCCTCAGACCACCTATACCCAATTTCGGCGCCATGGTGACGCAAATCGTCTTCAATGTGAATCGTGTGCGTACGAAGCAGGCCGGAAAGGACAAACCATTTTTTCTTTAAAAAACCAGGGGCGCTTACCAGCCTTTTCATCACGTCGTAGTGAATGTTTGCAACGAGAAGGTCCGCATCCATGGCGACAAAGTCCTCGGCACAGCCGTGAACCGCCAGAACGCGATCCTGCAGGTTGTTTCGGAAAATATTGTCCCTTGTCGTTTCTACCGCCAGGTAATTCCTGTCTACCGCCAGCACATATGCGCTCCCCATACGGGCCGCCGCCAGAGACAGGAGGCCCGTGCCGCAGCCGAGGTCGATCGTTCTTGTAACGGTGATATTGGAAAAGACCGCTGCCATGGCACGCATGCAGTCACGGGTCGTCGCATGGGTCCCGGATCCGAAAACCACGCCCGGATCCAGCAGGATCAGGCTCCGGTCTGTTTTCTCTTTTGGCGCAAGCCACGGCGGTACAACGCGGACGCCGGCGGCGGAAAAGGCCTGCAACTCTCCCCCGATCCAATCCTCGTAGGGCATGAAAAAACGGTCTTTCAATGCCAAACCGTCCTTTTCGGCAACAAGAGAGGCAACCTGTTCATCGGCCGGCTCGGAAAAAAAAAGAAAGGAACTGTCGGGTTCCTGCCAGTTGCCGATAAACCCATCCCCGAACAGCCCCCTGCCATCGGGTACCGTACCGTTTATATAATATATGTATAGATTTTCATACGGCATTTCCGGGGCCTCGACTTCATCATCCATCCTGCATGAAGGTGTCAAATGCACGATATGCCGCCTGAACCGCGACGCTATCTTCCGGCATCTCGATCGTGGGGCGGCCGGTAAAATCAAATTCATACACCAAATCATCGGCAGGAATCGAGCCAATATATTCAATGCCGGCTGTTTTTATCATGTCGAGAACTTCTTCCGGTGGATCCCCCTTTGCCTGGTTGATGACAATGCAGCTCCGTTTTACGCCGATATTGAGGCTGCCTGCCAGCTCGTGTATCCGGATCGCCGCCTGCAGCCCCCGGCGGGAGGCGTCTGTCACAATCAGCAGGACGTCGATATTTTTCGTGGTCAACCGGCTTATATGCTCCATACCGGCTTCATTGTCCATGACAATATAGGGGTAATTGTCGGTCAGGCGCTCCAGAAAATTCGTAAGGAGGGTGTTTGCCGCGCAGTAGCATCCGGATCCTTCCGGCTGCCCCATGACCACCAGGTCCACATCCCCGGATTCAATAACGGCCTGCTCAAGGCGCATGGAGATAAACACGTCCTTGGTCATACCGGGGGGGACATCCCCTTTCTTCATTTCTTCCCTGGCCTGCCCGATCGTATCGGTAACTTCGAGCCCCAAGACCTCGTTGAAGTTCACATTGGAATCCGCATCAACGGCAAGGACCGGCATTTTGCCATTTTTCAACAAATATTTGACCAGAAAACCGGCTGTGGTGGTTTTACCGGTTCCGCCTTTTCCGGCAAGCGCTATTGACATCGACATATTGAATGATGTCTCCTTTCGGTATAAAAGTTTTCCCAAAATATCCCATTGTTGTTGTGCCATCTATCATAATAAGTACGCGGGTCGGAATTGCAATTCAGGCGATTCAATAATGATGGCTTCGTAAAAAGTCGTGATCAGACGGCTTTGAAAAAAGTTCAAGATCAAGGCGCGTGCAATTTTTGAAGAATTGAGCGTACTTAGCCGTACGTGAGATTCTTCAAAGATTGCGCGCAACGCAGATATTGGACTTTTTGCGAAGTCGTCAATAATAGCTGCTCCCGTCCCAGCAGTGGGTGCAAAGCTTTTCTTTGGGCAGCCCTATTGCTTCGATCATATCGTTTATCCGTTGAAACTTCAAGGAGGTGAGCCCCAGCCGCTCCTGTATATTTTCGACCATTCGGGCGCACTTTGCGGTCCTGTGATCCGCGTAATCGGCCATATAATCCTGTATCATCGCCTCGTCATCCGTTTTTTCGACCACATGGATCGCCTTTCGACCGACCAGGTCAAGGCTTGAACGGGAGAAGGAAAAATTCAAAAACAGGCAGGGATGAATCAGTGTGGGGCAGGCAACCCGCATATGAACTTCTTTTGCCCCGGCTTCAAAGAGCAGCTTGACATTTTCCTTGAGTTGCGTCCCCCGAACGATGGAATCGTCGCAGAAAAGCAGGCGCTTGCCGTCAATCAGGTCTTTAACAGGGATCAGCTTCATCCGTGCCACCAGGTCGCGATCCGCCTGGTTCTGGGGCATGAAACTGCGCGGCCATGTCGGCGTGTACTTTACATAGGGGCGCGCATACGGGATGTTGCGGACATTGGCATAACCGATGGCATGGCCGATCCCCGAATCAGGTATCCCCGAAACCAGATCAACGGAGGTATCGTCATTTCCGGCCAGTTTTCTTCCGCACCTGTATCGGACGGATTCGACGTTTATGTTTTCGTAGCTGGAGGCCGGATACCCGTAATATATCCACAAAAAAGCGCAGACCTGCATTCTGTCCCCGGGGGGGACAAGCTGCTCGAATCCGTCGGGACGTATGCACACCACTTCACCCGGGCCGAGAAAATATTCGACGTCATATCCGAGATTAAAAAAAGCGGTGGTTTCGGAGGCGACGGCATACCCCTGCTCCTTTTTGCCGATGATAAGGGGCGTCCTCCCCAGTTTGTCGCGCGCGGCGACAATCCCGTCGTCCGTCAGCAGCAGCATCGAACACGAACCTTCTATCCTTTCCCGGGCATGTACAATGCCTTCCGCGAAGCTGTCTTTCTGGCTGATGAGCATGCCAACGAGCTCGGTGGGGTTGACCGCGCCGCCGCCCGCCTCGGAAAAATGGATTTTCTGCCGGAAAGCCGCCTTTGAGATCTCATCCAGGTTGTTGATTTTACCGACGGTGGCAATGCCGAACGTCCCCTGATGCGTTCCCAGAATCAGCGGCTGTGCGTCGTTGTCACTGATAACGCCGATGCCGCTGGTTCCGTGAAAACCGGGAATCTCGGAGCCCATCTTGGTTCTGAAGTAACTGTTCTCGATCTTCTTGATCGATTTTAAGATCCGCTCCTTGTTTTTAACAGCCATCCCGCCGCGGCGGGTTCCCAGGTGCGAATGATAATCCGTTCCGTAAAACACATCAATCACACAGTCGTTTTTCAATATTGCGCCGAATAACCCGCCCATTATGGATACTACCTTCTGCTGATTTTAGAAAATCCTACGTTCCCGCCGTATTTTGCATTGTTTTTCATTGCCCGCATCCCGGCAAAAAATTCTTTATTCCATCAAAATCGCCCCGTGTCAAACCGTATGAGCAAAATGGTATGATTTTCATGAAAAATCCGGCTGCACACTACCCGTCGCCGCGGGGTTCCCCGGTTTCAATACGGCCTGCGGATCGGGAAAATTCCATTCCCATGCGGTATGCCGCATCCATATATTCCGGAAAACGGAGCGCATCCCCTTCAAAATCAAGCCCCCGGCACAAGAGACGATTTTCGAGGCGGGCATCGAGCACGTCAAGAAAATATTTCATCGAAAGCAGCATCCCGTCAAAAAGCTTCTTCCCTTTCGTCGCGCCCGCTGCAATAAGGAATGCTTTTCTGACGATCTGCTGCCTTTCATCAACATCATTGCCGATCCAGTATTTTTTCACCCACAATGACTGGCACCGGTCCATGAGAATTTTCAAATGCGCGCTGACCGTATAAAAAAACACCGGCGTGGCAATCATAATGCCGTCCGCGGAAAGGAGACGATCCCGGATCTGCTGGAAATCATCCTTGATGGCACACTCCCCGTCCTTTTTACATCCGTAAATTTCAAGGCACGGGGAGATCTGGTAATCCCGGAGAACGATGGGATCGATCTCCGCCCCACCATCTCTTGCACCCTTGACCGCCATGGAAAGCAGCATGGCCGTATTCCCTTTTCTTCGCGGACTTGCATATACCGCAACGATTTTTTTTGTCATGAAATTTTCCCCATAGTGAAAACGGCGCAAAGGAGGTACATTTTATCGTGACGACTCATACAACATATAATAAATTCCTTATGATTTACAACGATGAAAATCCGCCCCCTTGACATCAAACACCGATGATGCCATTGATTCATAGAGCCCTTTCCACAACAATGACTGCCGACCGGCTGAAAATGGCCGGGATTGCAAATATAACCGACAATACAGACGTGTCGGGAGCCGATTTTCATGGATACTGATTTCAAGCCGGCATATCTGCAAGCCCTCGCCGCAGGAGAACTTTCACGGAAAGCGGAAAAAGCCGCAGCCCTTCTTGAAGATTGCACCTTGTGTCCGAGGCAGTGCCATGTCAACAGGACAGCCGGCGAAACCGGCATCTGCAATACAGAAAAAAATGCGCGGGTATCCTCCATCCATGCCCATTTCGGAGAAGAGCCACCCCTTGTAGGGACCCATGGTTCCGGAACCATCTTTTTCACCTTCTGCAACCTGATGTGCCATTTCTGCCAGAACTGGGACATCAGTCATGAGGGATACGGGGAAGAGGTAACCGACGGGGAGCTTGGGGAAATGATGCTGTCGCTCCAGAAAAGAGGATGCCACAACATTAATCTGGTAACCCCGACCCACGTTGTGCCCCAGATCCTTTCCGCCATAGAAAAAGCTGCACAAAAAGGGCTTTATCTTCCCCTGGTCTACAACAGCAGCGGGTATGATCGGCTGGATACACTGGCACTGCTTGACGGCATCATTGATATTTACATGCCGGATTTCAAGTTCTGGGACGAAAATACGGCGGAAAAGACCTGCGACGCCCGCGATTATCCCGAGACCGCCAGAGACGCCCTTACCGAGATGCACCGGCAGGTGGGCGACCTCGTCGTCAGCAATGACGGATTGGCGCGCCGCGGACTTCTCGTCAGGCATCTCGTCATGCCGGATGACATTGCCGGCACCCGGCAGATCATGCGATTCATCGTCCGAAGCATTTCCGGAAACACTTACGTCAACGTGATGTCCCAGTATCGCCCGGCCGGTCGTGCCCGGTATGTCCCGGCACTTTCACGCCCCCTTTCGGCTTCGGAGTACCGGCAGGCCGTTACGGCGGCCCGCGAAGAGGGGATTGTCCGGTTCGCCGGATAACCGTCTTCCCCTGAATCGTCGATCCGCTTCCGATCTGAAATGGTTCCGGTATTTTCTCTTCCTGCGGGCGTCCCCTTTTCCCCTTGACAAAAATAATATTCCCTACTAAAAATGATTTTTTAATATTTCGAGGATCGACTTGACATACGGGAACAGCGAATTGGTCGATTTTCAAACAGGACCAAACGGTGATGAGCCCGTAAAAAGTCGATTTTGGGCGGCAAAGTAAAAAGTTCAAGGCGCGTGCAATTTTTGAAGAATTGATCGTATTTAGCCGTACGTGAGATTCTTCAGAAATTGTGCGCAACGCAGATATTGGGCTTTTTACGAAGCCGTCAAACGGTATCCAACCGGAAGTCCATACCTCCGGGAAGCGATAAAGACAATACCACAGGAAAATAATAATCTGATTGAAAGGAGAACAAGCATGTCAAAACTGATCCCCCCCCATGGCGGTAAAGGCCTGATTACTCTTTTGCTCGAGGGCGCCGAACTCGAAGCGGAAAAGAAAAAAGCCGAAGGCCTCAAAAAAGTGGCCATGAGCCCCCGTGAACAGGGCGACCTTATCATGATCGGCACCGGCGGTTTTTCCCCGCTCGAAGGTTTCATGACCAAAGCCGACTGGGAAAGCGTATGCAACGACTTCCTCCTGGCCGACGGCACCTTCTGGCCGGTCCCCGTGACCCTGTCCGCGAGCAAGGAAGAGGCCGACGCCATCAAGGAAGGCGACGAAATCGCCCTGTACGCCCCTGAAACCGACGAGATCATGGGCACCATGAAAGTCACCGAAAAATTCGAAATGACCGAGGAAAACAAGCGGTTCGAATGTGAAAAAACCTTCATGGGCGAAGGCACCCCGACCAAGGAAGAATTCTGGAAGCTCGCCGAAGAGGAGCATCCGGGCGTACAGATGGTCATGCAGCAGAAGCCCTTCAACCTGGCAGGCCCGATCAAGCTGCTCTCCGAAGGCGAATTTCCGACCAAGTACAAGGGCATTTACATGCGCCCCGCAGAAGCCAGAAAGATCTTCGATGAGCGCGGCTGGCAGAAAATCGCCGCCCTTCAGCTCCGCAATCCCATGCACCGCTCCCACGAATACCTGGCCAAAATCGCCATCGAGGTCAGCGACGGCTGTTTTATCCATTCCCTGGTCGGCAACCTGAAACCCGGCGACATTCCTGCGGAAATCCGTGTAAAGTGCATCGACGTGCTCGTGCAGAACTATTTCGTGCCCGACAAGGTCGTCCAGGGCGGATACCCGCTGGACATGCGCTATGCCGGTCCCCGTGAAGGCCTGCTCCATGCGACCTTCCGCCAGAACTACGGCTGCTCGCACATGATCATCGGCCGCGACCATGCCGGCGTCGGCGACTTTTACGGCATGTTCGAAGCACAGACCATATTTGAAAAAATCCCTTATCCCGAAGGCGAAGGAAAAGCTCTGCTCTGCAAGCCGTTGAAGATCGACTGGACTTTCTATTGTGTGAAATGCGACGGCATGGCCTCCCTGAAAACCTGCCCGCACAGCAAGGAAGACCGCGTACTGCTTTCCGGTACGATGCTCCGCAAGATGCTTTCCGAAGGCGGCGAACTGCCGGATCACTTCGGCCGCGAAGAAGTGCTCGATATCCTGCGCCTTTACTACCAGGGCCTGACAGACAAAATCGAAGTCAAGCTCCACGGCGCAGCCACCGGCGAATAATTCATTCGCGGTATACACAAAACGTTCGTCCCTCCTTAAAAAACCGCCCGGCAATTTGCCGGGCGGTTTTTTTTGTCCGGTGATGCCGCCTTAAAACGGTCGAAAAATTCACCTCTTCTGACACGCGCCGGATATGCGGTCGCACAGCGCCTTTACTTCGCTCCACAAAAATGATATATATCCCACAAATATTGGACACGTTTTTTGCCATCTATCGAAAACCGGTAATAAAAGAGTACAAACATGTATTTTGAAACGGCCGGAATTGAAGTGGCCATATGGGTACCGCCGCTGGTGGCTTTCGTTATCTCCTTTTTCACGTCCATGGGGGGCGTTTCAGGGGCCTTTCTCCTGCTCCCCTTCCAGATGTCTGTACTCGGATACACCCACCCCTCGGTAAGCGCAACCAATCAACTGTTCAACATCGTTGCCATTCCAAGCGGGGTTTACCGATATTTCAGGGAGGGGCGCATGGTCTGGCCGCTTACCTGGATTGTTGTGGCCGGAACCCTTCCCGGAGTTTTCATCGGGGCGTTCATCCGGATCGCATGGCTGCCCGATCCGGCGCACTTCAAGCTCTTTGCCGGAGCCGTCCTCCTTTATATCGGCATCCGAATGATACGGGATCTTCTCAAAAAAGATCCGGCCGGTGCGGATCGGGCCGCAAGTGAAAAACGCTTCCAGGAGCTCATGCGCACCTACTATGCCGGAAAAGCCAAGCACATGGAACCGCCGGTAGCAATCACGCATTTCAACACACGGCGGCTGGGCTATACGTTTTACGGTGAGAAATACGACATCCCCTTCTGGGGAATTTTCGCCCTCAGCTTCATTGTCGGGATCATCGGCGGAATTTACGGCATCGGCGGCGGCGCAATCATTGCCCCCTTTTTCGTGACTTTCTTTGGCCTGCCGGTCTATACCGTGGCAGGGGCCGCTTTGATGGGCACATTCGTCACCTCGGTTGCCGGGGTGGCTTTTTACCAGGCGATTGCCCCCTTTTACCCGGACATGTCCGTGGCGCCGGACTGGCTTTTGGGCGTTCTCTTCGGCATCGGGGGCATGGCCGGGATGTACATGGGGGCCCGTTTCCAGCGATTCGTCCCCGCCCGGGTCATCAAGTGGATGCTGTGCGCGATCCTTGTTTTTACGGCCGGAAAATACATCGTCAACTTTTTTTCATAAACACATGGAAATGACGAACGACACGTCCTATGTTTAAAGAGGCTGAAATTGCATCTTTTCTTTCTCCCCAAACCTAAAAACGATCACCAAGGAGCCGAAAAATGAAAAAACAAATTTTATTATGCCTTATTTTTGCTGTTTTGATGGTTTTTTCAACCGTTGCCGTATCGGCCGAAACCACCTGGAACGCCAACTCGGTCTGGCCGCCCGGCAACCATCAGACCAAAGCCCTTGAAGAATTTTCCGTCATGGCAAAAGAGATGACCGACGGCGAGGTGAACATCATTGTCAGCAGCGGGGGGGCACTGGGATTTAAAGGGCCCGAGCTTCTGGGCGTCGTCCGAGACAACCTCGTTCCCGTATCCGACATGCTCATCAGCGGAGTGGCCGGAGATGAAGCTGTATTTGGCGTTGTCACCATGCCGTTTCTGTGCCGCAGCTTTGAAGAAGCCCGCCTGCTCAACGAAATTGCCCGTCCCCATTTTGACCGGGCCGCCGAAAAATGGAACCAGAAAATCCTCTATATTTCTCCCTGGCCCGGCGCCGGTCTCTGGACCACCAAAAAAATTCAGTCCGTGGAGGACATGAAGGGCCTTAAAACCCGGACCTATGACAAAAACGGGGCGCTTGTGGTTGAAGCCACCGGCGGCACGCCGTATGCCCTGCCTTTTGCCGAGGTATATTCCGCCCTTGCGACCCGCATGATCGACTCGGTGATCACCTCAACGCCCACCGCCGTTGATGCCAATTTCTGGGAAGTGCTCGATTACTACCATCCTCTGAATATTACCATCGCCACCAACATGGTTAACGTAAACCTCGACGCCTTTAACCGCCTGGATGGAAAAACCCAAAAAGCCCTTGTGGAAGCGGGCAAAAAGATGGAGGCGGCCATGTGGGAAAAGGTCGCCGAACTCGACCGGGAAAAAGAGCGAATCTCTAATGAAAACGGTATCGAAACCGTGGCGCCATCCGATGAGCTCATGGATTCTCTGACGGAAATCACCGCCGACATCCGCCGGGACTATCTTGACGATGCCCCCCCGGAAGCCCGGGAAATCGTCAATGCCTTTCTGAAAGAAGTCGGCCGCCAGTAGCCACCCATTCAACCCATGCCCGCTGGAGCTACGGGGCATGGGTTGAACAATACAAACTATCTCAAAAAAATCTTTTGCCCCAATATCTTCGTTGGCGGTGAAATTGAAATCCTCGGAATACTGCAGTATGCCTCCGGTTTCAATTTCACCTCCGCCTTGATCTTGAACCAAAATCTTTTTTTTGAGATGGCTTGTAGCACTCAAAAACAGATGCGCCCGCAAAAGGTTGGGGGACGGGTAAAAAATAGCTGTTTCGCTGCAGAGTCCTGTACATCCGCCGCGCTTTTTGTGGCAAAACATTTCGTAACGGTATTGTCCCGATATGGACCACGGGTTCCGTCGCAATATACAAACGAAGTTATGATCCCGCCGCAAGGGGAGATACACGAATGATTCGAGCCATGAAAAAACTGATCAACGGCATCGATTTTTTATCCGGCCTGGGAGGGCTTCTTACGGGTCTTATGATGTGCGCGGGCGTCGGGCTTATTGTAACCGAGATCGTTTACCGCGGCGTATTCAATCAGACCACTTATGTTGCCGAGGAATACGCCGGGTACCTGATGGCGATGCTGACCTTCTGCGCCCTGGGGTATACCCTTCGGGAACGCGGACACATCCGGATGACTTTTATTCACAAGCTGATAACCGGCAGGCCGAGGGTGTATCTAGATATGGCCTGCATTGTCATCGGTTTTTGCTTCTGCCTGGTGCTGACCTATCATACCGCGACGTTTTTCTGGGATGCCTATACCGGCGGGCAGCGTTCCATGCAGATATCCCGCACCTACCTGGCCATCCCGAAATTTTTCCTGCCGCTGGGTGCTTCCATTCTCACCCTGCAGTTTCTGGGAGAATTTCTAAAAGGCATATGCATTCTTCGAAACGATACGGACGGCATCACGATAAAACAAGAAGCCACGGACCAGGGGCGGTAACCCCTTTGAACAAAAAAGCCAACAAAACATCTTGAAACAGGAGAAGCAACTTGGATCTGGCATCAATATCCATCGCCATTTTACTTTTGATGATCATTCTCCTCGGGGGGAGCGTCTGGATCGGCATATCCCTGTTTTTGATCGGTTTCGGCGGTCTTTTCATATTTACGGAGGTGCCTTTCGGCCGCCTTTTGAGCAATTCCGTGTGGAACAACACCAACGGTTCCGCCATGATGGCGCTCCCCATGTTCATATGGATGGGTGAAATCCTGTTCCGAAGCCGGATTTCGCAAAACCTTTTCAACGGCTTGACCCCCTGGATGGATCGAATCCCCGGCAGGCTCCTGCATGTAAATATTTTCGCCTGCACCTTCTTTGCCGCAGTCAGCGGCTCTTCGGCGGCGACCACCGCCACGGTCGGAAAAATAACCGTCCCCGAACTCAAAGAACGCGGCTACCAGCACCGGATCTCCATCGGGTCGCTTGCAGGGGCAGGCACCCTGGGTTTCCTGGTACCGCCCAGCATGATGATGCTTGTATACGGAATTATCGGCGATGTCAGCATCGGCCGGCTCTTTATCGCCGGTATTCTTCCGGGCGTCATGATCGCCGGCCTTTTCAGCGGATACATCTTCTTTCGCTGCCTCTATAATCCCCAGCTTGCTCCGGCCAGGGCGGAGAGTTATACATGGCTCCAACGGTTAAAAGGATTAAAAGACATCGGGCCGGTCGCCATACTCATTGCGGGCGTGCTGGGAAGCCTTTACGCCGGCTGGGCCACACCCACGGAAGCGGGGGTCGTCGGCGTGGTCGGGGCGATGCTTTTTGCTATTTTCACCGGCAGTATGGACCGTCAGGTATTCATGGCAAGCATCAAAGGGGCGATCAAGACATCGGCCATGATCATGCTCATCGTCATGGGCGCAGGGTATTTTTCCGTGGCCATCGGGTTTCTGGGCATCACGAGGCAGCTTACCATGTTCGTGGCGGAGATGGGGCTCTCCCCGTACATGCTGATCCTTATCCTGTCCCTCGTCTATCTCATTTTGGGCTGCCTGCTGGACGGTTTTTCCATGATCGTGATGACCACACCGATTTTTCTGCCCCTGGTCACCTTTGTCGGATTCGACCCCGTATGGTTCGGCATATACATTATCCTGATGATCGAACTGGCCCAGATCACCCCGCCGGTCGGATTCAACCTTTTTGTCATATCCGGGCTGACCAATGAGGACATCCTGACCATCGCCCGTGCAGCGCTCCCGTTCTTTTTGATATTGTGCGCAGCCACGGCCATCGTTACCATTTTCCCCCGGTTCGTCCTGTTCCTGCCGAACCTCATGTAGCACGAAAGGTCTTGGAAATGAAATATATCGACATCAACTGCGACATGGGGGAAAGCTTCGGGGCCTATACCATCGGTATGGACAAGGAAGTGATTTCCCATATTACATCCGCCAATATCGCCTGCGGATTCCACGCCGGAGACCCCATGGTTTTGCGGCGAACGGTCCGATTGGCATCCGAAAACGGGGTGGGGGCCGGGGCTCATCCGGGATTTCCGGATCTTCTGGGTTTCGGCCGGCGCAAAATGGAATGCACCCCGGACGAAATAGAGAACTACGTCATCTACCAGACAGGCGCAATCCGGGCGTTCTGCAATGCCGAAGGCATTGCGCTGCAGCATGTCAAGCCCCATGGCGGACTCTACAACATGGCGGCGGAAAATGAAAAACTCATTGAAACCATTGCAAAAGCGATTGCACGTGTCGACCGGAACCTGATCATGGTGTGCCTGGCGGGCCAAAATGCCCGGCGGTTTCGTGAAATTGTGGAAAACGCGGGGATTCAGGTGGTGTTTGAAGCCTTTCCGGACCGGGCGTATACACCGGAAGGAACCCTTGTTTCGCGAAGCAAACCCGGCGCGGTGATCTATGATCCGGAGGCAGTGGCAGAACGGGCGCTGATGATGGCCGCAAAAGGCATGATCGAAGCCGAAGACGGCAGCATGCTTACCCTGGAAGCCGACACCCTGTGCGTTCACGGAGATACGCCCGACGCGGTCGACCTTGTGCGAAATATCCGTGAAACGCTCGAGGCAAACGACATAACGGTGGTGCCCATGGCGGAAATCATATCCCTGAAACAGGGGAAAAAGGCTTTATGACGGACTCCCTTTTTGCACGCCCCCGCATACGGATCAGCGGCGACAGGGCCTTTCTGGTGGAATACGGCGACGCCATTGATGAGCGGATAAACGAAAAAGTCCGCGCCATGACCGAACTGCTCAGAAAGGCGTCCCCTGACGGGATTGACCTGATCCTGCCGGCGTACCGGAGCATCGGCATCATGTATGATCCGCTGAAGACTTCACACCATAAAATATGCACTATGTTGAACGATCTGGAAGCGCACATGGACGAGGCGGTCATTCCGGAACCCCGCACGGTGGATATCCCCGTCTGCTATGGCGGCCCGTACGGCCCGGACATTGAATTCGTCGCAGCACAAAACCATTTGAGCATCGATGAAGTCATCCGCATTCACACGGCCGGCCCCTATCGCATCTATACCATCGGCTTTGCTCCCGGGTTTTTCTACCTGGGGGGCCTGGATCCGCGGCTACACACCCCCCGCATGGAGACGCCGAGAACCATGGTGCCCGCAGGCTCCGTTGGCATCGCGGAAACGCAGACCGGCGCCTACCCCCTGGACAGTCCCGGCGGATGGCGAATCATCGGACGCACGCCAATAAAGCTCTTTGATGCCGGACGAAAGGAGCCGTTTTTCTACCAGGCAGGCGACAGCATCCGTTTCAAGGCGATCTCTCCCGGGGAATACGAGCGCAGGCAACGGGGGAAAATATATGACCGAAATGTTTTTGGTCCATTCCCCGGGCCCGTATACCACCGTTCAGGACAGGGGCAGATTCGGCTATGTCCACATGGGCGTTCCCATATCCGGGGCACTCGACGAATTTGCCTACACCTGCGCCAATCTGCTGGTGGGAAATCCGGAGGACCGTCCTGCCCTTGAAATCACTTTTGCCGGCCCGCACCTGGAAGCCATGGGTGATGCGGATATCGCCCTGACCGGCGCGGACATGGATTTCACCATTAACGGAGAAGCGGCCGGGCAATGGCGCACGATCCGCGTAAAACGGGGAGACAGCATCCGTATCAATCCGGCGCAAACCGGATGCCGCGCCTATCTTGCGGTAACCGGCGGCATTTCCGTACCGGAAGTCATGGGGAGCTTCTCCACGTATGTCAGCGGAAAAATTGGCGGCATCGACGGCCGGGCGATTCGCGCCGATGACGTGCTGGAGCGCAAAGAAGGAAAACCGCTGGATAAACCGCGCCAAATGCCCTGGTACCCGCTTTATGGGCCGGATATTCACATCCGGGCCATCCCCGGGCCGCAGGAGGAGTACTTCAGCAAAGGGATGGACATCTTTTTTTCCGAACCCTATACGGTGACGGACAAGGCCAACCGCATGGGGTATCGCCTGGAGGGACCGGAGGTTTCCCGCAATGCCGGCGCACCCCAGAGTATCATCTCAGAGCCGTCCATTCACGGGAATGTCCAGATTCCCCCGGACGGGAACCCCATTATCCTGATGGCGGAACAGACCATCGGCGGGTATGCAAAAATCGCCACCGTGATAACGCCCGATCTTTTCCGGATCGCCCAGGCCCGCCCCGGCGACCGGATCCGGTTTCACCGCGTGACGCTGGCGGAGGCCCACGGGATTTCCACCCGGTGGCTTGCCTGCAGGAAGGACATCCGTGCGTTTCTTCAGGCGGAAATAATTTCTTGAAAAGCCAAAAAAAAAATGTATCTTTATAAAAGAATCGAAAACCGGCATATGCGATCCACCTACAACCAACGGCAAGTCATACGGGAATACTTATGGCAAAACCAGCATTGAAAGAACATCGCATCGAACGTCAGTGGTGCAAGGGATGCGGCATCTGCGTGCACTTCTGCCCCAAAAAGGTCCTCGAAATGGACGAAGAAGACAAGGCTTTCGCAGCCCGGCTCGAGGATTGCATATGCTGCCGGATGTGCGAACTCAGGTGCCCGGATCTGGCGGTCGAAGTCATTTGTGAAACATCCGGAAACAATGAGACCCCGGATAAGGACCAGGGAGGCGGCAATGCATGATGCAATCAAGTTCATCCAGGGAAATGAGGTCTGCGTAGAGGCCGCCCTGTATGCCGGTATCAATTTTTTCGCCGGCTATCCCATTACGCCGTCGACTGAAATTGCCGAACAAATGGCGGTTCGGCTCCCCGAAACCGGCGGCAAATTCATCCAGATGGAAGATGAAATTTCATCCATGTGCGCCATCATCGGAGCTTCGCTGACCGGTCACAAAACCATGACCGCCACCTCGGGGCCCGGTTTCTCGCTCATGCAGGAAGCCCTGGGATATGCCATCATGGCGGAAATCCCGTGCGTCATCGTCAACGTCATGCGCGGCGGACCGTCGACCGGGCTTCCCACCCACGTGGGGCAGGGGGACGTTTGCCAGGCGCGCTACGGAACCCATGGGGATCATGCCATTGTCACCCTTACCGCCTCCAACCACCATGATATTTTCCGCATGACCATAGAAGCGTTCAATATTGCGGAAACGTACCGCACCCCGGTTATTCTCCTGCTCGACGAAGTCACCGGTCATCTGAGAGAAAAGATTGAAATTCCGGAACCCGGGAAAATCCCGCTGACCAAGCGCCTGAGAACGGCTGTGAAAAGCGGTGTGGACTACCATCCCTATCTGCCGCGCGAAGACGGCCGGCTGCCCATGTCCGATTTCGGGGATATACACCGGTACAATGTGACCGGGCTTTACCATGACATGTGGGGATTCCCCACGGACAAGCCGCAGATTGTCTACGGCCTGATCCGGCACCTGGTGGACAAGATTGAAAACAACACGCCCAAGATCACCCGGTTTCGAAAATACTATACAAAGGATGCCGAAACCCTGTTCATCTCCTACGGCGCTTCCGCCCGAAGCACATTGCACCTCGTGGAAAACCGACGCAGGCGGGGGGAAAACGTGGGCCTTTTGGAACTTCAGAGCTTGTGGCCCTTTCCTGCGGACATCGTCCGGGAGGCCTGCCAGCACGTGCCGCTGGTGATTGTTGTGGAAATGAACATGGGGCAGATCACAAAGGAAGTCAAGCTGGCGGTGGATGATCCGAAAAAAGTGTTTCTGGCAAACCGCATCGACGGGGTGTTGATCACGCCGACCGACATTCGCAATACGCTTCGCGTGATACAGGGAAAAGGAGTCTGATCCATGGCTTTAAAAGATTATATTCGACAACGCTTTTTCCCGCATATCTGGTGCCCCGGGTGCGGCCACGGCATCATCCTGAATGGCCTTTTGCGGGCCGTCGATACGATGGGCCTTGACAAGAAAAACATCGTCATGGTCTCGGGCATCGGCTGCAGTGCACGAATATCGGGATACGTGGATTTTCACTCGTTGCACACGCTCCATGGAAGGGCCTTGGCCTTTGCCACGGGCGTAAAACTTTCCAAGCCGGAGCTCAACGTGATTGTTCCCATGGGGGACGGCGATGCGCTCGCCATCGGCGGAAATCATTTCATCCATGCGGCCCGGCGCAATATCGAAATGACCGCCATCGTCATGAACAACCGGGTCTACGGCATGACGGGGGGCCAGTTTTCCCCGCTGTCCGGGTACGGCACCATGGCAACGACCGTCCCGTACGGCAACATCGACCACGATTTCGACGTGGTCGACCTGGCCACGTCCGCCGGGGCGACATTCGTGGCCAGGACCTCGACCTATCACGTGCACGAACTGGCGGAATTGATTACAAAAGCCATCAACCACAAGGGATTTTCCGTACTCGAAGTGCTGACGCAGTGCCCTACGTACTTCGGCAGACGAAACCGGATCGGGGATGCCTCTGAGATGATGGAAGTCTACAAGAAAAACACCGTCCGGATCGGATCGAAGAAAAAGCAGGAAAACCCGGATCTCCTGGAACGCGGTATTTTCGTGCAAAAGGAACTCCCGGAATACTGCCGGGAGTACGATAACATCATTTCAAAAGCCAGGCAGAAATAACCATGGAAAAGTGCAGACTGCTTTTTTCAGGCTCGGGCGGCCAGGGCGTAATTACCTCGGCGATCCTTCTTGCCGAGGCCGCTACGCGCTATGAATCCTTGAATGCCATCCAGAGCCAGTCCTACGGGGCCGAGGCAAGGGGGGGGGCTACCCGGAGCGATGTCATTATCTGGGACAAACCCATTTTTTTCCCCAAGGTCAACCAGCCCAACATCCTGATCTGCCTCACCCAGGCGGCGTTCGACAAGTATATCTTCTCCATCCGCCCCGGCGGCACGCTGGTTACCGACAGCCGGTTCGTCAAGAATCCGGGGCTGGTCGATGCCCGAAAAGTCGAGCTCCCTTTTTATGACACGGTCATGGAGAAAATCGGCAAGCCGGTGGTGCTGAATATCTGCCTGCTGGGAGCCATTGTCCGGATGACCGAACTGGTCCGGCCCGAATCCGTGGCCGCACTGATCCGCGAACGTTTCCACCCCTCCTTTCACGAAATCAACATAAAAGCCCTGGAACTTGGTGTCGAACTCATGTCCGGGCATGCTATGGCCACGCAATGATCCCGTTTATCGCCGTCGGCACGGCCGCTCTTCTGGTTTCCGGGCTGACCATGTATTCCGGCTTCGGGCTTGGCACCCTCCTCCTTCCGGTATTCGCCCTGTTTTTTCCGGTAGAAACCGCGGTGGCGGCTACCGCCGTGGTCCACGGGGCGAACAACCTATTCAAGGTAAGCCTGGTGGGAACACTCGCGGACATGTCCATTGTCGTGAAGTTCGGGCTGCCGGCCATCTGCGCCGCGTTTGCGGGTGCCGCGGCCCTTGGCGCCATGGCCCAATTCGGTCAGATCGCCTCTTACAGCATCGGGTCAAAGACAGCGGTGATCACGCCCCTGAAACTGGTAATGGCGCTGCTCATGTTTGCCTTTGCCCTTTTTGAGATCCTTCCCCGGTTGAAACGGCTGAAATTCAGCAAAGACTATCTTTTTCTGGGCGGGCTGCTGTCGGGTTTTTTCGGCGGGTTATCCGGGCACCAGGGGGCGCTGCGGTCGGCCTTTCTCGCAAAAGTCGGCATATCGGCCCAGGCTTTCGTGGGGACCAATGCCATGATCGGCTTCATGGTCGATGCGGCCCGTATCGCCGTTTACGCCTATATATTTGTCATCGCAGGCACCGGTGCCGGAATCGGCACAGGACAGATGCCTCTTGTATTGACCGGTATCGCCGCCGCATTTGTCGGCGTATTGATCGGAAAGCGCTACCTGCACAAGGTTACCATGGGCACCGTCCAGACCATCACCGGCATCCTGCTGCTGGGCATCGCGTTTGCCCTTGGCACGGGCGTCATCTGACCGGCTTACCCCCCTGCTTTTCATTCTCTTCATATTTCTCATCCGGGGGGAGGCCCCTTTTTGCCGATTCCATGCGGACCAGTTCGTCGCATCGCTCATTTTCAGGATTTCCGGAATGCCCCCGCACCCACCTGAATTCAACCCGGTGACGGTCAAGAAGGTCCAAAAGCCGTTCCCACAAATCCGAATTCAGGGCCATATCTGCTTTGTTTCGCATCCAGTTGTTCCGGCGCCATTTTTCCGCCCAGCCTTTTGAAACAGCGTCCACCACGTATTTCGAGTCGCTGAAAAGAATAACACCCGACGGCGCCTCCAGCGCCTCCAGCGCCTTGATGGCCGCCATAAGCTCCATCCGGTTGTTGGTGGTTCGCCGGAATCCGCCGGAGATCTCCTTTCTGGCCTCCCCGTCATCGATGACCGCCCCGTATCCGCCGGGCCCGGGATTGTTGAGCGCCCCGCCGTCCGTATGAATGACGACCTTCCCGTTTCCGGGGCTAACAGCGGCATTGCCGTTTC
The DNA here is from genome assembly GCA_011389935.1 of Desulfobacteraceae bacterium. Classification (GTDB taxonomy): domain Bacteria; phylum Desulfobacterota; class Desulfobacteria; order Desulfobacterales; family Desulfosalsimonadaceae; genus B1SED10-16. The sequence continues at coordinate 105,726 of JAABTJ010000001.1, forward strand.
CCCCGGTCTTTTTTTCCGCTTTTGGCGCCAGAGGCGATACACCCCCCCTGCGTTTTTGGTCGAGAAAATCCATGGCTTCTTGTTTTGCGGCAAACCCCTTGTACACCGCTCCCGGAAAGTGGTGAACCTGGGCATATGCCCCGTCCTCACCATACCACGTGGTGTAAATCCCGGGTTTGCGCCCGCGGAATACCGCATAATACTTCTTTTTAGCCCCTGTTTTCGCCATGGTTTCTGTTTTCGCACAAGCCCGAAAATGCCACAAGCATAAAATCGAATACGGTTGACGATTCCCGGCGGCCATGATTACAATAAAGCCATTGCAATCCGGTGCATGCCGCCGGCAAAACGCATGTAATGATTCAGAAAAGCACACAGGAGGCACCCATGATCGGCGCAATTGCCGGGGATATCATCGGATCGGTTTACGAGGGCAGGCCGGTCAAAACAAAGGATTTCCCCCTTTTCCTCCCTGCATGCCGCTTTACGGACGATTCGGTATTGACCATTGCGGTTGCACGGGCCATTCTTGAAAATACCGACTACCGCAGCTGCGTCCATGAAACCGGAAGGCGCTACCCGAACGCGGGATACGGGGGCTCCTTCATCCGCTGGCTGCTCTCTGATAATCCCGAACCATATCACAGCTGGGGGAACGGGTCGGCCATGCGCGTAAGCCCGGTGGGCTTTGCCTTTGACGACATCGACACCGTCATCGAGGAAGCCGGAAAAAGCGCGGCCATTTCCCACGACCATCCCGAAGGGATAAAAGGCGCACAGGCCGTTGCCGCCGCGGTTTATTACGCACGGACCACCCGGGACAAAAATACGATCAAAAAGGAAGTCGAAGCTCTTTCCGGCTATGACCTTGACCGGCCCCTTGAAAAAATACGGCCATCCTACGGGTTTGACGTATCGTGCCAGGGAAGCGTCCCTGAGGCGATCATTGCCTTTCTTGAATCGGATTGCTACGAAGATGCCGTTCGAAACGCGGTATCCCTGGGCGGCGATGCGGATACCCAGGCCTGCATCGCCGGCGGGATCGCCGAGGCCTTTTACGGCCCTGTCCCCGCCCATATCGCGGGACCCGTAAAAACCCATCTTCCCGCGGATCTGGCATCGGTCGTCACAAGATTCTACGAAACGTATCAACTCTTTCTTTTGTGGACACCCTGACGCCGTTCCAAGTAACCGCTTTTACTTCTTTTTTCTTTGCATAACCAGCACAACGAAAAGGGCGGCGCCGGCCGCCGTCATGAAAAGGCTTAAGACCTGCCCCATTGTGAGGGCGGCGGCAACAAAGCCGATATGCGCGTCCGGCTCACGGAAAAATTCCACGAAAAACCGGGCAAGACCGTACCCCATCAGAAAAACGGCAATCAGTGCGCCGCGAAGACGTACCTTCAGGCTCAGAAAAAACAAAACAACAAACAGGACGATCCCTTCCAGAAATGCCTCGTACAGCTGCGACGGATGGCGTGGATACGGGCCGGCACCCGGAAAAACCATTCCCCATGGCACGTCCGTGACCCGGCCGTATAATTCACCGTTGATAAAATTGCCGATCCGGCCGAAAAAAAGACCGGGGGTGGCGGCCACGGCCCCCATGTCGGCCAGCATGAGAAACGATTTTTCCCGCATCCGGGCAAATACGGCGCCGGCAATGACAAGGCCGATAAGCCCGCCATGAAAGGACAGCCCCCCCTCCCATACCGCAAAAATTTTCAACGGATTGGCAAGATAAAATTCCAGGTTGTAGAAAAGGCAGTACCCCACCCGGGCACCCAAAAGGAGCCCGACGATGCCGTATACCATAAGATCTTCGATTTCGGTTCTTTCTATGGCAAACACCCTGCGCCGGGAAAGATACAGAAGGATCAGGTATGCACAGGCAAAACCGATGATATACATCAGTCCGTACCAGCGAACCTGCAACGGGCCGATTTCAAATATGACGGGATCGATCATTGGATAGGTCATATCCCTGCTTTACACAGAAAAGCCGCCGAGTCAAGCCCGTAAAACATCGAAAAGACCCTTGTGTAAGGGCTTGACAGCAGTTTTCATAAAAGCTACGTATATTTCAGGATACACTCCCCAGCGTAATCCGGTAAAGCCGGTAGACCCGAAAGCGATAATACCCGAAAAAAAACCATAACCCAAAGCGGGAGAAATGCCATGTATGATTTCATGCTGACACCAGAAGAGCAGGAGCTGAAAAAAGAGGTCCGCGCTTTTGTCCGGGAAGAAATCGAAAGCGATTTTCTGAGAAAAATGGACAAAAATGAAATCATCTATCCCCGGGAGTTCGTGGAAAAACTGGCGGAACGCAAGCTTTTCGGCGTCCGGTTTCCGGAGGAATACGGGGGTCGGAACATGAGCTGGGTGGCGGAAGTGGCCGCCGCCGAAGAAATCGGGTGCCTGGGCATGGCCCTTGGCTGCGCGTTCGTCATGCCCTCCATTGTCGGGGAAGCCCTTCACCAATTCGGCACCGAAGAGCAGAAGGAGAAATACCTGAAACCCTATCTTGCCGGGAAACTCGTGTCAGCCGAAGCCCTTACGGAGCCCAGGGGAGGGTCTGATTTTTTCGGCGCCATGACAAAGGCCGAGGACAAGGGGGACCACTTCCTGCTCAACGGTATGAAGCGCTTTGTGGTAGGGGCGGAAGGGGCCGATTTTTTTCTGGTTTACTGCCGCACCAATTTCGATGCCAACGCCCACAAGTACGAGCGCATCAGCCTGCTGATCGTTGATCGCGGCCCCGGCGTGGAAACCGAATACCTCTACGGCCTTCTTGGGTGTCGCGGCGGCGGCACCGGGCGGCTCGTTTTCCGGGATGTGAAGGTGCCCAAGGAAAACCTTGTGGGAGAACTGCACGGCGGTGCCCTTTGCTTCCACCAGATGATGATCCCGGAGCGGCTTACCTCTGCCGCGGGATGCCTGGGTGTATGGGGGGCGCTGGACCTGGCGGTCCGCTACTCCAACCGCAGGCGGGCTTTTGGCAAGGAAATCCGCAAATACCAGGCAATCAGTTTCAACGTGGCCGATTCGATCACCAAGCTCGATGCGGCAAGGGCCATTACCTACATGGCAGCGCGTGCCGTGGATGAAAACTATGCCAACATGCGGAGACTGGTGAGCGAGGCCAAGAAATTCGCCACGGAGTCGGCATGGGAGGTCGTCAACAACGCCATGCAGATCATGGGGGGCATCGGATACACGGAAGTCTATCCCATTGAGCGGGCCCTGCGCGACACCCGCCTTGGCATGATCTGGACCGGCACCAGCGAGATCATGAATCTTTTGATTCAGCATGAATACTATCACCAGGTGCTGGATGCGGGGTATGACCGGCGAAAAATGGAGGCCGATGCCATGATGCCCGACGAATCGGAAAGGTGCCTGACAGACGAGGATATGGAAAAGGTATTTGGTGGGTTCTGAGCGTTACCCGTCGCCTTGAGACCCGAGGTACTCCCCGAGGTAAAAATCGATGCGGGCGTCTTTTTCAGACCAGATGCGATTGAGCCATTGCTGGAAACGGGCCCTGAAATCGGGATCATTAAAATAATCGCCCATCAGGTCGGGATTTGCCGGCAATCCCTGGATATCCACAATGATCTCCCTGCACCGGCCGCAGAAATAATCCCACAGCCCGGGGGTTTTGCCCGGATATATAATGGTGACATCCAGAATCTGCTCCAGCTGGTCACCGGTTGCGTATAAGACCAGCGCCGTGCCGCCGGCCCGGGGCCGCAAAAGATGTTTGTAGGGGGATCCCTGCGCGCGCTTTTTGGCAGGGGTAAAACGCGTCCCTTCGACGAAATTCATGATGGTAACCGGGTAGGTCTTGAATGTTTCGCACGCCTTGCGGGTGGCGTCAATATCCATGCCTTTCAGGTTCGGATTCTCCTCCATCTTTTTTTTCGGGTATCGCTTCATAATGGGAAAATCCAGCGCCCGGAAGCAAAATCCCATCATGGGCAGCCAGAGCAGTTCTTTTTTGATGAAAAACTTGTACGGGGGGAGCTTGCCGAAAAAGACCCGGATGATCACCAGGATATCGACCCACGACTGATGGTTGGAAAGCAGCAGGCACCAGCGGTTTATCCGGACATCGGACATACCGTGAACATGAAAACGGGTTCTGGTCAACATCCGGTGCGTCATGTTCGCGCAATAGACCCAGCAGGTGCTGGCCATTGTGTCGAGTATCCGATTGAATGCCCGGCGGAAGCGTTTTATGGGAAGGAGGACTTTAAGCAGACCGAAAACGAGGAAAACCATAAAAATGATCGTCGTAAAAACGATATATAAAAAAAAAGTAATAATCCCTCGAACATATCCGGTCATATATCATCCATACAAGCAGGAGTGCTGTTCTACCAACATATCCATGGCACACATCCGTTTGGGTGTCAATATATAAAAACACATGTATTGCGGGATGTTACGAAGATGAAAATAAAGAACCGGTGCGCCTGGTGCGGTTTTGACCCACTGTATGTTTCGTATCATGACAACGAATGGGGAATCCCTCTGCACGATGACCGGAAACTCTTTGAAATGCTCGTTTTGGAAGGCGCACAGGCGGGGTTGAGCTGGCTGACCATCCTGAAAAAACGGGACAATTACAAAAATGCTTTTGATCATTTCCGCATGGAAACCATCGCTTCCTACCGCGCAAAGGATATTGACCGTCTCCTTGCCGACCCCGGCATCGTCAAAAACCGCCGCAAGGTGGAATCAGCCGTGTCCAATGCTGCGGCAGCACTGAAAATGATCGATAAATACGGCTCCCTCGACGCATTCCTCTGGCGCTTCGTGGATTATACCCCCATACAAAATCGATGGAAATCGATTGACGAGGTGCCTTCCGAAAGCATAGAGTCAAAAGCAATGAGCCGGGAGCTGAAAAAAAACGGGTTTCGCTTTACAGGACCGGTCATCTGTTATGCGTTCATGCAGTCCGTGGGCATGGTGAACGACCATGTCACGGATTGCTTCCGGTATGAGGAAATACAAAAAATGGGAGGGAGGTCATCATGAGCAAACCGGTTTACAAAGCGCTGCTGGATACCATGAAAAACCGCGGTGGTGAATATTCCGGCATGGACATACCGGAATTCTACGACATGGTGGCGGAACTGTTTACGCCCGAGGAGGCCGAAGTCAACAATGCCATGCCCAGAGGGCCTTTCACGGCCGGGGATCTTGCAAAATCCATGGGCAGGGATGCGGATGAAGTGGAAAAGATTCTCGAAACCATGACCGACAAAGGGGTCTGCACGGGGCTCCGGGTCGGGGACGCCACCTGGTACCAAAGCGCCCGGTTCATGCCCGGCATCCTCGAGTTCCAGTTCATGCCGGGGCGCACCACCGAAAGGGACAAAAAAATCGCGCGGCTGATCCATGCCTACAAAAAAGCCTATGATGAAAACACCGATTTTTCAAAGCCGTCTTTCCCCACCAACCGGGTCATTATCGTGGACCGGATGGTTACGGAAAACAACCAGGTGCATACCCACGACCAGGTGAATGCCTATATTGACAAATATGATCCCATTGCGGTGAGCACCTGCTTCTGCCGGCATGCAGCGCTCCTGCGCGATGAAGACATCCACGGCATGCCAAACGATGTGTGCATGCAGTTCGGACTGGGCGCCCAGTTTGCCATCGAGCGCCTGGGCGCCCGGAAAGTAAGCAAGGAGGAGGCCCGGGAAGTCATGAGACGGGCGGAAGACGCCGGCCTGATCCACATGAGCACCAACACGGCCGACGATATCAACTTTATCTGCAACTGCGACCGGTGGCACTGCGTTTCCGTGCTTCATGCACTGGCCAGGCCCAAACCGGGCCTGGCGTTCAATTCCGGGTTCATGCCCGTATTTGATGAAGACAAATGCACGATGTGCGAGGCATGCATCGACCGCTGCCCGCCCGGGGCATTGCGCTTCGACGAAAACGACCGGCACGAAACCGACATGGACCGCTGTTTCGGCTGCGCCGTATGCGCCACGGGATGCCCGTCCGATGCCGTTTCCATGATCCGGCGGACCGACATTCACGAGGTGCCCAAAGACACCCAGGAGCTAAAAGCGGCCCTGCGCGCCGAAAAAGAAGCCTCATAAATGCAAAACAGGCTGCCGGTTTATGATAGAACCCATCTCAACATAAGGAGTTTGTATGAACAGCCGAATCGCTTCTATCCTGGAACTCAAATACCAACCGGTAGCGCTGACATGGTCGGATGAAAAGCCGGAAAAGGCGGTACAGTTCAAGGAAGGACGCTGGGCGTGCGTCATGTTTTCCTTTGCCAACGCCGCAAAGGGGAAAACGGCCGTATTCAGCCGGAAGACCTTTGGCTGCTGGGGCGGCGGCGTGGGACTGGGCTTCGGAAACCGGTACGTGGATTTTCCGGGCGGGGAAGAATGCTTCCGGTATTTTCTTTCCAGCGGAAACAAGCATTTCGAAATGGGGCGCGCGGTGGGGGAGCAGATCAAGCAGGCCCCCGGTTCCGGGGAGTTTTATGACGATTTCATGGAGGGGGAGCGATACCTCAAAGGACCCGAAGAAACAAAGGCGTTCATCGAAAATCTGCCTATCATCGACATTCCCTCGCAATATGTTGTTATGAAGCCCCTTGAACAGGCGGACGAAAAAACAGAAAACCTCAAAACCATTACATTTCTCGCCACCCCGGACCAGCTCTCCGCGCTTGTGGTGCTCGCAAACCACGGACGAAAAACCTATGACAACGTGATCATCCCGTTTGCGGCTGGATGCCAGGCCATCGGAATCCTTGCGTACGCGGAGGCCGAAAGGGAAAATCCCCGAGGCGTGGTGGGCCTTGTCGATCTTTCCGCCAGGAAATCCGTGAAAAAGATCCTTGGGAACAATCTTTTCACCTTTTCCATGCCCCTTTCTCTGTTCCATGAGATGGAGGCAAACATTAACGACAGCTTTTTCTTCCGGAACACCTGGCAGGCGCTGGCCGGGAAGAGTGAGGATTTACAATAACACCCTTTCCCGACTGCGGCAGCGACCGGAAGCAAATTTGACGGCTTCGTAAAAAATCCAATATCTGCGTTGCGCGCAATCTTTGAAGAATCTCATGTACGGATAAGTACTATCAATTCTTCAAAAATTGCACGCGCCTTGATCTTGAACATTTTACAAAGCCGTCTGAAAACAACTTTTTATGACGCTATCAATTTTGTTCCTTTCCAGGTAAAAGGAAAATATATTCACTTATTGTAAGGACAAGTCAATGGAAGATGCAAACGAAAAAACAACCAAAGCCGCCCCTGAATCCCCGGATATCATTACCACATCCATGCTCGAGCCCCTTTCGTATGAGTGGGGGCGTAAAATTGAGGTGGTGATATCCCAACCGGAATACACGTCCGTGTGCCCCAGGACCGGTCTGCCCGACTTCGGCTGCATTACCATACAATATACGCCCGGCAGCCATATTATCGAACTCAAATCCCTTAAATACTACCTGCTGCAGTATCGAAACGTCGGGATTTTCTATGAAAACGCCGTCAACCGGATACTGGAGGATCTCGCTGCCGTACTCCGGCCCGCGGAGATGACCGTTACGGGAGAGTTTACGGCCAGGGGCGGGATTGCCACCACCGTAAGGGCCCATTATCGGGAAGACGAATAACGGCGGTGTGCAGGATTTGGGCGCCCAACGTCGAATGCGGGAGGGAGCCGGAGCCGAAGCCGAAGCCGGAACACGGGGAGCGCTGCCCCTCACCAAATAGAACGAGCGCTCGTTTTTTCATTGACAGTTTCCGTTGATGCGGGTAACAATACGAACAACCGGATATCTATGACCGCAATTGCAAAGGAGTTTTTTCATCCGATGATGGAAACGGCAAAAAACCAGGCAGGAAAGATCTGTTTCGATACCTTCAAACAAATGGCACTGCTTTCCATGGAAGACATCTGCCGCGAGATTTTCCGGGAAAATCAGGAGTCCATAAAAATCAAGAAGGAGCCCGTTGCCGTCCGGAATCTGGTCAATATTTTTTATACCACCCTTACGCTTTCCAATGAAAAAGGCTTTCATACCATGAGCCTGCGGGATTTAAGCAGTGCGTCGGGGCTGAGCATGGGGGCGCTGTATTCGTATTTTTCCAGCAAGGACGAGCTGCTGGAAATGATTCAAAAACAGGGTCGCCGAATCGTCGGAAAAGTGCTTTTCGATCACCTGGATGCCGGGGCGTCCCCCCGGGAAAAAATGCGCACCCTGATCCGGGTCCACTTGTATCTTACCGAGGTGATGCAGCCGTGGTTTTATTTTGCCTACATGGAAACCAAAAACCTGGACAAAACCCAGCGGAGAAGGTCCATCGAAAGCGAGCTTTTTACAGAACAGGTCTTTCATGACATCCTGCTTGAAGGGCAGAGGCAGGGCGCGTATACGGCAATCGATGCGACGCTGACGGCCGGCGCCATCAAGGCGCTGCTCCAGGACTGGTATGTCAAGCGCTGGAAATATTCGCGGCGCCGGATCTCTGTGGAAGCCTATGCCGAATTTATGATTTCTTTTGTGGAATCGGCGATCCTGGCGGAAACGCCTCCAGCCTGAAAGGAGCGGTTACAATGAGCGTTATGGATCAACCCACGAATATACGGGACGGGGAGTCGCTGGATGCCGCCGCCGTTACGTCCTTTTTGGAAAAGAATATCCCCGGCGTTTCCGGTGTCGTTGAAATCAAGCAGTTTCCTTCGGGATTTTCCAACCTGACTTACCTGATCCGGGCGGGCGGCCGGGAAATGGTCCTTCGGAGGCCGCCGTTCGGCAAAAAGGCGGCCACGGCCCATGATATGGGCCGGGAATACCGGATTCTCAGTGCCCTTCATCCGGTGTTCCCGTATTGCCCCCGCCCCCTTGCCTATACCGAGGACGAGTCCATCATCGGCGCCCCTTTTTATGTCATGGAGCGGATCAACGGAATTATCCTGAGAAGAAAGCTCCCCGACGGTCTGGTGCTCTCCCCCGCGGATGCAACGGCCCTGTGCCGAAACATGGTCGATCTTCACTGCCGCCTTCACGCACTGGATTACAAGGCCATCGGGCTTGAAAATTTCGGAAAGCCGGAAGGATATGTCAACCGGCAGGTCAATGGCTGGGCCCGGCGTTTCAGGGACGCCAAAACACCGGATGTGCCGGATTTTGAAGCCGTCATTTCCTGGCTTACAGAAAACCAGCCGGCGGACGCGCCTTCCGGGTGCATTATCCATAATGACTACAAGTTTGACAACCTGGTGCTCGATCCCGCCAACCCTCTTGATATCATCGGCATCCTTGACTGGGAGATGACGACCCTGGGGGATCCGCTGATGGATCTCGGCTGTTCCCTGGCATACTGGGTCAACCGGGACGATCCGGACGAAATGCAATTGCTGGTAATGCAGCCCACCCACCTGGAGGGGATGATGACCCGGGCACAGATCGTCGATCTGTACAGCGAAATCTCCGGGCGGGATATTCAGAATATGGATTTTTACTACGCATTCGGGATTTTTCGCCTGGCCGTCATCGCCCAGCAGATTTATTACCGGTACTATCACGGCCAGACAAAAGACGAGCGTTTTGCAAACCTGGGCTTCGGCGTGGCGATGTTTGAAAAGGTGGCAAAGCGGGTGATGGACGGCGCGGGGATTTAGCCGGCTGGGTTACACGACCTTTTTCATCCTCTCCTTCTCTTCCATCTCTGGCATTGCTTTTTCAAAATAATCAGCAACGAGCGTTCTCGCCTGGCTGCGGGTTTCGATCCGTTTGATCTCTTCCCGAAAGCGTGCGGCGTGCGGCATTCCTTTGACCAGCCATCCCAGTCGGCTTCGCATCTTTTTCGCGGCGCGCGCCTCCCCGTAGGTGTTCACGGCATCGTCGATATAGCGCAAAATAACGTGCAAACGGTCTTCGATGCGGATCTCCGGCATCGGGCGGTTTTCGAGGAGCGCTGCTGCCTGCTGAAAAATCCAGGGATTGGAGACGGCACCCCTTCCGATCATCACGGCGTCGCACCCGGTTTGTCCAATCATGTCCACGGCAACCCCGGCAGAAACGACATCCCCGTTGCCGATCACCGGTATGGCAACCGTTTTTTTGACGGCTGCAATCACGGACCAGTCCGCGTTTCCCCGGAAAAGCTGGCCTACGGTCCGCGGATGGACGGCAACCGCATCCACGCCGCAATCTTCGGAAATGCGGGCCAACGCCACCGCGTCCTCCCCGGAGGCATTCCATCCGCTCCGCATCTTGATGGTAAGGGGAATGGAGATCGCGTTCCGAACGGCGTCAAGGAGGGCCTTTGCAGCGGACAGGTCTTTCATGAGGGCTGCGCCGTAGCCGTTTTTCAGAATTTTCCGCACCGAGCAGCCGAAATTGATATCCACGATGTCCGCACCGGAGCCTGCCGCCATGGCGGCCGCATCCGCCATGATGGCCGGGTCTTTTCCGAAGATCTGGATCGATACCGGCTTTTCGGACTCGGTCATGGCCAGGTAGGCAAGGGTTTTTTCCTGGCCGTACATCATGCCGTTGGCGCTGATCATCTCTGAGCACACCAGGGCGCACCCGTTTTCCCGCGCCATTCGCCGGAACGGTACGTCGGTGATCCCGGCCATGGGGGCCAGGACAGTCGGGTTTTCGAGGGTGACGGAGCCTATGTTGCGTTGTCTGGTCAAGGTTTTATTGCGCTTTCGGGTTATATTGTAAAGGTTGCACTCCCTCTTAACCGCCTGCATAGCAGTAAAGGCAGCCATGACCGCACGGGTGCGCCTTGTAGCAGCCGATATCCCGCGATACCGTACACTTGCACCCCTTTTTCCGCCGCTGGCCCGAATCTCCGGCAAGGGAGATCTCTTTTTCGAAGCATTTTTCCAGGTATTGGCCGGAAATACAGCCGCCTGCTTTGACGTTGCAATCGCCGGGCAGGGCGGCCGTCAGATCATTTTCACAGCATGTATACAATGAAATATGCATCGGTTCAAGGAGATCCGCCATTTTCCGGATCACCCGGATTTTTTTGGCCATGGGCGGATCGACAAATGAAAATCCGGGGATGGATTTTACCCGGCGCGCCACTTTTGCGTAGATGTCCACAAAGCTGGTGATGCATCGCTTTACGCCGATATGCGCCATCTGTTCGGCGATCCACGGAAAATCCGCCAGGTTGTTTTGGACGGGGCCGTTGCCGTATTGATAAAAGCAGATCGGGTCGAAGCGCCACCACACGGATCGAGGACCATGCTGATCCGCCAGTTGTTCTGCCTGCCCGATCCGTGTGGCAAGGGAAGGAAGATTCGGCTCCAGTATCGTTGATGCGGAATTGACGGTAAAGAGAAAGAACAGTTCATACCCCATGCGCGCAAGCGCCGGGCCGTAGCCGCCGTCCAGAAAGCGGCCGAAATCCTTGGACCAGAAAACAATGCAGCCAACCGCCTCCGGGGCAGCCGGAACCTGCGAAACCCGGCCGTTGAAAGGATTTTTTACGTGAAAGCTGCCGCGTGCAATCCCGTCCATGAAGTTGTCCATGTAAAACGCCGGGATATCGGTCCGGCGGGAGGCGGAAATGACGACTTTCTTTGCCATGAGGCGATACGGAGAATTATTCTTTATCCGGTTTGCGGGGGGCAAAGGAGATCACGGTGGCTTTCCCGGGCTCCCCGGTTTGGGCCGGCCCGCTATCCGGTGTTTTTTCGTCTTTTGGCGCCGACACTTTTTCAAGGCGCATCCGCTTCCCCCCCATGGTAAATTCGTCCCCGCTGATATAGGCGTCCCGCAGCGTCCAGGTGACCGTCTGCAGCGGCACCTGGAGGACAAGGAGCGTTACATGGTACCAGTCCTTCTTGTGGTCCGGGTGGATATCTTCGATCCGGGCAAAGAAAAGCGGCTTCTCTTCGAGGTATACGAGTACGAGGTCGTTTATGGTGGTCATCAATCAGAAATTCCCGGTTTGATTTTCGTCCGGATCCAGCCCCAAACGGTGTTTTTTTCGAGATTCTCCCGGTCCAGGGCATCGATTTCCCGACGCAGTTGATCCGGGTCGGCAAACCAGCTCTGCCGCTTAACAAGGGGCTTTTCCGGGTCAAGTTGCTTGACTACGCGGGCCGGGTTCCCCCCGGCGATGACATTCGGGGGGATGTCCCGGACGACGACCGAACCGGCCCCCACAATGCTGTTTTCCCCGATCGTAACCCCCTTGCAGACGGTAACCCTGTCCCCGAGCCATACGTTGTCCCGGATATGGACGGGGGCGGTACGCCCGATGGTGGTGACCCGGTCATACGTGCCGTGCCAGTCGGAATCCGTAATGAACGTGGCGCCGGCCAGCATGCAGTTGTCTTCTATGACGATTTCGTGGGCCGAACTGATCCGGACCCCGGGGCATATCAGGCAGTAATCGCCGATAGCGATCCTGCCTTTGCCTTTTTCCTGGGGCCACACGGTCAGGCGGACCTTGTTGTCGGACGTGGTCAGGATATTGGCATAATCGCCGATCGTGATGCGGCTGCCGAAAATTTCAATATTCCAGGGGTGGATAAAAAGATGCCCTTTGCCCAGCGCGTCGAATTGGGGGCGGATGTAGTAGTGGGTGTAAAGCGCCTGGAGTTTCATGAACGCGCTTTTTATAAAATAGGGTCGATGGTCTCTTCTCAAGGGGAAAGCCTGCTTCTGTCATTCCGGCGATGCCGACGCCCGGGGGTTACACCAGTACCCCTGATTCTTTCCAGTATTCATGGCGGAAAAGCCCGCCTGCGGGGGTCAGGTTGTACAGCGCGTCCGCCGCCATGATGACGACGCCGTTTGTCCATGTAATCTTGTCTTCCGGCCAGATCACCATGTCTGGGTACGTGAATCCGCACCAGTAGGAGCCGTCGTCAAATTTGCGGTCCAGCAGCCAGTTGAAAACGATCTCGCCGACTTTCCGGTTGCCTGCGGCGGCAAGGGCGATGACCAGTTCGGAGGTTTCCGCGATGGTCACCCACGGCCGGTTGGAAACGCAAAGGGCGCCCATCCCCTCTACGATGAATTTTTTCCAGTACTGGTCGATGCGCTTTCTTGCATCTTCTCCGGTAAGGGCGCCGGATAAAACCGGGTAAAACCAGTCCATGGAATAGTGGGACTTGGCGATATTGAACAGGTGATATCCGTGCTTGATCGCTTTTTTGAGCTTCTGTGCGGCGGCTTCCCAGTCCGGCCGGTTGGCGCCCACCTGTTTTGCAATGGCAAGGGCGCATTTCATGCTCATGAAAATCGAACTCGATCCGGTCAGCAGCGCCATGGGATCCACTTTCAGATCCGGGCTTTTGGCCCAGTAGATTTCTCCGGTCGGCGCCTGGAGGCGGACGGCGAAATCAATGGCTTTTTCCACAACCGGCCACATGGCTTCAAGAAATCCGGCGTTTCCCGTGAGAAGAAAGTGGTGGAAAACGCCCACGGCGATATATGTGGACATATTGGTGTCGCGTGTCCGGTCGATGGGGGCGCCATCCTGGTACGCCGCATACCAGCTTCCATCTTCCAACTGTTGATCCGCAAGCCATTGGTAGGCTTTTTCAGCGGCCGCCACGTGTCCGGCAATGGCGAGTCCCATTGCCGCTTCCACGTGGTCCCAGGGATCGGTTTTTCCCCCGATGCTCCAGGGGATTTCGCCGTTTTCCTTTTGTGTGAGCAAAATTACCGCGGCGATCGCATCGATATCGATCTCAAGCGGCTGCTTTTTTCGTAGCACCTCCCGTTCCATGGGCTATCCCTTCCTGCGGCAAATCATCATCACCTGTCATTGTTGATTTTTCCCCAATGTACATTCTGGCGCAGGTATTGCGCCGGCAAAGGGGTCGCCTGCTTTTTGCCGGATGTACGGGGGGTGTCTGTGGTAAAAAAAACATATGCCAGAAAATAGCAATAGAAGCAAGACAGAAAAACGTTTTCCGGTTTTCTGTCTCATCGTACATGGGGCATCAATGCCCATTGTATGGCCCACAGCCCTGAATCTTCGAGTTTGTCCAGGCAGACGATGCCGCCGTTCTGGAATTTAAAAACCGTGTAATCCGTGGAGCCGGTTGTCAGGTAAGCGGCCATGCGCTCCATGAAGGGCAAATGACCGACCAGCATCTGGTTGGCGCCGGGATTGGCCGTCGCTGCCTTGCCGGCGACATCATCCAGCGGTTTCAGGCCTTCTGCGGCGGAAACGGTGGAAACGCCGATTTTTTGGGCAAAGATTTCCGCCGTCTGCGCGGCGCGTTTTTTCCCGCTGTGTTCAATGCTTCCTATGATCACATTGTAGTCGGCGGCCGTCTTGGCGATGCGCGCCACTTCCCGGAGGCCTTCTTCGGAGAGCCCTTGGTCCGGATCAATTTCTTTTGGCAGGTTTTTTCCGTGCTGAACCAGGTAAAGTGCCATGGCATACCTCTTTCGGGTTGTCGGTTGTTTGGTGAATCGCACCCTAATTTGTTTTTTCCGGTATAAATTATTATTATACAATCCGTTTGACGTTTTGACAAACAGGGGATTTTCCGTTGTGCAAAAGACCCGGCCGTGAGAGTCGGTACAGGAGCATTGCGATGTATCTGGCGCGAAAGTACTTGAAAACAGGGATCCACTATTATATCCGGGAAAGTTATTTTGACGGAAACCGCATAAAAAGCCGGGATATATGCCATATCGGGACCCATCCGGAACAATTTGTCATCTATCCGGACGACGGTGTGGCATTTTATTTCGACCCGGGGCTTATCGAGGCCATTGAAAAGGCGGGTGCCCATCCGGAGACGGAGGTTCTGGAAAAAATTTTTTGGCCGTTTCTTCAACCGGAAACCCGCCGTGTTATTGACCTGTTCTCCCGGCCGGCTCCCGGCCGGCGGCAGTCCCTGGCGAGCCAGAAAAAACGCTGTGAAACAGCGTCGTTTCACATGTTCGACCAGCGGCGCATGCACTACCTGCGCTTCGGTCAACTGGATATGCGCGGCATCGGCAGGACCCCCAAAAAAATGTACCGGAAACTGCTGGATAAATCCCGCGATGAAATTGAGCAGCAGTTCATGGAAATGGAAAAGGTTCTGGAAAAGCGGGAAAAAAAGAATTACGTGTACGCGGCATTCAACGTGGCGGGGCATTTTGAAAGCGAGATTTCCCGAATGTTTCCCCAGGCCCTTGACCAGGAAACCGTCGACGGAAGTTTTCTGGAAGAGCTCTGCCGAATCAATGAGGATGCATCTTTCTGGGGAGACGTCGGCGTTTCGGGCGGCCTCAACGAATACCTCCTGCGGTATGTATTCTGGTTTTTCGATACCGAATTTGAGGGGAGCGTATACCTCGAAGACCTGATGTGGCAGTTTACACGGCGCCATCATGGCTTCCGGCGGCCGCGCAGGCAAAATGCCATGCCTGTCGGCGAAGCGTTATCCGTAATGGGGATAACCGGTGCCGATCTGTCGCAAATGTCCGTAAAATCACTGACCAAAAAGTACAGGGAGAGGGCGCATCGCTGTCACCCGGATAAGGGCGGGAATCATGAACAATTCATACGGCTCAACCGCGCTTTCCGGAACCTGGTGAAAAAGGTGGGGAAAAAGCCGTAGGCAGTATAGGACCTTTACAAACAAAAAAAATCAAATTTTTGTTGTCAACCGCGCCAATGATACCGTAAAAGAAACCCGACATCATAATTATAAAATGTAAGAAGCGGTTACAGAATACCAAGGAGCGGTTATGCCCAAGCGAGAAGACATCAAAAAGGTTATGATTATCGGATCGGGCCCCATTATCATCGGCCAGGCCTGTGAATTTGATTATTCCGGGACCCAGGCGTGCAAGGCGCTTCGTGCCCTTGGCTACGAGATCGTCCTGGTCAATTCCAACCCCGCCACCATTATGACCGACCCGGAAATGGCGGACATAACGTATATTGAACCGTTAAACGCGCAGACACTGGAGCGGATTATCGAAAAGGAGCGGCCGGATGCGCTGCTGCCCAACCTGGGCGGTCAGACGGCGCTGAATCTTTCCTCCGCACTGAACAACAGCGGTGTGCTGGATCGCTTCGACGTCACGCTTATCGGCGTTAATGCCGGGGCCATCGAGCGGGGGGAAGACCGTACCATTTTCAAGGAGACCATGGACAAAATCGGCGTGGAAATGCCCCGCAGCAGGGCGGTTACCACCGTGGAGGACGCGGAAGCCGTGGCCGCGGAACTGGGCTATCCGGTCGTGATCCGGCCGGCGTACACCATGGGGGGTACGGGGGGCGGCATGGTCTACAATGTGGAGGAGCTGAAAAATGTTGCGTCCCGGGGCCTGGCCGCGAGCATTATCAAGCAGGTCCTGGTCGAGGAGTCCGTGCTGGGATGGGAGGAGCTCGAGCTGGAAGTGGTCCGGGATTCAAAAAATCAGCTCATCACCATATGTTTTATCGAAAATGTGGATCCCATGGGCGTCCACACGGGGGATTCCTTTTGTACGGCGCCCATGCTGACCATTGACGAAGCCCTGCAGAAAAAACTTCAAAAGATATCGTATGCCATCGTGGAGGCCATCGAGGTCATCGGCGGCACGAACATCCAGCTTGCCCATGATCCGGAAACCGGCCGCGTGGTGGTCATCGAGATCAACCCGCGTACATCGCGGTCGTCCGCCCTGGCATCCAAGGCAACGGGATTTCCCATCGCCCTGATCTCGGCGATGCTCGCCGGCGGCATGACCCTGGATGAAATCCCCTACTGGCGGGACGGGACCCTGGACCAATATACGCCGTCGGGGGATTACGTGGTCGTCAAATTTCCCCGGTGGGCGTTTGAGAAATTCGACGGCGTGGAAGACAAGCTGGGGACCCAGATGCGGGCCGTGGGGGAGGTCATGAGCATCGGAAAAACCTACAAGGAGGCCTTTCAGAAGGCCATCCGCTCCCTGGAGATCAACCGGTACGGACTCGGCTTTGCCTTGGATTTCCACAAAAAAAGCCTTGAAGAGCTCTACGACCTGGCCGCTGCGGCGACCAGCGAGCGCCAGTTTATCCTCTACGAAGCCCTGCGCAAGGGGGCGGATGTCGACCGCCTCTATGAAATCACCCGCATCAAGCGGTGGTTCCTTTTGCAGATGAAGGAGATGGTCGACCTGGAAGAGGAATTTCTGAGATACAAAGGGCAGCTTCCCCCGGACGACCTGTTGACCCGGGCCAAAAAAGACGGGTTTGCCGACGGGTACCTGGCAAGGCTGCTCGGCGTGGAAGAGGCGGATGTCCGGGAGAGGCGCAAGGCTATCGGCGTTGTTGAAACATGGAATGCCGTGCCGGTTTCCGGCGTCGAGGATGCGGCGTATTATTATTCCACGTACAGCGGCGCAAAAGACGAAGTGCCGGTCTCCGACCGGAAGAAAATCATGGTCCTGGGGGGCGGTCCCAACCGGATCGGGCAGGGGATTGAATTTGACTACTGCTGCGTTCACGCGGCATTCGCCATCCGGGAGGCAGGATTTGAGTCCATTATGGTCAACTGCAACCCGGAAACGGTTTCCACGGATTATGACACGTCGGACAAGCTGTATTTCGAACCCCTGACGGTCGAAGATGTTTTGTCCATATACGAAAAGGAAAAGCCCGAAGGGGTCATCGTTCAGTTCGGCGGGCAGACGCCGCTGAATATTGCAGGTGAGCTCGAAGCGGCCGGCGTGAAGATCCTGGGCACCTCCCCGGAAACCATCGACCTGGCAGAGGACCGGGACCGTTTCAACAAAATTGTCCGGAAACTGGGGATTCCCCAGCCGGAATCCGGGATGGCCCACTCTTTTGAAGAAGCCCTGGTCATTGCAAAGCAGATCGGCTATCCGCTGATCGTACGGCCTTCCTATGTGCTGGGCGGGCGCGCCATGGAAATCGTCATGGATGAAGCCATGCTGCAGCGCTACCTGGCGGCGGCCGTGGACATCTCGCCCCAGCGCCCCATACTGATCGACCGCTACCTGGAATCGGCCATCGAGGCTGAGGCCGATGCCATCGCGGACGGCACGGATGCGTTTGTGCCTGCCGTCATGGAACATATCGAGTTTGCGGGCGTTCACTCCGGGGATTCCGCCTGCGTGATACCCCCCGTGAGCATACCCCCCAAGCACGTGGACACCATCATCGAGTACACGCGCAAAATCGCCGTCGAATTCGGCGTGGTGGGGCTCATGAACATTCAGTACGCCATTGCCGACGATATGGTCTATATCCTGGAGGCCAATCCCCGCGCATCACGCACGGTTCCCATTGTCTCCAAGGTGTGCGGCTTCGCCATGGCGCGGATCGCGACGAAGATCATGCTGGGGGAAAAACTGTCGGACTTTGCCCTTGAACGAACCATCATTCCCCATTACGGCGTCAAGGAAGCGGTGTTCCCCTTCAACATGTTTCCGGAAGTCGACCCGCTGCTTGGTCCGGAGATGCGTTCCACCGGCGAGGTGCTGGGGCTTGCGGATTCCTTCGGCATGGCGTTTTACAAGGCCCAGGAGGCCACCCAGACCTGTTTGCCCATCGAGGGAAGCGTTCTTATTACCGTCGCCGACAAGGACAAGCCCAGCGTGGTGCTTCCGGCAAGGCTTTTTTCGGATTTGGGATTTAAAATTTACACCACCAACGGCACAAAGGCGTTTCTGGAGAAACACGGCATAGAATCGGAGATACTCAAGAAGCTCGGACACGGCAGGCCCGATATTGTCGATGCCATCAAGAACCGGGAGGTGAACCTGGTCATCAACACGCCCAGCGGAAAAGACAGCCAGGAAGATGACTCCTACATCCGGAAGACCGCCATCCGGTTCAAGGTCCCCTATATTACGACCATCGCGGCAGCGATAGCGACAGCCAACGGCATCCGGGCGCGCAGGGAAGGCCAGCCGGAAGTAAAGGCGCTGCAGTTGTATCACAGGGATATGTAGAAACGATCCGAATCCCGGAAAGCGGACTACTTTTCCTTCTTTTCAGCCGCTTCCCGGATTTTCTGAACCAGCGCTGTGAGTTCGCACGGTTTCATCAAGTAGTCGAACGCGCCGGCTTCGATCCCCTGCTGGGCGGCAGCGGCGGAGCCGTGGCCCGTCAACATGATTACTTCCATTTTCGGGTCCATGCGCTTGAAAATTTTCAACACCTCGATGCCGTCCATGTCTTCCATTTTTAAATCCAGAACGGCCACGTCAAATTCCTTGTCGCGCATTGCCTGGAGCGCCATGGTTCCGCTGTAGGTTTTCGTCGTGTCCATACCGCGACGGTTGAGCCGGTTGGCCAGCACATTGACGTAATTCTCTTCGTCATCCACCAAAAGCAGCCTTATTTTTTCATTGGCAGCCTGGTTGTTTTCGTTCATGGGAAATCCTTGTCACGCCCGCTTTGAAGGCGTTTTTTGGCCGCTTTGTAAGCGGCGTATCGGTTTTGGTTGCAAAATATTTGTTCTTACTGGTTTTTGTCAACGCAGACCGGCTTGCAGGGATTGTTCTTTCGTTGCTCATTCTTCGTCGCGATACGCCCCGTTTTTCACGCCGGCTTCTTTAATCAACCGATGTAAATACTGCCGCTGTATGCCGGCTTTTACAGCGGCCTGGGTGACGTTGCCGCCGTGTTTTTCGAGCAGCGCCTCTATGTAGGCCCGGTAGAAATCTTTGAGCACCGTTTCCCTGGCTTCTTTGAAGGGGAGGGAAAACACGTTCTCATCAGTCGGCAAGTGTTGCTTCAATCCGCCGGTTTCCTCGAGGCATAAATTTTTTTTCGTCAATTCGCTCCCCTGGCAGAAAATAACACCCCGTTCGATGATGTTTTCCAATTCCCGCACGTTGCCGGTGTAATTGTGATTTTTGAGTGTGCCCATGGCCTCCGGTGAAATGTTCCGGATGTCCTTGTTGTTGATCCTGTTGTATTTGGCAAGAAAATGGTAGCTCAAAAGGGGGATGTCCCCGCGCCTTTCCTGCAGTTTCGGCAGGTCAATCCGGATCACGTTCAGGCGGTAATAGAGGTCTTCCCGGAAGCGCCTTTCCCGGATGGCCTCGGTCAAATCCTGGTTTGTCGCGGCAATGAATCGAAGGTCTGCCGTCCGGGTAGCCACGCTGCCGACGGGTTTGTACTCTCCGTGTTGCAGCAGGCGCAGCAGCCTCGTCTGCAAACGGGGGTTCAACTCGCCGATTTCATCAAGGAAAAGCGTGCCTTTGTGCGCCTCTTCCACAACGCCTTTCGTGTCCTTCCACGCGCCGGTAAATGCGCCCTTTACATGCCCGAACAATTCGCTTTCCATGAGTTCAGGGGGGATGGCGGCGCAATTGAGCGTGACCATTTTCCCATCGCGTCGGAGACTATGCCGGTGAATCGCGTTGGCCACCAGTTCTTTTCCGGTGCCGCTGGCGCCGGTTATCAGGACGGTTCCCATGGTGGGGGCCACCTGTCGGATGCGCTCGATGATATTATGCATCAGCGGTGAATCCGTAACCAAGCCCGCGAAACTTTCGTCTTCGGCCATGGCCGTTCGCAGCCGGCGGTTTTCATGTAAAAGGGCATGCCACTGCAGCGCTTTTTCCATGGTTACAAGAATTCGTTCCCGTCGAAACGGCTTGGTAATATAATCGAACGCCCCTTTCCGGGTGGCCTCCACGGCGGTATCCACAGTGGCATAGGCGGTCATGATAACCACCGGGATGTCGGGATTGATTGCCTTTACTGCCTCAAGCACCTGGATTCCGTTCATCTTCGGCATTTTGAGATCGGTGATCACAAGGTCGAACGGGTGGGCCTTGCAATGTTCCATGGCCGCAAACGGATCGTCCTGGACCGTGATTTCGTGGTCGGATTTTTCGCTGATAATTCGTTTCAGCAGACGCAGCATGTCCTTTTCATCATCAATGATCAGTATTTTCGACATTGCCTTTCCTCTCCGGGACCGACTTCAGCGTAATGGTAAAGGTAGTTCCCTGCCGGCCCGATGTTTCCCCCGTATGTGATTCACACGCGATGGATCCCCCATATCGGCTGATGATGCCGTAACTGACAAAGAGACCCAGACCGGTGCCTTCCCCCTCTGGCTTGGTGGTATAAAAGGGATCAAAAATCCGGTTGATATCTGCTTCCGATATGCCCGTTCCCGTGTCTGAAAAGGTAACGACAACGCCATTGCCGGCTTCTTCCTGGCGGGCGGATATGCCAAGTATTCCACCGTCGGGCATGGCGGCCACGGCATTATTGATAAGATTCAGGAAAACCTGCTGAAGCTGCCGGAAGTCGCCGGTGACTGCAGACAGCGGCTTGGACAGGCGCATATCCAGTTCGATTTCGTTCATGTCAAGGGTGTGCTTGACGATCTTTACGACTTCCCGGATACACTTGTTGAGATCGGTGGTTTCAGAGGTTTCCTCCCCATGCCGGGCGAAGCTGAGCAGGTTTTCCACGATTTGCTTGCAATGCAGCCCCTGGCGTTCAATGGTTTTCAGGTCCTCAAAGTCCTGGCTTTCCGGGTCGGCGCTGCGAATGAGCAGGTCTGAAAATCCAAGGATCACACTCAGCGGATTGTTGATCTCGTGCGCCACGCCTGCGGCGAGGGTACCCATGGATGCCAGTTTCTCCGCGTTGATCAGGCGGCTTTCCAGGTTCTTTTGTTCCGTGATGTCCCTTGCAATACATAACACCGTGCTGACGTCTCCCTTTTTATCCTTCAATGGCATGAAGTTGGCGTTTATCCAGGTGCGCCCCCTTTTGCCCGGAAGATCAACGATATCGCGGATGCTTTTCCCGTGCCGAAACACCCGTTGAACCAGTGCGTGTATTTTTTTTGCGGCCGGTTCGGGAAAAAGGGATGAAAGCGGCATGCCGATGTAATCCGACGGTTTTTCCCCGAAAAATCCGGCCGTAAACGGGTTGAGTGAGTAGAAATCGCCATTTTTCTCAACGGTAAAGATAAAATCCTCCGCGCTTTCCACAAGCGACCGGTATTTTTCCTCGGAACGCATGAGTGCTTGCGTCCGGTCTTTTACTTCGATTTCAAGGTACCGGGACCAGCGTTTTTCAAGAAACAGCACTGCGCAGGCCGCCGAAACAACCGCCATCAGCAGAAGTATCTGCAGTAGAAGCTGCCGGGAACGGGCGTCTTCTACAAGCCCTTCGATTTCCGATATGGGCGCGACTACCGCAATAGACCATGTCCGGGGATAATGTCCTTCCAGCCGTATGGGCGTAAAGGCAATAAGTTTTTCCACGTGCCCCGTGACGCCCCTGTGCCATCCGGATTCGTAGGATCCCGTGCCTTCCAGGCCTTTGAGCATTTTTTCCTTCTGAATGAAGTTGATGGTATGAAAAGAGAGTCGCGGGTCCTCTTCTTTTCGCACATTGAAGGCGTCCCTGCCGATAAATTCGGTTTTGGGATGATACAGGAAATGACCGTCTTCGGAGATAATCCAGGCATAGCCGGTTTTGCCGGACTGGATGCCCTTTGCAAACGGGTTCAAGAACCACGAGATGTTAATGTCAAAGACAACGAGTCCCATCTGCGGGGCCGGGAGAGGGGTCGCCATGAAAAGATTGAGGCGGGAGGAATCGGCAAGGGGGCTGGAAAACCACACCCTATCGGGAAGAAGTTCTCCGGGGTCCGGTAGAAAAGAAAATTCTCCGGCCGAAGATGTCCACTGATCGTCGTATATGTAATGGTAGGCTTTCTGGTTGGTTTCGCCGGCTTCGATAAGCATGATTTTTTGAACGCCGCTTTCAACCACCCGGGCGAGGCTTTTCTGCATGATCGGCTGCATCGATTCCGGGTCGGATAACATCGGCCTTCCGCCTTCGGATCGAAGCGCCCTGGGGGCGATTTCTCTGCTGATCAGCTTCAGTTCTTTTTCCAGAAACCCGAGTTCCCGTTCAACAAGGCCGGCGACATGCCGGGCGACAACCAGCTGCTCCTCGTTGAACTGCCGGCTGACGATATTGCGAATTTCAGCCGTATGCCAAAGGCCCAAAGCAATGGCCGCCAGAATAAACAAGAACGCCACGGACAGCGTGATTGCAATGGCATTTCGTTCAGCCTTCGTGCGACGGGATGATTTCTGCATGTTTTGTGGTCCCCTTGATGACGGGCGCGCGCTTTCAGTAGCACCCCTTTCACATTGCATACCTTTTTTTGTCTGCATGATCCATTAAAAACGGAAGCAGGGGGTTTTTGTCAACTATAATGTTACACCCGTGTCAACTGTTAGGATACACTGTTCCCGCCGTTTTTTCCCGTCTTTTTGTCCTGCATATATAACGCTCTGAAAATTATAGTAATAAATTAAAAATGAAATCTCGCCGGACTTGGCACGGCCTTTGAAATAATGGATGTTGTATTCCCTTGGGCAGGGAAGGCGGGAACATGAATGCGGAGGAGCCATGAAAATACCGGGTCGAAATATCATGAAGCATTTTTTCACGGAGAGGGAGCCTGGCATGGATGTGAAAAAAGAGATGAAACTGATGATCGTCGATGATGAAGAGCGCTTTTTGTACGCAATGGAAAAGCTGCTGACCAAAAAAGGCTATGACGTCCAGACCGCATCCAGCGGTGAACAATGCCTCGAGATCCTGGAGAAAAAACGCCTTCACGTGGTGATACTGGATATCAAAATGCCGGGGTTGGACGGGTTGGAGACGCTGCGTCGGATCAAGCGCCTGTATCCGCTTGTCGAGGTCATTCTGCTGACCGGTCATGCCACCGTAGAATCCGCTGTGGACGGTTTGAAATGCGGTGCCTCCGATTTTTTGATGAAACCGATCAGCGCCGATGATCTCCTTGAGCGGGTTGAAGATGCGTTCGCCCGCAGCCGGGCAGTGGCGGCCAAAATTGACGAAGCAAGGTCCCGCAGGTTTATGCAGCAGTCGCCCGGCGACATCCTGAAAGATGCAGCGGAGGAAAAATGACGCACCAGTCCTTTCGGTTCCCCTTTGCGCAAAGACAACCAGAGGTGGTCTTTTTGGAGGCGTGGAGATGCAGGGCAAAAGAGCAGACAGGAACCATATGAACAATACCGATGCCCGAATGCGGAAAACCGTTCTTTTCAGCATGATCCTGGTCCCGGTCATACCGTTCGTGCTGGTGATCCTGGTCGGGTATTTCTATTCGGCGATTTCCATTGAGGCAAGAACGGTGGAAACCCTGCAGCGGATCGTGAATGATCACCGGCATATGATCGATACCTTTTTACGGGAGCGCCGAACCAACCTGGAATTCGTTATTCATACAAATTCGTTTGAATCGCTGCGCCGGCCGCACAACCTCGCCTTTGTATACGATAATCTCCGGGGGGTCTCCAACGCTTTCGTGGATCTGGGCGTTTTTGATGAAAACGGGCTCCATGTCGCCTATCACGGACCGCATCAGTTGAGCGGGAAAGTGTATAAAGAGGAGCCTTGGTTCGTGGGGGTTATGCAAAACGGGGTGCATATCAGCGATGTGTTTCTGGGGTTCAGGGGATATCCACACTTCATCATCGCGGTTGCCAGGCAGGAAAACGGGAAAACCTGGGTTCTTCGGGCGACCATCGATACCTATATATTCAATGACATGGTCGGGCGCATCCGCATCGGCAAAAGCGGCGAGGCATATATCATAAATAATGACGGGGTGTTTCAGACAGCCCCCCTGGCCGGAGATCTGCTGTTGCAGCCGGATCCGAATCGGTCGCTTTACCTGATGCCCCATGACGGCATTAAAACGTTTATGAGCAACCCGAACATTCCCGGGGTATTCCAGCCGTATTTTGGCAGGGATGCCTATCTGTATGCAACGACGTGGCTGGAAGAAAAGCCCTGGCTGATGGTGGTTCGGCAAGAAAAAAAAGACGCGTTTCGAAACCTGCGTTTTGCGATGTACCTGATCGCGGGGATCGTGGTCACTGGTCTGACTGCGATCGTCGGGCTCGCCTTTCACCAGACCGGTCGGGTTATCCACCGGATCAAGCGGATGGATGCGGAGAAAAAGGGTCTTGAAAACCAGTTGATACGGGCGACGCGCCTTGCCGAGCTGGGGCAGATGGCCGCGGGTTTCGCCCATGAGATCAACAATCCACTCCAGGTCATCCGCGGTGAACAGGCGCTTATGGAATTCATTATAACGGAGATGCGGGAAAAACCGGAGGGTATTGACGATGGGTCCCTTGCAGAGCTGGAAGACTCGATTCGTCAGATGACCGTTCAAATTAGCCGGTGCTCCCATATTACCCAGGCGATATTGAGTTTTGGCCGGAATACCGAGCCCGACATGGAAGACATTCGTCTGGATGATTTTTTTGCCGAAATCATCGCAATGATATCCAACAAGGCGGCTGTGCACGGCATCTCCATCAACCAGAGGATTGGCGGAGACGCGCCGCTGATACACGGGGACAAGGGACTGTTGCAGCAGGTTTTGCTCAACCTGCTCAACAATGCCATTGACGCGGTTTTGGAAAAACACGGGTCCCGGGGGGGTGAAATCCTGGTTTATGCAGGGAGGGCCGAAGACGGCCAGGTGGAGATCTCCGTCCAGGACAACGGCGCAGGCATCAGCGCAGAAAATATGGACAAAATCTTTACGCCCTTTTTCACCACCAAGCCGCCGGGAAAAGGGACCGGGCTCGGGTTGTCGGTCTGCTATGGAATCGTGGAAAACCTGGGGGGGGAAATGTCGGTCAGCAGCCATGAGGATGCCGGCACGACTTTCACCCTGCGGTTTCCGGCAGCGGGAAAATAAAGAGGAACTGCCCCCCGACCCCCGGCGGGGAGCTGAAACAAGGCCGGATAAAATGACTGTCCACAAAACAGGAAAAGGACCATGGCAAACAATTTTCGTATTCAAAAGCATAGAAGAAACGGCGAACTGTATCTCAACCTGATCGGGGATTTTGACGGCAGCTCCGCGATGGAATTGGTCAATGTATTGAATAACCATGCCGGTGGAACCGAAAAAATATTCGTCCACACCTGCTTTGTTTCATCCATGATCCCGTTCGGCGAGGAGGTGTTTAAAAAAAAGCTTCGCGTCAACGGAAAACGCTTTGATGATTTTGTATTTACGGGTCAGTACGGGGAATCCATGGCCACGGACTGCTGCTGAGAGGGATTGGGGCAACCCCCGTCTGCGGCCTGCCGGAAGTGTTGCAGGCCCGATGTCAATATTTAGGGAAAGGGAGGTCTTTCATGGACAGGCAAAGCAGGCTGCTTGTATTGCTGGACGGATCAGAGCGCGCACTTGACGCCGTTCATTATGTTGCATCCGTAAAAAACTTTTCTTCCATGACCGTAGTCGTGCTTTTCAACGTATATGCTCAGATTCCGAATGGTTATCTTGATCTTGAAAGACAGCCGGAAGACCCTGACGGAGAAACGGAAATCAAATCATGGCAAACGATCCAGGAAAAAAGACGGATGCAGTACATGCAGCGCGCAGAGAGTATCCTGAAGCGCAATGGCGTTGAAAATGTGGAAATCCGGATCCGCAAAATCATCCGGGGGGTTGCACGGGATATCCTGGTGGAAGCCCGGCAGGATTACATGGCAACCGTGATGACGCGTCGGGGCATGGGGCTTCTTGCCGGACTTCCCGTTGGCAGCGTTGCCGGCAAGCTTCTCCAGAACCTGTCGTCCACCCCCATCATACTTGCCCCCGAAAAAGCGTGCTCGGATCAGGTATTGATCGCCGTTGACGGTTCGGAAGATTGTATGCGGGCGGTTTCGTTTGCCGCGGCAATGCTGGGGAAGGATCACAGGATCGGCCTTGTGCATGTCATAAGAAACCGGGGCGATTCGGATTTTATGATGACCTCCGCGGATACCCGGCGGATCAAAACAGATATGGAAACCGCTTTTGAAAAGATGAAGGCGCAGCTCGTGAAAAACGGTCTCCGGCCCGATGATCTGTCGTTTAAAATCATTGATGGTTCATCCAGCCGTGCGGGGAGCATATTGCAGGAAGCCGCGGAAGAAAAGTATGACACGATCGTACTGGGTCGCAGGGGGCTTTCCGGGACGAGCGATTTTTCCATGGGACGGGTCAGCAGCAAGATTGTCCAGATGGCGGATCATCGTGCGGTATGGCTGGTTTGACGGAGAAATCAAAGCGCCCCCCGATTGTCCCTGATGTCGTAACCTGCCGCAATCAAGGAGGAACGAATGAAACAGAATTTCAAACAAGTATGGAAGACCGGTGTTATCCGAATACCGGCCCGAATCGAACGGACCTTTTTCTTCTGGGCAAGCATCGTCGCCGTGGCGATTTATTTGGCAAACCGTTTTTGGGCGTATTAACAGGACTTTCCCGACGCCGGCCAGGGATCAGCCATGGATCGGCCATGGAAACCGCCAGTTATGAAAACGTTGTTGAAAAAATACATGGCGACCGGCTTTTTCGGAAAAACCGACCGAAACGAATGAAGAAAAACAAAGGAGAGTCCAATGGCGCAGACCGGAGAAGGAAAGGCGAAGCCGTCAGGCTATGACAAGTATATCAACTGGAAGCTTTTTGCAGTGCCCCTTGTGCTTCTGATCCTGATCATTTCAATGCCCGTACCCGAAAGCATGCTGGATGTGGGCGTGGAATACGCCATGGGGGAAAAATACGTAAAAGAACATTTTTCACAGGAGCTGTTCGGCCGGCCTTTGACCGAGCTGGAGCAGTGGCAGGTCCAGATGGTTCGGATGATGAACCAGCACGTGCAGATGTCTTCTTTCAGCCAGAAAGCCTTTCTGGCCAGAAACGAATCCTGGTTGAACAGAAACGATATCCCCACGAATCCGGCACACCTGGAAAAAGTTCGCGAACGGGCAACGCAGATCCCCAAGGACCGCTTTGAAAGCCTGCTGGTGGATGGGCATAAACTCCAGACCGAAACCCTGCACTATGAAAAGCTGAGCGGAAAAGAGCAAAAGCAGGCCATGCAGGCGGCCTTTCACGTGAAAGTGGGGGTCGGCATTGTTGTGTTCGTGGTTCTGTGCTTTGTCACGGAGGCCCTGCCGCTGCCCATGGTCGCTTTCTGCATCGGCATCATCGCCATATTGACCGGGGTTGTGACAAGGGCGAACGTGTCCATGCTCTATTGGTCGGATGCCACGTGGTTTATCATGGGGAGCCTCATGTTTGCCACGGCGTTTGTCAAAACCGGCGTGGACCGGCAGATTGCCATGGCCATGTTCGGCAGAATGAAAAACGCGGATGTCAAATGGGTGTCATTGATTATTGTCCTGGTCATTGCCCCGCTGACCATGTTCATGTCCGATCACGCACTGGCAGCCATGTTCCTGCCCATCGGGATTCTATTGTACACGACGACCGTGAGTACAAGCGGAAACGAGGACCCCGAGCTTGCCAAGATGCTGATGATAACGATTGCCATGGCCGCCAATCTGGGCGGGTCTCTTGCACCGTCCGGCGCGGCGAGGAATATCATCATGATGGGGTATACCGAGGAAATGTTCAACCTGCAGATTACATTCATGCAGTGGGTCCTTTACTGCGCCCCGTTTCTCCTGTTTTTGATGCCTGTTACCTGGATTGTCATCAACTGGCGCTTCAAGCCCGCGGAGCGGGATATGGCCAAGGCGCTGGGCGTGGTGAAAAGCGAGGTCGCAAAAAGCGGCGGCTGGACGCGTCCGCAGCTTATCTCCCTGGTCATTTTTATCGTGATGTTTTTGGGGTGGGTCACGGAAAGCAATATTATCAAGGACTTGATCGGAGTTCGCCTGGGTATCGGCACCGTGGCCGTAATGGGGGGTATCGCATATATTCTGGCCGGCGTCGTCAACTGGCGCGACTATCAGACCAAGGTGGACTGGGGCGTGGTCTGGTTATACGCCGGTGCGATCATTTTCGGCAGGGTGCTGGTCGATACCGGGGGGGCCTACTGGATTGCGCGGACGCTGCTCTTGATCACCGAGCCCCTCGGATTGGGGCAAGGCCTTGGCCTGCTGTTGTCAGGCAACGTCATCACCGGCCTTATGACCCAGCTCATGGCGGACGGCCCGGCCTGTGCCGCCGTAGGACCCGTTACCCTGTCCATGGCGGGGATCGCCCACCCGGGCACCGCAATGATCCCCTTCGTGGCCATGGGAACTTCCATTGCTTCTTCTTTCGCATACATGCTGGTAATCGGGACGCCGCCCAATGCCATCGTCTATGCCAGCGGTTATCTCCATGCAAAGGATTATCTCCGTGTGGGCGTGATCCTGTGGTTCACCAACATGGCGGGCCTGCTTTTTCTGGCGTCGGTATACTGGCGCTGGTTGGGATTTGGCAGTCTTCCGATGCCCTTTTAACAGCGAGAGGATGAAATGTCGTCATTGGATCTTGCAGCATACCGTTCGGCAGGTTCCGGATTTTACCGGGACGCGGTGAAGATCATTCTTCATCCGGGAGAATTTTACGAAGCCATGCCGGCGTTGAAGCACAAAAGGGAGGCGGTTGCCTTTTTACTTGTCTGTGCGGGTCTCTACAGCGTGGCCGCGACACTTTTTGCCTATGAAAATTATTTTTTCTATTTTCTCATGTTTCTGGCAAACGGCGTGTTCGTTTCCATTGTCACGGCCGCAGGTTTATGTACGGTGCTTTTCGTGACAAGTGCGAGGAAAACAGGCTACGCAACAGCGGTTTGTATCGTGGGGTATGCCGGCGTAGCCTTGTTGTTTGCATGGATTCCCGGAATGGCGCCTTTTGCGGAAATTTATAGATACTACCTGGTTGGGCTCGGTCTTGTAAGGGCCGGAAAAATGGGGCAGGGAAGGGCGATCATGACCCTTCTGGCCACCATTGCCCTGCTGGGATTGCTGCTGTACTTTGTAGAGATTTTGACCGGGGCCCTCTGATGATGGACAATCCTTACCGATCTGCCCATTGCGGCAGCGATTACACAGGAGGAAAAGCAATGAATCACAAAATAAAGGTGTTAATGGTCGATGATGAAGAACGGTTTCGGGAAACAACGGAGAAGATCCTCCGGAAAAAAGGGTTTGATACCATAATGGCGGCAACGGGTGAAGAAGCCCTGGAGAAGATCGGGGATACCCCGGATGTGGTTGTTCTTGATGTCAAGATGCCGGGGATGGACGGGCACCAAGTGCTCCAGGAGATAAAGTCCAAAAATCCCGACATGCCGGTTATCATGCTCACCGGACATGGCAGAAAGCCTTCGGCAGTGGCCGCGCTGGAGCAGGGCGCCTTTGACTATCTTACCAAGCCCTGCGATATCAATGTTCTGGCGGCAAAAATTCATGAGGCATACCACTATTCCGATATTGACCGTCCCGACGAGGAAAAACTGGTCCGGGACATCATGGTGCCCATCATGGAATACACCACCATAAAGGAGGAAGAATCCGTCGGGGAAGCCTTTCGGAAACTCCGTGAATCCTTTTCGCTGGCGGCATGCACCAGCCGCCTGATGGAGACAGGGCACCGTTCTATCCTGGTGTTCGACCAGGAGGGGAACATGAAAGGGATCCTGTCTATCCGGAATCTTCTGGAAGGAATCATGCCCGCATATCTTTCCGCCCCACGCCCTTCCATGGCGGACGGCATACAGTATTCCCCCATGTTCTGGGCCGGCGCATTCAACAGGGAGGTAAGAGAGTTGGCCAGGAAAAAGGTCAGCGGGATCATGTCGCCGGCGCCGCCGGTAATCCGTGCCGACGCCAACCTGATGGAAGCGGCATACACGATGGTTACCCAAAATTATCGCAGAATGGCGGTGATCCAAAAGGAGACCGTGGTAGGCGTTATCCGGGAACAGGACCTGTTTTTTGAAATGGAGAAGGTGCTGCGATCGAAGGGCAGGCAGAAAGCTGTTCTTTGAATGACGTCAAATATCGCAGTAATTTTTCAAAAAGCGAAGTTTGCTCCTTTTTATCGGATTCATCTTGACAATTATTGTAGAATTTGGTTTAAAAACATCTTTTACGGCCTGGGGGCAGGTGTGTTTTTGATACCATAAACCCTGAAGACCGGTACGATACATGACGAAACCTGAAGTGAATATTTCCCGTACGGCCCAGGGGGCCCGGAACAAGGATGCGGCAGCTTCCGTATCATCGTCCCGCCAGGAGTCCGTCCGGTACTACCATCGCCGCCTTAAACACGGCATCCTGATTTGTCTGCTGATCACATACCTTATCCCTATTGTTGCCTTAACGCTTTATTTTAATTACAATTTTAACGCAAGCATGCGGGAGAGCAGCAAGCTCCAGCTTGCGGCGGTGGCCGAAAGCCAGCGCAACACGATCGACCTGTTCATGCAGAAACGGATCGTGAACGTGTTCAACCTGTTTCATATGAAGGATTTTTCCCTGGAACCCTCCCAGGAGAATATGCAGGCCTACCTGGAAAATCTGGTTCAATCCGACGATGCTTTTGTGGATGTCGGGCTGATCAATGCCCAAGGGATACAGGCGGGATATGCCGGTCCGTATCCCCACCTGCAGGGCAAGAATTACCGCGATGAAAAATGGTACGCCGACCTGATCAACCAGCAGGAAAGCTATATTGTTACGGACCTGTACCTGGGGCTGCGCCTGCACCCTCATTTTACAATCGGGGTCAAGCAGTTGGTGGATGGCGACTATTACGTGATCCGGACGAGTGTATACCCGGACAAACTGGAAGATTTTCTCCATGCGGTAAACTACGACAAGCAGGCGAAGGGTTTTCTTGTGAACCGGAAAGGGGTCTACCAGGTCGTGGTTCCTGAACTCGGCGCTCTGTTGGAACCTGCGAATTATGTCCCGGACGCGGAAAAGCAATCCGATGTGGCTACGATCAAGGTTAACGGCGAGTCCATGCTGGCTGCCCACACGTGGCTCAAGGAAGTGCCATGGTGCCTGGTGATAATGCAGCCGGAGGCATTGGCCTTTGAGGAGATGTATGCCATACGAAATACCATGATCGTCGGGTCGGCCCTTTTGGTGCTTGTGATCATGGTGTTTATATGGATTGTGGTCAACCGGCTTTTCAGAGGGGCCCAGGCCGTAGAGCAGGAAAAGGTGGAGCTCAAAAGCCAGTTGTACCATGCGCATAAACTGGTTTCCGTAGGCCAGCTCGCGGGCGGCGTGGCCCACGAAATCAACAATCCGCTGGCTATCATTGAATCCGAATCCGGCATTATACGGGATATGCTCGATCCGGATATCGGGTTGGACGCATCCCCCGAGGCGATCCGGAAAGAACTCGATGAAATCGACAAGGCGGTCCATCGGGCAAAAGGGATTACCCAGAAAATCCTGAGCTTTGTTCGCAAAACAGATCCGAAGCTGGTCGAAACTGATATCAACCAGCTGCTCGATGATGTCGTATCCGGCGTCAAGGAACAGGAGTTCAAGGTTTCCGATATCCGTCTTATAAAGGAGTATGATCCAGATATTCCGAAGCTGCAGCTGGATCCTGATCTCATGCGACAGGTTTTTCTCAACCTGCTGAACAATGCCAGTGACGTGGTCGGCAAGGGGGACGCCATTACTCTGAAAACCGTCAAGGAAGGCGATCGTGTAAAAATCATCGTGTCGGATACGGGGAAAGGCATGAATGCACAGGAGCTTGAAAAGATTTTCATGCCGTTTTTTACGACCAAGAAAGTGGGCAGAGGCACCGGGCTCGGGCTTCCTATCAGCCTGAATATCGTCGAGGGGTTTGGCGGCCAGATGACCGTCGAAAGCACCCCGGGGGCAGGTACGACATTCACGATTTTTTTGCCGTTGCCGAATGATAACCGGGGAAAATCAGGCAATGAGGAGCAATAGCCGCTGCAGCCATTTGTAAACGAAATTTCCCCTGATGTGCACCGACGTGGATGCAGGAATAAAAACCGTCACGATCAAAATGGGAAACGAATAAAAAGTTATATACATATAAAGGACAAGGATTTATGAACAGATACAGCGTAATGCAAATTTGTCAGAAGGGAGGCTAACGGTGGCTGAAAACGGAAAACCAGTAAAGGATGAAAAACCGAAAATCCTGTTGGTGGATGACGAGGACCAGTTTCGAAGCGCCATGTCCAAAAGGCTTTCGGTTCGCGGGTATGACGTTCTGGACGTTGACAACGGTGAAGATGCGATCAAGATTGTCCGTCATGAAGACCCGGAAGTGGTCATTCTGGACCAGAAAATGCCGGAAATGGACGGCATCCAGACGCTCCGCGAACTGAAAAAAATTCGCCCGGAAGTCCAGATTATCATGCTTACCGGTCATGGCAGCATTGAATCGGCCCGCGTTTCAGGACAGCATGACATTTTTTCCTACATGCAGAAACCCGCCCCGATCGAGGATATGGTTGAAAAGATCGAGGCGGCCCGCCAGGAATACCGGTATGCCATGGCCCGCCAGGAAATTCCCCATATTGAAAAACCGACCTTGAAAAACTGGCTTATCGGCGTGCAGGGGAGGCGCCCCGGGATCATGATTATCGGCGCGCTTTTGTTTGCCATGATGTATTTCATGCCGGCCACGGACCGGTTGGTCGAGTTGCTTACCGCCGAAAGGGGCGGCCCCCAGGATGAGCTGATCATGGGGTACGCGGAATACCGGAGCCTTTCGGAGGGGGAAACACCCTCGGCCTATTATGTCAAAACGGCGCGGATCAAGCATGAAGCGCAGCAGGTCGGTCTGATTGCCGCCCAAAAGGCCAAGATTATGATCGGCGTTTTGATGGTGGCGGCCCTTTTCTGGGCGACCGGCGCGGTGCCCATCGGGATCGCAGCCTTGCTTGTGGGGGTGTTGATGTACTGGTTCGGGGTGCTGCAGCCCAATGACGTGGCCAAGGCCTATGCCACGGACGCCGTGTTTTTTATTTTCGGCGTACTTGCCATGTCCACGGCCATATCCAAAACGGGCCTTGACCGACGCATCGGTATTCTGCTGTTGAAACCAAGCACGAACATGCTGCGCCTGTGCCTGATTTTTGCCCCCATGGTGGCCGTGACCGCCTCCTTTTTATCGGAGCATGCCATTATTGCGTTTATCGCACCCGTGTTCATGATGGTTTACATGGGGGCGGTCAAGGTGGGCGGCATCGGCAAGGATAAGGCGCTGGTGCTCATGATGATGCTGACGCTCAATTACGCCTGCAACGTAGGGGGGCCCGGATCGCCCGCGGCCGGCGGCCGGAACGTGATTATGATCGGGTTTCTGAGCGATTACGGTATTGACCTAACCTTTGGCCAGTGGGTCATGTACGGTCTGCCCTTTGTGCCGGTAATGGCTATTATTATCGGTCTTTACTGGTATTTCTGGGGGCGCAACAAGCTCGTGGTCAAGGAGCTCAATGTTTCCGCAGCGGTGCAGCGCGAATCTGACAAAATCGGAAAAATGACGGGGGATGAATATAAGACCGCCGTGGTCCTGGTGCTGTTGATTCTCGCCTGGTCGGCGTTGTCCGGTATTTTCGGCATGGGCGGGCCGGTGATTCTCGCCCTGGTGGCCTTAAACATCCTGGGGATTCTACGGTGGAAGGATGTCGCCAGCATTCACTGGGAGGTCGTATTCCTGTATGCCGCGGCAAGCGCCATGGGCTACGGCCTGGCCGTAACCGGTGCGGCAATGTGGATTGCGGACGCGTTTGTGGCGGCGCTGCCGACCGTGCTGACCAGCACGGGAGCGGGCTTGAGCATCGCCGTGTCGGCGTTCGTGGGAATACTGACCAATTTTATGAGCGACGGCGCGGCTGTTGCGTCCATCGGGCCCGTTGTCATCCCCATGGCAACAATGGCGGGGGCCTCTCCTGTTATGGTGGGACTGGCAACCTCGTTTGCATCCTCATTTGCCCACGCCATGGTTATTGGTACGCCGAACAACGCCATTATCTTCGCTTTGGCCAAGGATTATGAAACCGGCGAGCAGTTGATCACCGTACAGGATTTTTTCAGGCACGGTGTCATCATTCTGCTTCTTTCCCTGCTCGTGCTGTGGGGGTTTGTCATACTGGGCTACTGGCGGTTTCTGCCGTTCCCCGCGTAAATGATAAAATGATAAAAGAGAAATAAGATGAGCCCGTAAAAAGTCGATTTTGGACGGCAAAGTAAAACGTTCAAGATCAAGGCGCGTGCAATTTTTGAAGAATTGAGAGTACTTAGCCGTACGTGTATGTCTACAAGGCGTAAGCCGCAAATTCTTCAAAAATTATGCGCAACGCAGATATTGGGCTTTTACGAAGCCGTCAAATAAAAAACTGTTGACAGGTGCATGGGTCTTTCCGGAGAATAAATACCTCTCCGGGCGGCCCATGCCGGTTTGTTTTACCCTGAAGGGAACGATGCGTTTTGAGTGATCAGAAAATCAATGTATTGCTGGTGGATGATGAGGAGGCCCTGCTGGATTCCATGCGCAGGCGGCTGCAGTTCCGGGATTTTAACGTGATCGCTGCCAGCAGCGGGGAGAAAGCCCTGGAAGTCGCCCGCGAAAATCCGGTGGATGTGGCCATTGTGGATATCAAAATGCCCGGAATGAGCGGCCGGGACGTGCTTTTGGCGCTCAAGAAGGAATATCCATGGATGGAAGTCATCGTTTTGACGGGGCATGGCTCGTTCAACGCTGAAGAAGAGGGGATAGCGGACAAGATGAATGCCTGCCTGGGAAAGCCATGCGATCTGGCGACCCTGCAGCAGGCGTTGATCGAAGCATATAAGAAAACGGTGATGAACCGACGCGAAATCGCACCCCATGAGATGGATGCGATGATCAACGAGGCTGAAAAAAAATCCCCGGATGCTGTATTGCAGCAATTGAAAGACATGGATGTCGATCGTTAGTTGAAACCCGAACATGACGGAGGTTTGATAATGGAGTCGATTGCAGTCAAGGACATGATGATCCCTCTGGAGGACTATGCAACCGTATCCGAGGATGCCACGCTGGCAGAGGCGGTCTTGGCGTTGGAGGGTGCCCAGAAAAGTTTCGATCAGAACCGGTACCGGCACCGGGCGATCCTGGTGTATGACAGAAACAAAAAGATCGTGGGAAAGCTGAGCCAGCTTGACGTATTAAAAGCCCTGGAACCGAAGTATACCGGGGCAGGCAATTTCGAGGAACTGGACCAGTTCGGAATCAATGCGGATTATATACGCGGTCTTATCGATGAGCTGGGGCTTCTGAAAAATCCCGTTCAGGATATCTGCCGGAAGGCGGCGGATGTCCGGGTGAAAAATATCATGTATACACCGACAAAGGGGGAAATTGTTCCCGAAACGGCAACGCTCAACGAGGCGATTATTCAGCTGATCATGGGACAGCACCAGTCGCTTCTGGTAACCCGTGGGAAGGATATTGTGGGGATTTTACGGTTGACCGACGTGTTCAAGAAGGTCACCGACATGATCAAAGCCTGCAAAATTTGATGGCGTCGTAAAAAGTCCCATCTACTGTGTTGCAGCAATTTTTCATCCGCTCAACATACTACATGTATGCCTTCGCGTATGAAAAATTACTGCGCCTTGTATATGGAACTTTTACCTTAGCCATCTGTTCCTTATCTTGTGACTTTTACGGTGCCATCAAATTTGATGGACTTGAAATGTACCGGCAGGGGAAACGCGGTTTTCCCCTGCCGGTTGCCGGTTCGCAACGGTTCGTTATCTTCCTCGCGTGGTGATTTCCTTCATTTGCGCTTCAATAATTTTTTCTTCCTGCTTTCTTTTCTTTGCTGCGGCCTCTGTGGTTTTGCTTACCAGCAAATCAATATCACATGGCTTCATCAGGTAATCAAAAGCGCCTTTTTTCATCCCCTCGATGGCGGATTCCACGGTTGCGTGACCGGTCAGCATGATAACCTCCTTGAGAGGGTGATGTTTTTTGATTTCCTTGAGCGTTTCGATGCCATCCATGCCCGGCATTTTCACATCCAGCACCACCACCTCGATGTTGCCATGGGCTTTCAGTTTGTCCAGGGCTTCTTTCCCATCATAGGCCGGAATAATATCCAGGTCCCGCTTTGTCAGCCTTTTGGTCATGGTCTCCACAAAGGGGACTTCATCATCGACCAGCAATACGGTTGCTAAAGCCATGTGTTTCTCCTTTATTCTTCCTTTTCATGCAAACTATCGTTTACCGGCAGTACGATGCGGAATTTCGAGCCGACGTCCACCGTACTTTCAACATCGATCCTGCCGCCCATTTTTTGAACAATACCGTAGCATATGGACAGCCCAAGGCCGGTCCCCCTGCCCACGGGCTTTGTGGTGAAAAAGGGATCAAAAATACGGTTCAGGTTGCTTTTCGGGATGCCCGGACCGTTGTCCTGTACGGTGATGACAAGCCAGTTGTCTTCGCGTTCCGTGCGGATATCAATGTTCCCGCCTTTTTTCTCCATGGCGTCGATGGCATTGTTGATAAAATTCATCAGCACCTGCTGCATTTCGGTTGCCGACGCCTGAATATCCGGCAGATCCGGATCGAGATGGGTATGAATTTCCACGCTGGCATACCTGGATTTCTGTGAGGAAAGGCTGACGACTTCCTCGACCAGCTCGTTGATCTGGAGGGCCTGAACCCGGGAATCGGTTTTGCGGGCGAAGCTCAACAGCTTGTGGGTGATTTCTTTGCACCGGATCCCCTGCGTCCCAATTTGCGCCAGAGCGCGTCGGAATTCCTGTAAATTGTCGTTTTTTTCAATGCCTTCGTCAAGCAGATCCTGCATCCATCCGGCCTCTTCCACCATTATCGCCACAGGATTATTGATTTCATGGGCAATTCCGGCCGCAAGTTCGCCGATGGTCGCCAGTTTTCCCGTTTCAACGATCTGCTGATTCATCATTTCCTTTTCCGAATCGACCCTTGCGATCCGGTTCTCCATCTGTTTGGACAGGATAAAGGAAACCATGATAATGCCGATGGTTCCCAGAAAGAGAATAAGGGCCGCGATTTTTTGTGTCCGGTTCAGCTTGGCATACGCGTCGTCCGCCTCCTGCTGGAAAATCAAAAGCCATTCGTGCCCCTTTAGAAATGCGGCAACAATAATGATTTTCCGTTCGAGAGAACCGGTTTTTTCCAGGGAAATAATTGGGTCAACAACCTCTTCCCTGTCGGCATCCCAACCCCTTACAATGGGGAAAACCGCCCAATCGTCCACTTCGGATAAAAAACCTTTCCCGCTGTATCTCCCATCGAAGAGGTTCAGATATTGTTCCTTGGAGAGTTTTGTATCGGACGGCGGCCGGGTTTGGAATTCTCCCTGCCGGTTGATGATGAATGCCGATCCGGTTTCCCCTACCCGCAGGTTTTCCACAAGGATATTGAAGGAATGGAAATCGATCGTGGCCCGCAGGATCCAATGGGCGCCTTCTTTATCCGCAATTTTTGTGGATACGATAAAGTGCGGCTGATCGCGGAGCCCCAAAAATACATCGCTGATATAATGGGTCGTTTCGCTTGCTTCCCTGAACCATTGTGCATCGCCGTAAAAGGCCGCTTCCAGCCGGAACGGGCCGGCATAAGCCACCTGCTGCCCCTGCTCGCTTATCAGGCCCAGGTCGACAAAAACGGCGCTGTATTCATCCTGCAGTACGGCAAGGCGCTTTCTCAGAAACTGTTCCTCCTTGAATTGTTCGAGGGCAAAGTTTCGTGACAGGTGCCGGATGTCGCTTAATTTTTCCTGGAGAAAGAAGTCGATGTTGTGTTTGTGGTTCAACACCATTTCTTCCAGGTGGGCATGCACCATCTCGTGGGAAAATGCATTGAAACGATACAGGATAATTCCGGTGACCAGGATCAGGGGGGCCAGGGATACAACGATGACGATCATCGCCACCCGGCGGGAGATGGTTTTGTAGTAGCTGGTGTCGTGCTGTTTTTCCTGGGTCATCTTGTCTGCCGGCAGATGCGGTTGTTTCCCCTCGGTTACGGTCGGATATCGATCGTCGGATACAGGCCCTTGTTTTCCCCTTCCGGGTAGGGCTGAATGATATTGAATGACAGTTTCTGGCTTTGCTGGGCGTGCCCTTTTTTGTTGTTGCCGTCAAAATAGGCGCCGTTGGCCTCCAGAATGTGGTCGATCCGGTGTTTGAAGGCATTTGCAAACAATTTTCCGTTGCCGGTAAAACGCATGCGTCCCCGGTTGAATTCCCCTCGTACCGCTTCAATTTCGGCGATGGGAACGCTGTTTTGTTCCACGTCCTTCTGGGTCCGGATAAATCCCCATACAAGGCTGTCAGGGTCGATGGCAACCGGTTCGGCAAGGTCGATTATCGTATGGGGCATGATAATACTGTTTTTGCCAATTTTCAATTGAAACTCGTCATTCCCCCTGAGAAACGAATTGAATCCAACAAACACGTTTTTATCGAGATGGGCGTTGATGATCTTCCCGCCATGCGCGGTCACGTCATACCCGGAAAGCCTGGAATTGATGATGAAACAATTTTCCTGGGCGTTGGCCCCTTTTCCCATCCACGAATTTTTAATATATGCGCGCTGTGATATTAAGACATTCTCCTTGATTTTTGTTTTCGGTTTGACCACGGCGTACCGGCTCAAAGAGGCGGATGAAGGGACTGAACCGAAATCGTCCAGGTTGACAACGTCAAAAATGCGCTGGAAGTCCTCTTTGAGACCTTCCACGAAGTCCATAAATATTCCCTGGGGAATACTGCCCGGTTGAAAGCGGATATAGTTTTTTAATATGTCAGGGTCGTGGCAGAAATGAAAATCGAAAGCCTCCCCGGCAGAAATCCATATGGTTCCGGCCGGCACCTGGTGATGGGCCAGTTCTTTTTTCTGGAGGTAGACGAATTCGCCAATCACGCAATCGTGCAGGGTGGTAAGGTCCACGGTGCTAAACGGACCCATGAAGCACCCTTCCACGGCCGAACCATGGATATTGGCATAGTGCATGGATATCGTGTTGCGGATGTTGAACTCCTCCAGGCATTCCGGGTCGTGGGAATTGTTGTGAACCAGGGTTTTGATGAGATAGCTGTCTTTAATATGGATGATTTCGTCCTCGAGCAGCGGTACTTCAAATCCTTCAAAATGGAAAATATCGCCTTTCCGCTTGAGTTCATCCCCCCGGATATCGCTTTTGTATAAAATGGAATCGGACACGCGGCATTTGCCCAAAAAATAGCTGCCGGCCAGGTTGGAACGGGAAAAATGGAAATACAGGGGGTATTGGGGGGAAATGCCGTAAAAGGCGTAAAATTTGACCATTTGCTCTGTGGGGATCAGCCCCTGGACGTAAGGGCCCGCGTCAAACAGCGGTTCCCGAAGATTGATATTGACCCGCTGGACAATTCTTTCCAGCAATTCGCGTATTTGTTCCACGGAAGTCCCTCCTTGCTCATCAAAAAAATATGCAGACGATTGGATGGAGCCAATCGGACGTTTTCCCGGCAACCGAAGATCATGAATTGCCTTTATCGGGAGGCGGTTGCGCGCAAAATAAGGCTTTTCGCGCAACCGCCGGGCGGTTTATTACCCCACTGTTATCGTCATTCCCAGAAGCGGCCAGACCAGGATAATGGTTAGTCCAAGTACAGCCAAGAGCAGGACGCTGGCAGGAATGCCGGTCATGAAGAACTCGCCGCTGGTGAATTGTTTTGAGTTATAGGCAATGGCATTGGGTGCGGCGCCGACGAGCAGAAGGAAAGGCATGCCGGCCACGACAAGGGCTGAATACAGAATCACCTCGCCGGCCACGCCCAGGTACGGCGCCACCACCAGCGCCACCGGAAGGGAAATGGCAATGGCGGCCACGTTCATGATGAAGTTGGTCATCAAAAGGATAAAAAAGGCGATTCCCATAACAAAGACAAACCAGTGGGCGTCTTGAAAAAATCCCAGCCAGTTGACGGCCAGCCATTGGGCGGCCCCGGTCTGCCAGAGGCAGAATCCGA
Source organism: Desulfobacteraceae bacterium (assembly GCA_011389935.1). Classification (GTDB taxonomy): domain Bacteria; phylum Desulfobacterota; class Desulfobacteria; order Desulfobacterales; family Desulfosalsimonadaceae; genus B1SED10-16. The sequence goes on from JAABTJ010000001.1 coordinate 146,561, forward strand.
TGCTCATCGCCCCTGCAAACAGCAAAATGATATTCCAGGGAATGTCCTCAAGGTCGTGAATGTCCAGGATCCGGAATATGAAGAATAGAATGGTTCCTACCAGTATGATGGCTGCCTTGTTGAAGGGTTCAAGGGCCGGGATAAAAGATTGCAGGGATAAAAACACAATGGTGCCTCCCACAATAAGCGCCGCAATTATTTCATTTTTCGTCAGCGAACCCATTTCGTCGCTCAGCTGCCGGGCCTTCTCCCTGAGGCCGGGAATGCGGTCCTGTTCCGGCTTGTAAAGAACCATGAAAAAGCCCCAGAGCAGAAAGACCATGATCCAGCCGACCGGAAACATGTAATAGGTCAGTTCGAAAAAGGAAACATTCTGTCCGGTGATTTCGTTATAAAATCCAAGCGCCACGATACCGCGGGCCGCTCCCAGCAGGGTGACAATGGAGCCTGCGCCGGCCACGAACGCCATTCCCATGAAAAGTCCTTTGCCAAAACGGGTCGGTTTCGTGTCGGTTGTGTAGAGCCCGTATATGGCCACCAGCAACGGATAAATGGTCGCTGCAACCGCTGTGTGCGCCATGATGTGGGTAAGCAGCGCCGTCACGACAAAACATCCGAGGTAGATCATGCTGGTGCGCTCTCCGACGATCATCAGCATCTTGTAGGCGAGCCGTTTGGTCAGCCCTACCTTGGTGAACACCATGCCGATGGTCAGGGAACCGAAAATAAAAAGAACCGACGGGTCCATGAAGTCCCGGAAGGCATCCCCTGCGGGACGGATAAAAAACAATGCCTGCACGACGCCGATAAGAATGCCGGTGACACCAATGGGAAGTACCTCAAATACCCAGAATGTACCGGCAAGCAGAAACAGGGCGATGGCCGCCTTGCCCTCGGGGGTCAATGGGAAACGTTCCCCCATGGGGTCGACCGCATCCGGCCATGGGGAGGAGGAATAAATGAGCAGAAACAGGCTGATGCCGATTGCCATAAACAAAAGTCGCTTCCAGTTGATACCGCTTTTTTTCTTCTCCGAAGTGTGCTCTGCCATGACGAACTCCTTGCCGAAAAAATGGATGTATTTCTAAAAACAGTAAATTATATGGTTAATTCAGATTTTTAAGGCACAAAGAAATTTTTTATCGTAAAAAGCGAAAGCGATCAACAATTTATATTCAAAAAAAAGAGGATTTTTCTATTGGAAGGGACGGCAGGTCGATGGGATCGAAACGGCAATGAGCAGCAATAAAAAAGGGCATGCCTCGCATGCCCTGTAAAAGGTCGTTTTTGCAGTCTTCCCGACGCGGATCAGCAGAACCAGATGGCCATGTTGGCCGATGCCTGCAGAATTTTACCGGAAACGCCGCCCAGGGCATATTCCTGCTTGTTGGAGCTGCCGTGCCGCCCCATGACGATGGATCCGAAATCGTTTTTCCGGGCATAGTTCAGGATGTCCTCGGCCGGGTTGCGGCTGCCCGAGAGAATCTTGGAAGCAATATTCTTTTCGTTCACCCCGGCCTTGAGCAGCTTGTCGCGGGCCCTTGTCATGAAGGGGGCGATCTGCTCCTCGAGCTTGGTCTGCCATATATCCTGCATTTCCGGGGCCGCGCTGACGACTTCATCGGGCAGGTAGCTGCACAGGTCCTGCTTGGTGTGAATCAGGGTGATTTCCGCATCCGTTCCCGCCATCATTTCCGCCGCCGTATCCACGGCGCACATGGCATTGTCCGAGGCATCGATGGCCATGAGGACCTTTTTGGAATCCACCTGGCTGTTGACCTGGAGGATGGGGATGGCGCGGCAGTTTTCGATAATGTGGCTGGATACACTGCCGGTAAAAAATTTTTCCAGGCGGCTTTTGCCGCGTGCGCCGATGACGATCGCTCTTGCCTTATTGGTTCCGGCATACTGGCAGATGTCCCGGGCCGGCCCCTGCTTTTTGGGCTCCGCATGGGTATGAATATTGTTTTTGGGAAACCCCTTGCTGATGAGGCGGTCTTTGGATTCCGAAAGAACGGTGTCCGCCAGTTCCTTGTTTCTTTTTTCAATGGCTTCAATCTGCTTTTTTGATTCGCGCCGGACCTTCGGGTCATCGAACAGGGGAGGGAGTCCGGGAACAACGTAAAGCAGTTCGAGCACCAGGTCGATTCTCGCGGAAAGCATCATCGCAATATAGTCGAGCGCCTGCATGGAGTTCTGGGAATTATCAACAGCGACCACCAGTTTGGCCATTTGAACCTCCTTATCTCATTGTATTCACGGTAAAAGCCAGCATAAATCGTGCGTTATAAATGTAAGCGAATAAATTACCACTTTGCTCCGGCAAGTACAAGCAATTTCATTTCACGGTCCGCTAAAAATGACGGCTTCGTAAAAAGTCCAATATCTGCGTTGCGCACAATCTTTGAAGAATCTCACGTACGGTTACGTACGCTCAATTCTTCAAAAATTGCACGCGCCTTGATCTTGAACTTTTTACTTTGCCGTCCAAAATCGACTTTTTACGGCGCCATCAAAAATCGGTCGACGCTATTCCAATGATATCCTCATAGGCGGCCGTCAATATGCAGAAGGTCAGTGCGGTTGCCGGTATGACGCCGACAATAAAGATAAGGATTCCCACGAAATTCAACGAAAGCAGAATCAGGGCCAGTACGAAAAGGTGCAGCCATTTTTTTGTTATGATCCTGCGGCTTGTTTCCAGCGCCTGCCAGGGGGACATTTTCCGGTCAACAACCAGCATGCTGGCAAACAGATACGCCACGGCAAGATAGATGCCCGGGAGGATAAACAGCAGAAAGCCGATGAGAATCAAAATGTTCATCAGGATGCCCACCAGCAGGAGCGGCACGAAATAATGGAAGGCTTTGAAAAAATCTTCAAAACGGGCGGGCGCCTGTTTCAGTTTTTTTGCCGTGTAAACGAAAAATCCCATGGCAACGGGAAATATGATGATCGGCGCGGCAAGCTGGCCGATAACGGGGATCATTTCAAGGCCGATGTTGATGGCCCAGAAAATGGTGGCGTACAGCAAATACGGGCCGATGTTTTTGATAAAGACCGACCATCCCTGGTGGATATATTGCTTCAGGTCTACGGTGTATCCTTCCGCTGCAAGCCGGTCTGTATCTTTCGGCCGGAACAGCGGTGGGGCGTCCTGGTTTCCGTCATATTTTTCTGACATTGGTTATCCTTATTGTTCATCTGCGATGTATGGTTGCGAATTTATGGCCGAAGTCGGCATGGGTGCCCCCGCCGGGGGCACCCGCCGCCGGTCAACCGCCAATCCATTCAATGATTTTTTTTGACGTATACTCCCCCGTATCCGCCAGCGGGTCCAGCGGCAGAAACCAATCGGCGTTGTTTGAGTACAGGCAGGTTACGGATGCGGGGAAATCTTCGTCCGCCTCGTAGAAGATATAGCAGAGCGCGATTTTGGGCAAAGGATAGACGACAAAGGAAAAATCCCCGCCGATCTCCGGCGGGGGCTCGGCGCCGTGCAGTTTTTCCTTGATCCGGGGGATACGGGTTGCAATGGCCTCGACATGCGGCACGAGGATCTGCTCCGTATGCGTGGCAAAGGCCCCAACATAGGGCATGGATCCGGGAAAGTCCTTAAAAGCGCGAAAAGGGGCGGTGCGGCACAAGTCCGGTTTGGCATTCAGGGCATAAAGGGACAGGATAATCCCCAAAACAGGGTTGAATTCGTCATGCCCCAGCGTGATGCGGCCGGGTTCAATGGTGCAGGGCTCCCCGAACGCATCGAAGCGGAAGCGATTTCCCTCCCGTTTGGCCGGCAGGTTGTCCGCCAGGTCTTCGGGCAGAGGGTTATAGAGTTTTTCAAGATTATCCTTTACAATCCGGGTATAATTGTCGGTCATGGCGGTTGCTTATTCCTCCTCCTCGTCTGCGGCATTCCGGTTGCGAATGTATTTTTTCACGGTCCGGCTGTCAAGGCCGGTTCTCCGGGCCACTTCTTCGAAGTTGCTGTAGCGTTGATACAACAGGCGGCAATAGCCGGATATGAGGGAGGACATATCAATGGTTCCTTCTTCGATGCCGTTGATGAGCGCCCGGTTGAGATCCGCTTCCCCCCCCGCTGTTTCGCGGGTAAAGGTGCCCCGCAGAAGAATGCCGCGGACGCATTGCTCGAGTTCGCGGACATTGCCGGGCCAGGGATACGCCGGTCCGAGGTGCGTGTCAATGACGCCCTGGACCATTTCCGCAAGCTCGGGCGGCGGGGTGCCGATGAGGCGTTTCAGGGTCAGGCGGAGAAGAAGGGGCAGCTCTTCGGCATTTTCGGAAATGCGCTGCCGAAGGGTGGGGACGGTAATGACATCCGAACAAAGCCGGTAGTAGAAATCTTCCCGGAACAGCCCCCCGCTCCGGACATGCTCCAGGGGGCGGTTGGTGGCTGCAATGACCCTCCCCTTGAACCGGTTCGTTTTTCGGCTGCCGACCGGGGTAAACACCCGCTCCTGAAGCACCTGGAGCAGTTTCACCTGGATTGGCTTCGAGATTTCGCCGATTTCGTCCAGAAGAATGGCGCCGTATGGGCTGCATTGTTCGAGCGCCCCGGGGTTGTCCTCGATGGCGCCGGTGAAAGCCCCTTTTTTGTGCCCGAAAAGCGCCGACTCAATCAGTGTTTCCGGAAATTGGGAAAGGTTCAGGGATACAAAGGACCGGGTAAAGCTTTCCACGAACGATTTGCCCCGCCTCCCAAGCGGTATGTATCCGGAGCGGCCGATGGCCATGGCCGCTGTTCCCTTGCCGGTGCCGGTTTCCCCCAGGATAAGCGTAGAGAAATCTTCCATGCGGTCTTTGAGGTATCGGTCATAAAGGTCGATATCGTGGGTAAAAACGTTGTTCCAGAGCTTGAGGCGCAGGGTTTTCATGGCCGGCGAGTTGCCGACGAGGCTTCGATCAATGAAGTAAAATGCCCGTCGTATCTGGAAGCCGAGCGGAACGTAACGCCGGAAATCGGCCTCGGAAAACCCGCGCATCACCATGGCGGAAAACAGTTCGTTGTAGAAGGGTATCTTGAGCGGCGGCGGTTCGGTTTCCATCTGCAGGTGGATCAACTCGTCCAGGCGGTCCTTGAAGCGGTAAAAAAGCGCCAGGAGAAAGACTTTTTTCATCAGCTCCCGGTCTTCTCCGTAAAAGGCCTCCAACGATCCCATGTGCCGGGATTCCATGGCTGCGATACGGTTTTCAACGGCGGAAAGGAATTTTTCCGTGCGATGTTTTCTCGTGGCATCGGGCGAAACCCCTGCGATTGTTGCCTCCAGTTCCCGCCGTTTATCGCTGAACTGATTGATGAAGCCGGCATGGGCGACCCGCCGGAAAAAATCCCTGTCCTGTCCGTCTAATGGTTTGCGCATTTTTTTTGAAGCTTTGACGTTCTGTTGCGGCGGCGATTATTCCGAACCGTTTTTTGGGGGCGTCGCGAACAGGGTTTTGAGTACATCCTCCTTGCCGATGACGCCGACGATACGGTCGTTTTCGAGTACGGGGAGGGTGTGAAAATTGTTGTCCACCATCAGCGCGGCAATGGTTTCCAGGTCGGTGTCGGGATCCACGGTCACCGGGTTTTTCGTCATGGCCTCGGCAGCCGTCAGGGCGGCAATTTTACTGACCTCCTTTTCGAGCTGGCGGGTGGAGGAAAGCGGTATGATCATGTCAAGCAGGGTGAAAACGCTTGGAAGCGGAAATTTTTTCTGCTGAACGACCAGGTCGCTCTGGCAGAGCAGGCCCTGGAGCTTTCCTTCTTCATCGACGACCGGGGCGCCGTTGATGCCGTTGTCCAGAAGGACCCTGGCGGCCTCAATGATGTCCGTTTCCGGGGCAAGGGTAATCACGTCCGTGGTCATAATGTCTCGGGCTTTTGTCATCCGGTCTCCAACGTATATGAATTGTTGTTTTTCGCCTGTTTTTTCGGCGTCGCTATCGGTATCGGGGTCGAATGGCAATGTCGCAGCTTGGATGCCGGAATCCGGCAGCCAGAAATGCGTGCATCCTTATACAATTAAGCAAAAACCTGTACCCGATCGTTTCCGATGCGTGAAATCAAAAACCGACCTCGATTCCGACGCCGACCCCGAAAAATCAATCTGCACTTTTGCATGTAAAGCAGATCTTCTTTATTTAATGATATCGGAATGCATGGGCGGTGTCAAATTTTTGAAGGCCGGTTTTTGAAGATCGAAAGACGTTCGCTGTCCGGTTTTCCTTGAAATGGAAGGCCGCATGATTGATACTGACATGAAAGAAATCCCTGTTTTGTTGCAGGCATTTTATTCGCCTGGATTACCATTTGCTGAGAAAAAGGAGTGATTCGCCATGATGATGACCGCCCGGCAATACGAAGACAGCCTGCGGAAACTCGACCTGGTGGTGTACATGTTCGGCCGGCGGGTCGAAAACCCCGTGGATTGCCAGATCCTTAGACCTTCCATGAACGCGGTGGCAAAAACCTATGACATGGCCCACGAACCGGAATTTGAAGACATCATGACGGCCGTGTCACACGTAAGCGGTGAAAAAATCAATCGCTTTACCCATATTCACCAGAATACGGCGGACCTGGTGAAAAAAACAAAGATGGGGCGGCTGCTGGGTGCGCATACGGGGTGCTGTTTTCAGCGCTGCGTGGGAATGGACGCGCTGAACGCCCTTTCCATCGTCACGTATGATATCGACCGGGAATACGGCACCGGGTACAACGGGCGCTTTTTGACATATCTGGCATACGTGCAGGAAAATGACCTCACCTGCGACGGGGCGATGACCGATCCCAAAGGCAACCGGGCGTTTCCGCCCCACAAGCAGCCGGATCCGGACATGTATCTGCGTGTGGTGGAAGAGAAAGAGGAGGGCATCGTGGTGCGGGGGGCCAAGGCGCACCAGACCGGCGCGGTCAATTCCCATGAAATCATCGTTATGCCGACCATTGCCATGCGGGAAGCAGACCAGGATTACGCGGTCTCTTTTGCCCTTCCTTCCGACGCCCCGGGGATCACCTACATCGTGGGGCGCCAGTCATGCGACACCCGCAAATCCGAAAGCGATCCAACGGATGCCGGCAATATCCTTTTTGGCGGGCACGAGGCCCTGGTGGTTTTTGACGACGTGTTTGTCCCGTGGGAGCGGGTGTTTCTCTATAAAGAGCATGAATTCGCAGGGCTTCTCGTGGAGCGTTTCGCCGCCTACCATCGCCAGAGCTATGCCTGCAAGTCCGGGGTGGGGGACGTGTTGATCGGCGCGGCGCAGACCATCGCCGAATACAACGGCGTACAGAACGCCGCCCATATTAAGGACAAGATCATCGAGATGAACCATTTAAACGAAACGCTCTACTGCGGATCGCTGGCATGCGCGGCGGAAGGGCGAAAGGAGCCGAGCGGCACCTGGAGCGTCGATACCCTGCTGGCAAACGTCTCCAAGCAGAATGTCACCCGTTTCCCCTACGAGATCGCCCGGCTGGCGCAGGATATTGCCGGGGGACTCATGGTGACGCTGCCGTCGGCCGCGGATTTCAAATCACCGGTGGTCGGAAAATGGCTTGAAAAATACTACGCTGCGCATCCGGACGTCTCCACGGAAAATCGGTTCCGGATCCTTCGCCTCATTGAAAATTTGACCCTGGGCGCCGCCGCGGTCGGCTACCTGACCGAATCGATGCACGGGGCCGGCTCCCCGCAGGCCCAGCGGATTATGATCGCCCGCCAGGCGGATGTGCCGGAAAAACAGAAGCTGGCAAAGAAACTGTGCGGCATTACGCATAAATTATAGAACCCACCTCGAAATTCGGATTTTGAGATGGGTTTTAGAAAAATTATTTCGGAAGTTTCAACTATACGGTTGACGAAACCGCCACGGGTATTCTAAATGTAACAGAAATCCGAATGTCCAATCCGTATTTTTTTTGCAGTTTTTTTGTTTTATGCCGCCATGGATCGTCATAAATAAAAAACTGCGCGCGAACCGTCCGGCTTCCGTCGTCGGACAGGGATTTGCTTCAAGGACTTGCCGCAAAGGATCCTGGCTGATATTGAAAAATGAGCACGAAGTGACATTTACGAGAAACCTGATAAATCGGCGGGTGATAGATGATCTGAAAAACCGCTCCACCATGGGGATGTATTTTTATATCGCCATCACCATTGCCGTTCTTTTCGTTGACGGGTTTTACCAGCGGCACTATACGTTTTCCCTCATTTTCCTGTGCGCCATGGTCGGTGTGGCCATTTTCCGGATTGCCCACTTTTATCTTTTCGACAAGTTCGACCGGTTGAGCCGGAAGGTCAACCGCACGGTTTTTTTTGCAAGCGTGTTTACAACGGCAACCGTTTGGGGGCTTGGTTTTGCGTACTGCATGGTTCAGCCGGAAGAATCCGTAACGACCAAAATGCTCATGCTGACCAGCACTGCCGGACTCGGCGCCGGCGGCGTGGTGGCCTTTATCCCCGCATGGTCTGTTTCCGTCGCCTATATTTTTGTGATGGTTACGCCGGCGGTGGTCACGATGGGACTCCTCAGAATCGATATCCCCCTTGTTTTTTTGTTCGCGTTGTATGCCATCTACATGACGATCATGGCTTCCCGGGGGAACCGGGAATACTGGGATGCCCTTGAAAACGAGCACCTGTTGCGGATACGTTCCCAGGAGATCGAAAAGATGAGCCGGAAGGACAGTTTGACGGGCCTTTACAACCGGCTTTATTTTGATGAAATTTTCAGCATGCATTTCAAGACCGCGGCCCGGAGCGGGATCAACCTGTCCATTATCATCGGCGATATCGATCATTTCAAGCCGATCAACGACACGTACGGGCATCTCGCGGGGGATGCCTACCTGGAAAGCGTTGCAAGAATCCTTGCCGGTACCTTTCAGCGGGAAACGGATTTCATCGCCCGTTACGGGGGGGAAGAGTTCGTGATTCTTCTTCTTGACCAGGACAAGTCGGAAACCCTCCGGCTCGTGGGAGAGGCCCGCCTCCAGATTGAAAAGCTGCGCTTTCAGTATTACAGCCACCGGATCCAGACAACCATGAGCTTCGGTGTTGCCACGGCCATTCCCGGCCTGAATGAAGACAAGGACAAAATGTTTGAAAAGGCGGACAATGCCCTGTATCAGGCAAAAAACAGCGGGCGGAACCAGGTGGTGGTGTACGAGGGGGAAAAACGGCTCTTGATGGATGATGTGCCGGGGCAGAAAGGATCAGTCTTTCAATAAGTCCAGCAGGTACCGGCCGTAGCTGTTTTTCTCCAGCGCGCGCCCGGCTTTTTCCAGCTCGTGGTCGGCGAGCCAGCCGTTTCGCCAGGCGATTTCCTCCAGGCAGGCGATTTTGAATCCCTGTCGTTTTTCAATGGTTTCCACGAACTGGGCCGCCTCCAGCAGGCTTTCATGGGTGCCGGTGTCCAGCCATGCAAAGCCGCGCGTCAACGGTTCCATGTGCAGGTCCCCGCGCTTCAGGTACGCCTGGTTGACGCTGGTGATTTCCAGCTCTCCCCGGTGGGACGGTTTGACCTGCCGGGCGATTTCGACCACGTCGTTGTCATAGAAGTAAAGGCCCGTCACCGCGAAGCTGGACCTGGGGTTTTTTGGCTTTTCCTCGATGGCGATGACCCGCTTGTCCTTGTCGAACTCCACCACGCCGAAGCGCCCCGGGTCCTTGACCTGGTATCCGAAGATGGTCGCACCGTGCTTTCTTCCGGCGGCCTGCCGGAGCTTCGGCGAAAACCCCTGGCCGTAAAACACATTGTCCCCCAGCACCAGGCAGACATTTTCCCGTCCGATAAAATCCGCGCCGATGAGAAACGCCTGGGCCAGACCCTCCGGGCGCGGTTGTTCGGCATAGCGGAAATGGACGCCGAACTGGCTGCCGTCCCTCAAAAGACGCTTGTACGATAAGAGATCTTCCGGAGTTGTTATGATCAGGATGTCCCGGATGCCTGCGAGCATCAAAACGGAGAGCGGATAGTAGATCATGGGCTTGTCAAACACCGGCAGCAACTGCTTGGACACGCCCATGGTGGTTGGATAGAGGCGTGTGCCGGATCCGCCGGCAAGAACGAGCCCCCTGGTATTGACGTTTTCTTCCGCATTTCCCATCATTTGATTCATACCTTCGGACTTCGGCCGGCTGCGAAAACGGGCCGCCCCCGGCCATGTTGATGTTCAGGTGGCTGCGAGTATCCCCAGCCGCTCCCGCTGGTAGGTCCCGTCCTGGACGCGGCGGCACCAGTCCAGGTTCTCCAGGTACCACCGGACCGTTTTTCGGATGCCGGTTTCAAAGGTCTCGATCGGTTCCCACCCCAATTCACGCCTGATCTTGGAGGCATCGATGGCATAGCGCCTGTCATGGCCGGGCCGGTCAACAACGTGGGTGATCAGGGATGCGTGCGGCACAAACGGCGAGTCCGGCCGGAGTTCATCCAGCAGCCGGCACAGCGTATGGACGACATCGAGGTTCTTTTTTTCATTCCATCCGCCGATATTGTAGGTTTCCCCGATGCGCCCCTGCGTGATGACGCGGTGCAGCGCCCGGGCATGATCTTCCACGTAGAGCCAGTCGCGCACCTGGTCCCCTTTGCCGTATACCGGCAGGGATTTCCCCTCGATGGCGTTTACGATCATAAGCGGTATCATTTTTTCCGGAAAATGGTACGGGCCGTAATTGTTGGAGCAGTTGGTGATCAGGGCGGGCAGCGCGTAGGTACGGTGCCAGGCCCGGACCAGGTGGTCGGCAGCGGCCTTGCTGGCCGAGTAGGGGGAGCTGGGGGCGTACGGGGTTTTTTCGGTAAAGGGATTCCCGGAAGCTTCCAGATCCCCGAACACTTCATCCGTGGAGATATGGTGAAAGCGGAATTTTTTTTTGCCGGGCGCATCCAGCTCCATCCAGTAGTCGCGGGCGGTTTCCAGAAGCGTGTAGGTGCCCGTGATATTGGTCTGGATAAAGGCGGCCGGGCCGTCTATGGAGCGGTCCACGTGCGACTCGGCGGCCAGGTGCATCACCGCGTCGGGCCGGTGTTCGGCAAAAACGCGCGCCAGCGCGGGGCGGTCGCAGATATCCACCCGTTCAAAAGCGTAGCGCCGGCTGCCGGATACGGGGGACAGCGATTCGAGGTTGCCCGCATAGGTCAGCTTGTCCACGTTGATGACATGGTCGCCGGTATTTTCGATCATGTGGCGGATTACCGCAGAGCCGATAAAACCGGCGCCGCCGGTGATCAGGATTTTCATGGCCGGGACATCTCCTGCTATCTGCTGTGTTCTGCCGTGGTTATAGCTTTCTTTGCCCCGCATGTCAAAATTTGCGGAAAACTTTTTACCAGCCGGTTTTGCCGCAGCAGCAGCCGGGCCCGGCGCAAGAGGCTTCGGCCGGCGATGTACCGCAGCATCCGGTATCCGATGCCCCGGGAAGGATAACCCGATTTCAGGGGGAAGCGAGTTGTGCAACGAAATCGCGTATGAGCGCGGCGGAAACGTCGGGCGTCTCGATCATGGGCGCGTGCCCGATCTCATCGAGAATCACCAGGCGGGAATCGGGAATCTTTTCATCGAATACCCGGCCGTTTTCAAAATGGATCAGCCGATCCTGCCGGCCCCATACAATTAAGGCGGGCGCCTGGATAGCCGCCAGCACTTCCCCGAAATCCTTGTACGCATCCCGCCGGATGTCGCGGTACATTTTTTCGTTTATGGACCGGTTGGCCACTGCTCTTTCCGCCATCACGCTGGTAATCGGCCAGATGAGAAAGGGTTTTTTTTCCATGGAAAAATCCAGCAGATAATTGAAGTCGCTGACATTTTCCACGATCAGGGGGTTTTCCCCCCGGGCCAAATGGCGGGACAGTTCACTTTCATACTCGTACACCCCGCCAGGGTTGAACAGGGTAATGCTGGCGATTTGATCGGGGTAGCGGGCCGCATAAAGCGCAGAGACAGCCCCCCCCATGGAATTTCCTGCCAGGTGGAGGCGGCCGATGTTCATTTCAGCGAGAAAAGCCTGTAAATACGAAACCTGGTTCGGGATGCAATAGTCCATGTCCATTGGTTTAGCGCTCTCCCCGTGTCCGGGAAGGTCGAGGGCGATGATGTGAAAATCATTTTTCACTTGCTGTGAAAATCGCAGCCAGATTTCCTTGCTGGCGCCGAACCCGTGCACCAGAACCAGCGTGGGGCGCTCCCCTTTTCCGCTGCCTTCCAGGAAGGCAATCTCGAGTCCGTCAATGATCCGTGTGGATGGGGCAAGTCCCGCCTCCCGCCGTTCCCTTCCTATGGCCGTATCGTAGACGCTGTTTTTAAAACCCGCGCAGGCGGACAGGGAAAGCAGAAGGAGCATGGCCGGCAATAATAAGCATAGAAGTCGATGTCGATGGGCAAAGGGCATGGGAACCGGATCTCCTTATTAATGGTTTTCTTTTTTGGGGACGATAAAAACGGGAATCGGACTTCTGCGGACCACGCGCCTGGCCGTAGAACCCATGATGACGCCGACCAGGCCCCCCGCGCCGGTTGTCCCCATGACGATCACATCGCATGCGCGCTCCTCGGCGGTGGATATGATCTTTTCCACCGGATTTCCGTTGACCACAAGGAGTTCATCGGCAGCATACGCGCATTCCGGCATCTCCGCCTTTACCGCGTCGCAAAACGCGCTCAGGTTCTTCTTCATGATATCGGTTGCCTCGTTGCTGATCCGCTGCTTCAGCTCTTTCCATTCCTGCTCCGTAAGATAGAACTGAAGGGAGGGGGAGGAAGAGCCGACTTCCTCGATCACGTTGAGCATCAGCAGCGACGCGTCATGTTTTCTGGCCAGCGCCATTGCCCATGCCAGCGATAAGCGGGAATTTTCGGACAAATCGGTCGCGCAAAGGATTTTTTTTATTTCCGGGATCATCTGTAAACCTCCTTGTTATGGGTTCAGAAAATCGTTTGTTTTTACGACAGTGGATTTTCGAATGTACCATAGTTGTCCGACAAAAAGACAGAAAAAAGCGTTTCCGCGGAGCAGTTCAGCGAATGTACTACTCCTGTCATTCTTGTGTAGATATGAAAGATATTCCCGCTGAATCTCAGTGCGAGGTCTTCCTGAACATTATGGCTTGGAGAAACGCATCATTTCATGGACGTTCCCCCCCTCTTTATTTTATTGCTTTTCTCTGTGAATCTCTGTGTCTCCTCAGTGTCCTCTGTGATAAAAACCATCCGTCCCGCAGCAAAATCCCCGCAAATTCAACCCCTGCCGATCTCGAAGCCAATCCCGATCCCGACCCCGACGCCGACCCCGCTTCCACCCACCGACTTTTCCGCCACCATCCCGGTTCTCAAGAGAAACGCATAATTTCATGGGCAACCCCTAAACACTTCATGACAATCTCTGTGGTAAAAACCACCCTCCCCGCATTTTCTACCCTACTTGATCTTTTTTTGAGATGGCTTGTATTGATACATGCAAAGAAGTAAATGGGCATGTGATCGGGATATCCGCCATTGCAGGAGGGTACGCGAAAAACGTCTTGTTTTATCGAAGCGTTCTTACTATATAGTACCGGATATTGATCGCGGGGCGCCCCCCCCGGCGCCGCGGCAATAACACCGTAAAACCGGGCATGACACAAGAGAAGGATATTGCGGGGAGTTTACTTGGATCTGTTCGCATCCGGCAGCGGCCGGGCAATGTCTTATCCAAAAGGGCGCGTATGATCACAGGCATACCGGTTCTGGTAAAAACGCTGATCGTTTTCTTCATGGTCCTGGCCTTGAACAGGATTCGCCTGAAGCTGAGCACTTCCCTTTTTGCCGGCGCCGTGGTGCTGGGCGTCTGGACCGGTATGGGGCCCTATCCCCTTGCAAAAAGCCTGGCATCCAATCTCGCGGGGTTTGATACGGTCAACCTGGTGGTCGTTGTGGGGTTGATCCTGGTGATCAGCCGGCTTTTGAAAGACAGCGGTCAACTGGACCGGATCGTGCGCCGGTTTGGCGCCCTTTCCCGCGATCCGCGTATGGTGGGTGCGGCGATGCCCGCCCTGATCGGACTGCTGCCGATGCCCGGAGGGGCGCTTTTTTCAGCCCCCATGGTGGACACGGCGTTTTGCGAAACGGAACTTTCGAAAGAAAAAAAGACGGTGGTCAATTACTGGTTCCGTCATATATGGGAGTACTGGTGGCCGCTTTATCCGGGGGTCATTCTGGCGGTGGGCCTGCTGCAGGTGGAGATCTGGCACTTCATGGCCGTGATGCTGCCCATGACCGGCGTGACGGTGCTGGCCGGTATTTTTTTTATTTTGCGCCCCATGGGGATCACGGCGGGCTCCGGAAAGACCGAGCGCAATATTAACGCCCTGGGAAATTTTCTCCGGGAAATCATGCCCATCATCGTGGTGGTGGCAGTGATTGCGCTTATGGCCGTCATTACCATGACCCTCCGGATCATGGGTTTCAATATCGCACTGCCCGGCGGGACGGCCATCCTGCCGGGGCTTCTGGCCGCCCTGATCTGGGTCGTCCGATCGAATCGCATCTCTTTAGGTCATCTGTGGGCGGCGATGACGGACAGGGAGATTTTGCCCATGATCCTGCTCGTGGTGTCGATCATGCTCTTCAAAGGGGTCATGACCGACAGCCATGCGGTTTCGCATATCCGGGACGAGTTGGTTTCCTACCGGTTTCCGCTGATCTGGATTATCCTGCTGATGCCTTTTTTATCCGGTCTGGTTACAGGGATTGCCATCGGGTTCGTGGGGACTTCGTTTCCCCTCATCATCCCCTTGTTCCCCGCTGGATCCCCCGTGGAATACCTTTCGTATGCATGTCTTGCTTATACGTTCGGCTACATGGGGATGATGCTTTCGCCGGTGCACCTGTGTTTCCTGGTGACCAAAGATTATTTCAGGGCGTCCCTGTTCAGAAGCTACCGCCCCCTTGCCCTCCCGGTAATTACGGTTCTTGCGTCGGGATGGATCTATTTCCTGCTGCTCAGACACGGCGTTGCCGATTTTTTGTTGTAAAGGCGAGCTGTGTTCGCATCACTGGCCGCCGGCGGCTTCCAGCACCTTTTCTATCGCCATGACCAGCTCTTTCGTGCGTGCAGGCTTTGCAACAAAATAGGATTCGCCGCTTTTTTTCAGCACGTTGCTGCCGGTATCGTCCTTTGTGGCAAGTGCGGTCAAGAATATTTTCGGAATATGGCTGGTTTGCCCGGATGCATTCAACTCGTCCGCCACCTGCTCCCCGGACATATCGGGCATCATGAGGTCGAGCAGAATAATGTCGGGCATCTGTGTACGGGCCAGTTCAATGCCGTAGGCCCCGTTGGTGGCTACGAATACGTCAAACCGGCCCGTATGGAGAAGGTTTTCCCTCACGAAAAAACAGAAATCCTCTTCATCGTCAATAATCAATACCTTTTTTTTCGAACCCATTTGTTTCATCCTTCATGTGGTGTTCCATGTTTGCCGCCGGTTGAAGCTTCACAAAAAAAGAGGTCCCTTCTCCGGGACGGCTTTCAACATCGATGGTCCCTTTCATGCGGTCAATGATCATATGGGCAAGGCTCAAGCCCAGGCCGGTGCCTTTGCCGGTTTCCTTGGTCGTGAAAAAAGGCTCGAATATTTTTCTCGAAATATCCTCGTCCATTCCTTTGCCCGTGTCGGTAACCTCGATGATGACCATGTTTTCTCCGACCTTGAAATAATCCGTCTGCCGGTA
>JAABTJ010000020.1 GCA_011389935.1 Desulfobacteraceae bacterium
CGGCCGGTAAGTTTGCAGTACAGGGCAAACGCAAGAAATGCCATGGTGAAACCCAGGTGTATCAGCAGTATTACCGTAACGACTGTTGGAGAAAACGGTACCAGAGCACTGTTTCGGATCACCAGGAGGATGCCGGTGGCCAGGATGCCGGTAAGCATTATCCCCCGAACCGCGCCTGAAACGGAAAGCCTCCTATATCTGCGGGTAAGGAGGGCATATTCAGTGACGAAATAGGCGCTGATCGCCAGGATGGCCACCGCTCCCAGGTAGTGAAGAAAATGGGTGGTGTAAAATTCTGCGAGCCACCCCAGCCCCGGAATGTCTGCAATGTAGTAGCGCTTGAAGATGGGCATCTGTGCAAAGCCGGTAATCGCCATCAGAAAAAGGGTCAATCCATAGGCGTATGATCGGGTTCTCATGAGGCTCCTCCCTGGCGTTTTTCGGATTCGCCGGATTTCATGAATCGGTAGAGTTTTGTTGCAGCGGCCGCAATTCCGGCAAAGGGGGCGATGATAATGGCCGCGGTCAGGTTGTCTGCATTGTCCATTGCAGAAGCCGCATCGGCAAGGTGCGGCTTGCCCGGCCCCTTTTCAATGGCCGCGTCGAGCTTTTCAAACGGCACCGGAGAAACATATATGGTGTTTGTCCCGCCGTTTTCATTTTCCCCGTATACGTAGCCGTCGATTTCGGCCGCAAGCGCGTGGGCCCGCTCGATGATTTCCTTTCTCGGGCCGATCTGCTGGACGTTTACCGGGCACGCCTCGATACAGGCCGGCTTTTTCCCTTTGGCGACGCGGTCGTAGCAGCGGTCGCATTTGTACATTACCCCGTTTCCGGCAAAGGCGGGCATGACATCGAGATACAGGCCCACGCCGGTCTGGCGTTGAGGAATATTCCAGGGGCAGACCGTGCTGCATTTGGCACCCCCAAGGCAGGAATCATAATCAATGCGGGAAATCCCATTTTTATGCTGCCTGGCCGCACCCCACGGGCAGAGGTTTACGCACGGCGGATTGACGCAGTGCATGCATCGCCGGGGGATATTGATTCTCTCTTTCCGGCCGTCCACGTCCACATCCGCTTCCTGTATGTAGAGCAGGTTGTATGGCGTCAGCCGGTCCGTGACGTCGCGTTTATCCGACCAGTCCTCCACCGGGACCCGCGGGGGATACATTTTCGGAAACGGCTTTTCCGGTTCCGGGAACTTGCTGTTGTTGGTCTCCCGGCAGGCCACCACGCAGGAACCGCAGCCGATGCACTTGCTGATGTCCAGCAGGGTGGCAAGCTGGTTTTCGCTCCCTGCGGCCGTGCCCCCAACGGCAACCGAGGGCAGTGCAAGGGCAGCGGCAGACCCTGCCGCTGCAATCCCCCCCTTTAAAAAAGAACGCCTTGATATGGATTCAGGCATGATTCACCTCGTCTGTTTGTTAGTGCCTGGAAGCATCGTCGGTTATCGTTGCCTCCATTTCGCTTTTTGCCTCCTGCATGGCCGCGCGCAGGATCTCCAGCCCTGAAATGACCCGGCTCCTGTCCGACGGATCCAGTTTTTCCAGAATTTTTGTCTGGATCTGTTTTTGAAATGCGGTGATCCGATCAACGATTTCGCGTCCGGCAGGGGTCAGGCGAAGGAGTCGGACCCGGCCGTCCGAAGGATCAACGGCCCGTTCGGCAAGCCCTTTTTCGTTAATGCTATTAACCAGTTTTGTCACGCGGCTTTTGGCGACCTCCAACCGCTCGGAAATCCCCTTGACTGTGAGGTAGCGCTCGCCGCCGAAAAGCATTAGACAGCGGATTTCGGCGTACGGAAGGCCGAATTCCTCCACCTCGATAAGGTGCTTGTCATCGCAGCATCGCCGGATTTCATCGATCAATTGGTTGAGTCGCTGAAGCTGATGTCCTGGGATCTGTTCCGCCCATCCTGTTGAATGCAGTTTATCGTTCATAGTGTTCACTAATTTAATTTTTGAAAAAGAACCTGTCAACAAAAAAAATGGGGGACGCCCATGAAATAATGCGTTTCCATTTTTCCATGAAATGTGTTATCAGCCCATTATGCCGAGACAATCCCGAATAGACGCGCCAGGCGCGCTTCACCACATCATTTGCCGCGGAATCGAAAAGGGCCGGATCTTTAGAGATGACACGGACAGGGACAATTTTATCGAGCGACTCGAAGTGATTTTGCCGGAAACAGGGACATCCTGTTATGCCTGGGTGCTCATCCCCAATCACTTTCACCTGTTTTTGCGAACCGGCAGGGAACCGGTGAGCAGTGTCATGCGCCGCCTGTTAACCGGGTATGCGGTAAGTTTCAACCGGCGCCACAAACGAAGCGGACATCTTTTCCAGAATCGCTACAAATCGATTTTGTGCCAGGAAGATGCGTATATGCTGGAACTGGTGCGCTATATCCATTTGAATCCTCTGCGGGCCGGAATTGTGTCGGATCTGGAGGCATTGGCCGGTTTTGCGTATTGCGGTCACAGCCGGATAATGGGATCCGTGAAAAGCGACTGGCAGGATGTGGATACGGTGCTTGGGATGTTCGGAGAGCAACGGCATCCGGCAATACAACGCTATGCCGCATTCGTGGCGAAAGGGGCGGACGGGGGCCGAAAGCCGGAGCTCACCGGCGGCGGCCTGATTCGCAGTCTTGGCGGTTGGCAGGAGGTGCGGACCCTTCGAGGAATGAAAACGCTTTTGAAAAGCGACGAGCGGATTCTCGGCGACAGCGATTTTGTAGAGGCGGTTCTCGGCTCTGCCGCCGAGGAAATGGCGCGGAAATATCGCCTCCGGTCAAATGGGTATACATTTGAAAAGATCCTTGACCGGGTCGCGTCAATTTTCGATATTCCCGTAACAGACCTGCTTGCGCCGGGAAAACAGCCAGGTCGTGTGAAAGCCAGAAGCGTGCTGGTCTATTGGGCGGTTGAAGCACTCGGCATGCCGGCTACGGAAGCAGGGTTGAAACTTGGATTGAGTCAGTCCGCCGCAAGCAGGGCGGCCCAGCGTGGGCGGAATATCGTGGAAGAGCTGGGCCTTGACCCCGAAATAAACAGAAACGCATAATTTCATGGGCGTCCCCCTATTATGAAAATTGTACGCTTTATTGATGAAAGCGGCGCTGTCTGCCTTGGAATAGATCGTGAAGGGAATACGGCCACAGCCGTTGTGGAAACCCCGTCCGGAGCATATGAAATAACCGGGGAAAAACGAACGATCCGGAAAATACTCCCCCCGGTTGCCCCTGCCGCCGTTTTCTGCATCGGTCTCAATTACCGCGGCCATGCGGCGGAAACCGGCATGGCGCTGCCGGAGTATCCCGTGGTCTTCATGAAAAACCCGGCCTCCGTGATCGGCCACAGAGAAAATGTCGTTCTTCCCCAATCCTGCAGAGAAACGCCCCAGGTGGATTACGAGGCCGAACTGGCCGTGGTCATCGGCAGGGCCGCAAAGAATGTCGACGCGGAAAACGCCATGGATTACGTCAAGGGTTTCACCATTGCAAACGACATATCCGCGCGGGTATGGCAAAAAAAAGGCGGCGGCGGGCAGTGGGTCCGGGGAAAAAGCTTTGACACCTTCTGCCCCCTTGGACCGGTCCTTGTCACCTGCGACGGGATGGGCGATCCCGGTAATCTCGATATTTCCCTGTCGCTCAATGGCCGGGTGATGCAGCAAAGCAATACGTCGGACATGATTTTTTCCGTTGCCCGGCTTATCGCGTTTTTGAGCGAGGATACCACGCTGGCCGCGGGAACGGTGATCCTTACCGGGACGCCCGAAGGCGTCGGTTTTACGAGAACGCCGCCGGTTTTTCTCAACCCCGGCGATCTATTGGAGACATCCATCGAGACAATCGGGACCTTGGAAAACAGGGTTGTATAATCGGGATATCGCCTGCTGCAGGAAGCATTGTTCAGGCAGATGGGTTATAGTAACTAATGGGCGCTCCCTCCGCCCGGAGGTGGAGAAACGCATAATTTCATGGGCGTCCCCCAAATGGAGATAAAGGTGCGCTGTGAAATTGCCGGATAAAAATGCGCTGGTGAGGTGGTTGGCCGACGCAAAAGAAAAATATACGCCCGACGAGCTGCCCCGATTTCTTTCGGAAAACAAGGAGCGGCTTGAGGAATATATCGCCCACATCGACGGCAACAAGATCCGTTACCGGAGCATTGACTGGATTTTTTCCTTTTTTTCCCGCCTGGCTGCCGTTGCCGACCGGATATCGACCCGGGTCCAGTTCTTTTTACTGAAGATCCCCGGTTTGCAGCGTTTTGTGCAAAGCTTCCGGGGATGGAAAAACCACCTGAACTTCCAGGAGTTGATCGGGTTCATCAAGGCCAAATTCTATTCCCTCCGCAATGCGCCCCATAATGAAAAAGCCATCCAGGCAATGGACGACTTTATGAACTTTGCCGCATCCCATGGAATGGATTTCAACAAACACTTCCCCGAGATGCGGCGGCAGTTCATGGAAAAGAAAAACCAGTTGATGCAGCACAAGTTTTTCCGGGAATTTTCCAAAAGCCGGCTCGAACAGCTCCTGGCCATCCCGTTCTCCTTCAACCGATGCATTTTTCCGGTACTCCCCGACTCCGCATTCTGGCACAAGTTCTTTGAATACCAGGAACGGAAACAGGTCATTGATATCGTGCTGGTGGACAAAAGCGGCGGGCGTGTATCCTTCCGGTACGATGATGCCGAAGCCGTCCGCTCCTCCGAGGTGGTTCGCATTCTGCGCCGCATTTCGGCCATCAAGGCTGCCGGCCGCCGGATTTTTTTCATCGGCCACCATGAAGGGTATCTCGGCCCCTACTTTGTCCGGAGCGTGCTCCGGAAGCTGGGGTTCGACAACCTGGCCAAAAACTGCAACACCATTGTGGGGCCCCGGATGTTTTCCAACCTGGTCCTGAGAAACGGCGCTGCAAACGTCGGCAACCTGTTTGTGACCGTGCCCTCCCAGAAGACAACCGCCATCCGCACCGAAGGCCTGGCCGAGGCATTGCAGCAGACCTCCCGGAAAACCCGCTGCCTCATCAAGCTGCCGGATGCGGGCCTGATGCTGATTGAAACCCTGGACTATGACGCATTCATGGCAACGCTCGTCCACGGGAACGGGGATGCCTTTCAGCGGTATACGCCCCTGTTGCAACCGGAAAAAGCATCGGAACTAAAAGACTTTTTGAATGCGGAAGACTATGGCGAAGTCATGAGCGATTTCACCCGGCAGGATTTTGAACTGTTTAAAACCATCATGCGGGAATGCTTTCTGCTCTTTCCGGAAGGGTCGCGTTCCCATATCGGGCCGGACGGTGAAGTGATCATGAAGCATGTCAACCCGAAATACATGGCGGCCTATATGCGCCCCGGCGATTACATCGCGCCGGTTAATCTCGTGGGAGGCTCGGACCTGGCCCGTGGCTGGCGGCTCCGGCCCGCCCGCCTGGGAATCTCTCTGGACGATCCGTTTGAGGTTACGGCGGAAATGATCGACAATTACCGTGAAGAAGGCCTTGCCGTCATGCGAAAAATCGCGGCCCTGCCGAATATCAAACCCGTCCGCTTTGAACAGGAAACCGACGCCCGCGAGGATGCCGCGCAATAATACGCCTTCTTCTGCCTGCCCGTCAGTTATTGATGAACACGTAAAAAGTCGATTTTGGACGGCAAAGGTAAAAGTTCAAGATCAAGGCGCGTGCAATCTTTGAAGGATTGAGCGTACTTCGCCGTACGTGAGATTCTTCGAAGATTGTACGCAACGCAGATATTGGACTTTTTACAAAGCCCTCAGTTATTGTTTTTCCGCGCTTTCATCATTCTTAGGGCAGCTGCCGCACCTTTTCCGATCCAGGGGAGTGCGCCAATCAGCGCAAGAGACGCCATGAGGTTGAAAGACAGGATGTCGTCTATGGATTCTATGGAGGCAAGCTGCGTGCCGGCATTGACATAAACAAAGATTCCGGGCAGCATACCGATCTGGGTCACGATAAAAAAGAGGCTGGTTTTGATGGGTGTGAGCGCCATGAGGAGGTTGACGAAAAAAGACGGGATCACCTGCACCATGCGCATCGTCAGAAGATAGAACCCCCCGTTTTTCGCTACTTCCCGGTTCGCCGCAGCAAGGCTTTCCGCGTATCGTTTCTGGACATAATCCCTGAAAAAAAATCGTGCGGCCAGAAAGGTAATTGTGGCGCCGGCTGCGCTTGCAAAGGAGGCCGCGACGGTGCCGGCAGCAAGGCCGAAAATCGCTCCCCCAGCGATGGACAGGACGGCAATGGCGGGCAGCGAAAATGCCGCAATGATCGTATATGCACCCACGTATGCGCCGATGGTCAGGACCGGGTTTTCCGCATAAAGCCCGGACAAGGCCGCCTGGTAGTCCTTCAGGCGCTGCAGGGAGAGGTACCGGTAGAGTTCAAACCAGAAAAATGCCGCCAAAGCCAGCAGTATCAAAAGGGCAATGGCCAGCTTGTAATATACCTGCCGTGCGGGTGTCGTCATTGAATAAACTCCGGTAAAAAAAAGAAACACCGCATTTCCAGTCTCGGGTCTGCGTATAAAAACTGTTTGATTGACAGTCGTATCAAACCTATTATATCAATTTACAGTTTTACCAACTATGATGGCTTCGTAAAAAGCCCAATATCTGCGTTGCGCTTCATCTTGAGAAATTTGCGGCTTACGCCTTGTAGACATACACGTACGGTCAAGTACGCTCAATTCCTCAAGATTCGCGCGCCTTGATCTTGAACTTTTTTCTTTGCCATAAAAAAAATGACTTTTACGAGTCCATTAACTATAAAACGGATCCGTTTTTCTGCAAATCATAAACCAAGGAGAGTAAAATGGCGCAACATCCTGAGGTCATGATCTATACACTGAGCACCTGCGGGCACTGCAAAAAGGTAAAAAGTTTTCTCAAGGAAAACAACGTGGAATATGATTTTGTCGATGTCGACCTGCTTGGCGCCGATGAAAGGCAGCCCGTTCTGGAGGATGTCAAAAAGCTCAATCCCAAGTGCTCTTTCCCCACCATCAAAATCGGGGACGATGTGATCGTGGGGCATCACGAGGACAAGCTCAAGGAGGCGCTGGGAATATCATGAAAGCCGAAGAACTATATGAAAAACTGCGGAAGATCCAGGAACCGAAGGGATACTTTTTCAACAGGGACAAGGAGCTGGTATTTGACCTGTTGAACGGGCTGCTCACGAAGAAAGAGCGGGACGGGTATATGGCGTGCCCCTGCCGCCTTTCATCCGGTGACTATGAATCCGATAAGGATATCATCTGCCCGTGCATCTACAGGGAGCCGGACGTCAAGGAATACGGGAGCTGCTATTGCAGCCTGTATGTTTCAAAAGAATGGAACGAAGGCAGCATTCCGCACGTTGTCGTGCCGGAACGAAGGCCGCCGGAACGGAATAAATAAGATGAAGAATCGAAGTCAGTCAATGGATCCAATCGAAAAAGAGGTCACACCGGAAACGTATACGACGGACATCGGGGATGCCGTGATCCGTTACCTGGTATGGGGCGACGAGGGGCCGCCCCTGCTCCTGATGCATGCCACGGGATTTTTGCCGTGGCTGTGGCATCCCATTGCCAGGAAACTTGCAAAAGACTACCGCGTGATCGCACCGTATTTCTGCTCTCACCGGCAGGCGGACCCCGAAGCCGGCGGTTTGAGCTGGCACCAGCTTGCCGGGGACGTGGCTGCATTCTGCCGAAGCCTTGGTATTGAAAAACCATTTGCGATCGGCCATTCGATGGGCGGGGCGGTGCTCACCATCGCATGCGGCGCATTCGGCCTTGCGTTTTCGCGTATGGTTTTGATCGAACCGATTCTGCTGCCGGAGGAGCTGTACGGCATTTCCATGGAGGTAAAGGACCACCCCCTTGCCGGCAAGTCCATAAAAAGGCGCAATTTTTGGGAAGACGAACAAGCCGTGCAGAAGTACCTGGCGGCGAAATCGTTTTTCAGGACCTGGGACCGGGAGATGCTCGACTTATATAAGGCCCATGCCATCGTTCCGGCGCAGACCGGCGGCTATGAACTGGCCTGCCCCCCCCGGCACGAAGCCGCTTTGTTCATGGGGTCGATGGCAATGAACCCTTGGCCGCTGATACCGGAAATTGAATGCCCGGTGCTGGTGATCGAGGGGGAAACCTCCGAAAACCGGGCGTTCATCGACCTCCAGAAGGCCGCGGCAACGTTTCCCAAGGGGCGCTACATGCTTCTCAATGAGGCAGGGCACCTGATCCCAATGGAAAAACCGGCTGCTGTGCTGTTTGTCGCCGAGGAATTTTTTGCCGGCCACCGGAACAACGGGTCATAGGCCGGAGGCCACGGTGAAATAGAAACAATGCTTCTCGAACCGGGAGGAGGTAACATTGCCACACAATACCAACTGGGTTTACATGACCGCAAAAGACAGGGAAGAAGCGGTCTCGATCGGCGAGAAGCTTATCGGGTCCAAACTTGCGGCCTGCATCAATATTTTCGGGAATATCGATTCCATTTTCATGTGGGAAGGCAAGGTGGAGCAGGACACGGAAGTCGCCTTTATCGCCAAGACAACCGCAGACAAAGTCCCGGAACTGGTTGAAACGGTAAAAGCCCTGCACAGCTATGACGTTCCGTGCATCATCAGTCTGCCGATTTCAAACGGAAATCCCGATTTTATCAGCTGGATCGCCGAAAGCGTTGGCAAGTAGCGATATCAGCGCATTTGGTTTTTCAAGAACGCTTTTTCCCCCAATAAAAGTCAACTTTTGCAGCTTGCTGCCCCTTCCTGTTTTTGGCGAATACCCAAAATTTGCCCCAGAATAATCTTGATCCAACGCCCCATAAAAATTATAGTACTTCTTTTTAAACGGTTTGGCGGGATCGTATCCGCGCGGCGCATCCCGGAAGAAAAACGGCGAAGCAGCGCATGTAGACGTACACAACCGGAAAAAGCGGAGAAAACAATGAATGAAACATCTCCAGGCGTATTGATCATCGGCGGCGGCGTTGCCGGAATGGCCGCCGCCCAGGTGCTTAGTGACTTTGATATACCGGTGCACGTGGTTGAAAAACAGGACCGGCTTGGCGGGCACAGCGTCAAGTGGGCCTGCATGGCGACCGAATCCTGCGTGAATTGCGGCGCCTGCCTGAGCATTGAAATGGTGGACAATGTTATGGGCCGGCAAAACGTCACCCCCCATTTCGGCGCCAGCGTTTTATCGGTCCATCGGTCTGGAAGCGGTTTTGACGTCACGCTGGAAGACGGAAAGACCCTTTCCGTTCAAAAAATCATTGCCGCGACCGGTTTTTCCCCTTTTGACCCGGGAAAAATCGCCTCCTATCATATCGGCACCCTGAAAAACGTCATCACCACAGCCCGCCTGAATACGCTTTTGCAAAAAGAGGGCGTCGGCGAGTTTCTGGCGGACAATCCGGCCCCTGACATCGCATTTGTCCAATGCGTGGGGTCAAGGAACCGCAAAATCGGAAACGACTACTGCTCCCAGGTCTGCTGCAAGGTCGCCATGCGCCATGCCAACAAGCTTCTGCATGTCGTCCCGGAAGCTCATATCACCATATTCTACATGGATCTGCAGATCATCGGCAAGGAAACCCGGTCCTTTTATGAGGGGCTCGCCCCAAACGTCGACCTTGTGCAGGGGGTCCCCGCGGAGATCCTCGAGAGCCCGGAAAGCAGAAAGCTCCGGATCGTCACCGAAGACAGAAACGACATGACCCGGATTGCCCGACAATTCGACATGGTTGTTCTTTCCGTAGGAATGGAGCCGTCTGCGGATATGGAAGATACAGCCGATATTACAGGGCTTTCGCCCAATGACTGGGGGTTTTTCAATACCGGGGAAGCCGCTCTTGCGCAAGATGTCTATGTTGCCGGGTGTGCGAGAACCCCGGGAGATATCCTTTCCTCCATGCAGGACGGCCGCATTGTCGCCGGCAGGGTGCTCGAAGATATGGGCATTGCAGGCGCCTTTCAGGAAACCGGCGGGAAAAAAGATTTGCGCATAGCCGTTTTCGGAGAGGGAGGGCAGGCCCTCGCCACCGCCACAGCCGTTGCAAAACGCGGGTACGATACGTTTCTCTTCGGCGCGGATGTTTCGGGGAATGCGGCCGAAAACCTGCATGCCATGGCAGATGCGAAAATCCTGCAGGTTTCCGGGACCGCGGGCAATTTCCGTATTTATCACGAACAAAACGGCAAAAAGAAAATCCTGCCCTGTTCCGCCATCATTGCCGCCCACGAGCCGCATGTGAAGAGCAAGAATATCGGTGTTTCATCGGAAAAAATCATTGATCCGGCCCGGTTTTCCGAGCTTTTGTCGGACGCTGCGGAAAACGGCCCGGCCGATATTGTTATCCTGCTGGATTACAGCGGTCCAGAATACAAGAAATGGGTGCGCGCGGCCCTGGAAGATGCGATCAAGGCAAAATCCATGGGGAAGAATGTTTCCATCATCGCGCGCAAAATGCTCGTTCACAAGGCGGACGGTCAGCGGTTGTTTGACGCGGCGAGAAAAGAGGGCGTTTCTTTTCTGCGATTTGAAGCACCGGAGGATATCGCCATTGAAAAAACGGAAAAAGGGTTTGCGCTTGCCATGAAGGAGGCGACCCTCCCTTCTTCCCTGGATGTCCGCCTGGATTTCGACTGCCTGGTACTCCCCCCGACAATTGCAGCGCCTGCCGATTTTCAGAAAAAAGCCGCTGTTCTCCGGCAGAAGACCGACGCGGAAGGGTTTTTGCAGTCCCCCAATGTCCGGCACCGGCTGACCAGCAGCACCCGGAAAGGAATTTTTTTCGCGGGCACCGGACACGACGAGACCGACGCCGATGACCTTGACGTTGAAATCGACGATATTCTCACGTTTCTTGCCACCCGGCCCTTTGACCTCCCCGAGGTCGATACCGGCGTTGTCATCAACGAGAAAATGTGCGCCAAATGCCTTACCTGCTACCGGATCTGCCCCCACGGGGCCATTGTCCTTGGCGAAAAAATGAAGCCCAGGATTGTGCCGGATGCCTGTTTTTCCTGCCACCTTTGCGTCGCCAACTGCCCGGCCCATGCCATCGAATCCGAAGCATTTGCCAATGATGCCTTCTCTGATATGACGGAAAAGGATCAGACCATTATCTTTGCGTGCGAGCGTTCCGCATACCTTGCTGCGGCAGAAACAGCGCTTCCGGATAACGTCCGCCTGGTGAAAATCCCTTGTACGAGCCGGATCAATATCGATGTTATTTTGAAATCCCTGCTGAAAGGCGCATCGAAAATCATCATTGCCGGCTGCCACGAGGGCAACTGCCGGTCCGTGGAAGGCTCCCGCGAGGCCGCGCGGGGTGTCCGGCAGACCCTTCGGATTCCGGGAATGGACGACTCCCGGGTGGTGTTTGCCCCCGTGGCGGCCAATGAACCGGAAAAGATCAAGCGGATTGTCTCCAAAGCATAAGCATAAGGAATAGAATAATGAAAAACGCCAGGATCAATCAAGACGCCGCGCTTTGTAAAATGCACAATCATCTGACCGCCGGCGACAACATCGCCGAATGCCTCACCTGCGGGGCGTGCAATTCCAGGTGCACCTGGTTCGACGGCACGGTCGATGACCACAAGGGGCCGATCCCGCGGCAGATCGTCCGCATGGCCACGCTCGGTCTGGAGCAGCAGCTGGTTGACAGCGGCATGCTCTGGGATTGTTTGCTCTGCAACCGCTGCACCGAGGTTTGCCCCATGGGCATCACCATGGACCTGGTGGTCAGAAAAGCAAGGAGCCTGGATATTGCCGAAGACCTTGTCGCCGGAGACCTGAAAAAAGGGATCAAAAACCGCTTGGAACTGGGGGATGTCAACGCCTTTTCAAAAGAGGATTTTGTTGAAACCATCGAGTGGATCAGCGAGGAGTTCGGGGATTACGTGGACGACCCCGAGGCGGAAATCCCTTATGACAGGAAAGGTTCGAAGTTTCTCTACCTGCCCAATCCCCGGGAGCTGGGCCTGAACCTGCTCCACCTGACCGCCATGGGAAAGCTGTTTTACGGCATGAAGGAAACATGGACGCTCTCTTCCGCCCATACCGATGTCACCAATTGGGGATATTTTGTCGGCAGGGATGATATCGCCCGGAAAATGGCGCTGATGGTGGTGGAGCCTGCTGAAAAACTCGGCATCGAGACCCTGGTGCTTTCGGAGTGCGGGCACGGCTACCATGTGCTCAAGGTGCTGTTGGAGGAACTCATCGGCAGGAAGCCGAATTTTACGGTGATCAGCATTCCGGAACTGGCCCTTGAATACGCGCGGAAAGGGGTTTTGAAATTTGATCCGTCCGTGCATCCGTATAAAGTCGGATACCATGACCCGTGCAACCTTGCCAGGAAATCGGGCGTCTACGATGCCCCCCGGGAACTTCTGGCCATGTGCTGCGAAGGGGTTGTGGAGCTTTCCCCCAACCGCGAAGACGCGCTTTGCTGCGGCGGGGGCGGGGGCATGCTCCAGGACAGCACCAGCACAAAGGTGCGAATGACCACGGGAAAACCGAAAGCCATGCAGATGAAGGCCATGGGGCTTCCCAACCTTGCCACGGCATGCCTTTCCTGCCACCGGCAGCTGGGGGAACTCTCCAAGCATTACGAACTTGGCATCAAAGTCGACACGGTCGCCTCCATGGCTTCCGAGGCGCTGGTGCTGTAGAAGGAGACGCCTACCATTGAGCACTACCCATAACACGGCCGATTTCCTACCCACCATTGTCACCGCCGCCCTCAAGGCGGGCGATGCAGCGCTTGTGGTCTATAATGAGGATTTCACGGTCGAGGAAAAATCCGATCATTCACCCCTTACCCTGGCGGACAAGCGTTCCCACGAAATCATTGCATCCGCCCTGAAACAGACCGGGATTCCGCTTCTAAGCGAAGAGGGGAGGGGCATCGACTATGACGAGCGCTGCCTGTGGCCCCGTCTATGGATTGTGGACCCCCTTGACGGCACCAAAGAGTTTGTCAAGAAAAACGGCGAATTTACTGTTAACATTGCACTCGTTGAAAATCATCGGCCGGTTCTGGGCGTCATCTATGTCCCGGTAACCGGGATGCTGTATTTTGCGGCCGACCTGCTGGGCGCTTTTTCCATTCCCCGTGCGGACATCCCCGCCGGTTATGAAAGAAATCTCCAGGCGCTCATGTCCGGCGCGCAAAAACTCCCCCTTGAAAAAAATCTCAAAAGACCGTATACGATCATGGGCAGCCGGTCTCATGCCACGACGGAGCAGGATGAGTTTGTCGAGGAGATAAAAACCCGTCATCCAAATGCGGTGTTTATTTCCGCGGGAAGTTCGCTCAAGTTCTGCCGGATCGCCGAAGGGCTTGCGGATATCTATCCCCGGGTGGGTCCCACCATGGAATGGGATACGGCCGCCGGACAGGTCATTGCGGAGCAGTCCGGAGCCGCGGTTCACGACTATTTCTCCCGGACGCCGCTGACATACAACAAGCCGGACTTGAAAAACCCGTGGTTTATTGTCGAACGGATCTGATAATTTTAATGCGCCTGTAAAAAATCGTGATCAGACGGCTTTGAAAAAAGTTCAAGATCAAGGCGCGTGCAATTTTTGAAGAATTGAGCGTACTTAGCCGTACGTGAGATCCTTTAAAAATTGCGCGTAACGCAGATATTGGGCTTTTCGAAGTCGTCAATTTTATCTGGCTGGATCGGAATATATAATGACCGATATCTCCTCGAACGCACACGGCGGACCAGTCGTTACTCTCATGGTGGACGAGCAGCGCGGCGCGCTCCTCAAAGAGATCACCATGAACCTAAAGGACGTCATTTTAAACGAGCGGAATCTCTGCGACTTGGAACTGCTCGCCACGGGGGTGTTTTCGCCGCTCACGGGCTTCATGGTGCGTTCCGACTACGAATCCGTCCTGGACCGGATGCGGCTCCAGGACAACACCCTCTGGCCGATACCCGTTTGCCTCGACGTGCCCGGCCATATTGCCGAGCACCTGGAAGTGGGGCAGTCCGTGGCGCTTCGCGACGGCGAGGGGTTTTTGCTTGCGGTGATGCACGTGTCGGACATCTGGCCGGTCGACCGCGAAAAAGAAGCGGACAGGATCTACGAAACCCGGGACCTGTCGCATCCGGGCGTCCATTACCTGTACAAGAAATCCGGCGATTATTATATCGGCGGGGCCATCGAGGTGGTCAACCTGCCGATTCATTTTGATTTTAAAGCCATTCGTCTTGCGCCTGAAGAAGTCCGGGCGGGTTACCGGAAGCTCGACTGGCAGCGGATCGTGGGCTTCCAGACCCGGAACCCCATATACCGGCCCCAGTTTGAAATGACCATCAAGGCCATGCGCAGCGCAAAGGCCAATCTTTTGCTCATGTCGGTGGTGGGCATGACCAAGAAGGATGACTTTGACCACTTTATACGGGTTCGCTGCAACCGGAAAGTGGCAAGGCATTATCCGCCCGATTCTTCCATGATGACCCTTCTGCCGCTGGCGGTCCGGCTTTCCGGTCCGAGAGACGCGGTTTTCGATGCCATTATCGCGAAAAACTACGGCTGCACCCATTTTATCGTCGGCCATGACCATGCGTCCCCCGGACAAGACAGCAACGGCAACCGCTTTTACCCGGTGACGCGCGCCAAGGCCTTTGCCGCCGAATTTGCCGGCGAGATCGGCATCGAGATCATCCCCTTTGAAGAAATGGTGTATCTCCCGTTTGAAGAGGAATACCGGAGCATCGACCAGGTGCCGGACGGCGCCCAGACCATTTCCCTTTCCGGCTCGGATATCCGAAGACGCATTCGCGAGGGAAAAAACATACCCGAATGGGCGGTTTTCCCGGAAGTGACCGAAGAGCTGCAGAAGGCCTATCCGCCGCCGGGCATGCAGGGGTTTACCATCTTTTTAACGGGGCTTTCCGGGGCCGGGAAATCAACCATCGCCCAGGTGCTCTATTCGAAGTTCCTTGAAATCGGCGACCGGCCGGTCACCCTTCTCGACGGCGATATCGTTCGCAGAAATCTCTCCTCGGAGCTGTCTTTTTCCAGGGAGCACCGGGATATCAACGTGCTCCGCATCGGCTTCGTGGCCAGTGAGATCACCAAAAACCGAGGCGTGGCCATCTGCGCGCCCATCGCCCCGTACGAACATACCCGGCGGGAAATCAGAAGCACTATCGAGGCCTACGGCGGGTTCATCGAGGTCCACGTGGCAACCCCCATTGAAGAATGCGAAAAGCGGGACCGAAAAGGGATGTATGCCAAGGCCCGCGCCGGCCTCATCTCCGGCTTCACCGGCGTGGACGACCCCTATGAAGTCCCGGAAAACCCGGAGCTGAGCATCGACACGACCCACATGAGGCCCTCGGAGGCCGCCCAGGAGATCATGCTGTTTCTCAGCAACCGGGGGTATATTTAAAAACCGTTTTCCTCCGGGGTCGGCGTCGGGGTCGGTATCGGTATCGAAAGGAATACCATGGCATTTGGGCATGAACAGCTTGATGTATACCATGCATCCATATAGCGACCCCGAGGCCGACCCCGAGATGAAACCATAGCCCCAGCATCTTATCATCACCAATCACCCGAAAGCAGGCAATATGAAAAATCCCACAATCGCCGTCATCGGGCTCGGGTACGTCGGACTCCCCCTGGCGGTTGCCTTCGGCCGCCACTTCACCACCATCGGCTACGACATAAAGCCGGATTTGATCGACCGCCTCCGGCGCTTTGAAGACCCCATGGGCGAGCTGAGCGGAAAAGAGCTCCAATCCGCTGTCAAGCTGACGCTCACCGGCAAGCCCGATGCGATTGCCGCGGCCGACTTCATCATCGTGGCGACCCCGACCCCCATTGACATCGCCCGCCAGCCCGATCTGGGGCCGCTCACATCGGCAACGGAAACCGCCGGGCGCCATATGAAAAAAGGGGCCGTCGTTGTGTTCGAGTCCACGGTATACCCGGGCGTGACCGAGGAAATCTGCGTCCCCCTGCTGGAAGAAAATTCCGGATATACCTGGAAGCGGGATTTTTTCGTTGGATACTCGCCGGAGCGGATCAACCCCGGTGACAAGGCGCACACCCTCCAGACGATCATCAAAGTGGTTGCCGGCGATACGCCGGAGACCCTTGAAATGGTGGCGAAGCTCTACGATACGATCGTGGATGCCGGGGTCTTCAGGACGGCCACCATCAAGGAGGCCGAAGCGGCCAAAGTCATCGAAAACACGCAGCGCGACCTCAATATCGCCCTTATGAACGAGCTTGCGCTCATATTCGACAAAATCGGCATCGATACCCAGAATGTGCTTGCCGCAGCCGGTTCCAAGTGGAACTTTCTGCCGTTTCGACCCGGCCTGGTCGGCGGGCACTGCATCGGCGTCGACCCCTATTACCTGACCCACAAGGCGGAAACCCTGGGGTATCTCCCCCAGGTGATCCTTGCGGGGCGCCGGATCAACGACAATATGGGCAAATTCATCGCTGAAAAAGCGGTAAAGCTCATGTGCGGCGCGCACATCAATATCCGGGATGCCAGGGTGGCCATTTTCGGGCTCACGTTCAAGGAGAACTGCGCGGATACCCGAAACACCCGCGTTGTTGATATTATCGACGAGCTTCGAAACTACGGCATTCATCCCCTGGTTCATGATCCCATCGCGGACCCGGCATCCGCCCGCAATATCTACGGGATCACCCTGTGCGATCCGGCCGACCTTGCCGGACTCGACGCCGTCATACTCGCGGTCTCCCACGATGCCTACAGGCAGATGAGCATCGCCGATTTCAAGGGGATGCTCACGGAAAACGGATGCATCATCGACGTCAAGGGGATGTTCGATCCGGACACCATAAAAAAGAACGGGATTCACTTCTGGCGCTTGTAGGGGAACGGGGTGCCGCGCCCCTGCGCGTCAAGGGCAGGGGGGATCACTGTAAAAACGGATTCGGCCGACCGGAAGTTATTTCATCCGCGTGGCCGCCTTGTAATCGGATGTTTGCCGGCCGAGCCGCTTTGCGAGCGCCGGGTCGTCCATATTATCCTCGATGGTCCGTTCAAAAGCGCTCCCGATAACCACCCCGTCCGCTACCCGGGCCACCTGGGTTACATCTGCGGGCGTGGAGATCCCGAATCCCACGCAAACCGGCAGCCGTGTCATTTCCTTCAGCCGCTCCACCTGGCCGCTCGATTCGGCCGCGTCCAATCCATCGCTCCCGGTCACACCGGTCTTGGAGACCATGTAGATAAATCCGTCCGAGACCCGGGCAATGCGCTTCATCCGGTCGTCCGGCGTGGTGGGGGCGACCAGCCGTATCAGGGGGAGGGGATCCCCCGTCCATTGTCCGGTCATCTCTTCGGATTCCTCGGGGGGAAGGTCCACCACCAGCACGCCGTCCGCCCCGGCGGAAACAAAATCCCGGTAGAATTTTTCAATGCCGTAGGCGTATATGGGGTTGTAATAGGAAAACACGATCACGGGAACATCCGTGAATTTCTTTCGGATCGCCCCGACCATCCCGCATACTTTTCCAAGGTTCATGCCATTTTTGAGCGCCCTCGCCGACGAACGCTGGATGACCGGCCCGTCGGCCGTGGGATCGGAAAACGGCACGCCCAGCTCCAGGATATCGACCCCGTTTTCGATCATCGAGGAAATAATGTCAATGGAGAGCGCCGGATCCGGGTCGCCCGCGGTGACGAAAGCCACCAGGGCCTTTTCATTGGCGGCGGCGAGCTTTTCAAATGTCTTCTCAATGCGTGTCATGTGCTCTTTCCCCTTTCATTTTCCCCTGATTTCATCGACGCCGGCCACAATGCCCAGGTCCTTGTCCCCCCTGCCGGAAAGGTTGACCACGATAATCTCTTCCGGCTTTCTTTTTTTTGCCTCCTGCATGGCGCAATACACGGCATGGCTGCTTTCCAGCGCGGGGATGATCCCCTCCACCCGGCAAAGGGTGCCGAACGCCTCGAGCGCTTCGTTGTCTTCCACGGACATGTACGTAATGCGTCCGAGATCTTTGAGGAGCGCATGCTCCGGTCCCACGCCGGGATAGTCCAGGCCTGCGGAAATGGAATGGGCCTCCATGATCTGCCCCTGGGCATCCTGCAGCAGGTAGGACTTGGACCCGTGGAGCACCCCGGTCGACCCGGCAGTCAGCGTGGCCGCGTGCTTGCCGGTGTGGATGCCCGTTCCGGCGGCCTCGACGCCCATTATTGCCACATCATCATGTAAAAACGGGTAAAACAGCCCCATGGCGTTGCTCCCGCCCCCCACGCAGGCGACCAGGAGGTCCGGGATCCGACCGCATTTTTCCATGACCTGGCGTCTGGTCTCTTCGCCGATAACGACCTGGAATGCCCGGACCATGGCAGGGTAGGGGTGGGGTCCGGCCACGGAACCGATCACGTAAAATGTGTCCCGGATGGCCGATACCCAGTACCGCATGGCCTCGTTCATGGCGTCCTTGAGGGTGCCGGTGCCGGATTCCACCGGCTCGACGGTCGCCCCGAGCAGCTCCATCCGCTTGACGTTCGGGGCCTGGCGCCCGATGTCCTCGACCCCCATGAAGACCTTGCATTCCATGCCGAAATAGGCTGCGGCCGTGGCGGTTGCCACCCCGTGCTGCCCCGCGCCGGTCTCCGCGATGATCTTGGTCTTGCCCATTTTTTTCGCCAGCAGGGCCTGCCCCAGGGTGTTGTTGATCTTGTGCGCCCCCGTGTGAAGCAGGTCCTCCCGTTTCAAATAAATGGCCGCCCCCCCCATCCGGTCGGACAATCGCTTTGCATAGTACAGCGGCGTGGGGCGCCCCGCATACGTGTTGAGCATGACCGTAAGCTCCTCCTGGAAGCCCGGATCGGGAACAAAGCGCGTAAACGCGGCTTCCAGCTCCAGCAGGGCGGGCATCAGCGTTTCGGCCACGTAGCGGCCGCCGTATTGACCGAAATGCCCCTTTTCGTCCGGATAATGCCGGTATTGTTCCTGTGTCATCCAAAAATCCTCCCCATGTTTTGCGTACATGACTGTGAATGTAAGGCGTGTATGAATTCTCTGATTTTATGATAGTCCTTTTTCCCCGGTGCGGACTCGACCCCGGAGCTCACGTCCACGGCGCCGGGTTTGGCCGCAGCCACCGCTTCCGCCACGTTCTCCGGGGACAGGCCCCCGGCCAGAATCATGGGATAGTGTTCGCCAAAATCCTTCACCGATCCCCAGTCCCACAGAAGCGCGTTCCCCCCGGGAAGCCCGCCTCCTGCGCATTCCACTAAAAATGTCGTATCGGTAAAGTGCTGTGCCTGGTCAAGTCCCGGTGATTTGTTGGTATACAGGGCCTTGATCACCATCAGGCCGGCCTCCCGAAGCCGCCTTGCCAGGCCCGGGCTTTCCTTCCCGTGCAGCTGCACACCGGTCAACCCGCACGATTGCACCTTGCCCATGATGTCATCAAAGGTCTCATTGACAAACACGCCGATTTTCGCCACATCCGCCCGCAGCGAAAAGCAGATATCCGCGGCCCGGTTCGCATCCACATACCGCGGGCTCTTCGGGTAGAACACCAGTCCTACCGCGTCCGCCCCCAAAGAGGCGCACGCCAGGCCGTCCTCCACCACCGTGATCCCGCAGATTTTGACCTGCGGCGCGGATACTGCCGTTGTCGACCAACCCGGTGCGCTCATCAATGTACCTTTCCTTCTACAAGCCATCTCAAAAAAAAGATTTTGGTTCAAGATCAAGGCGGAGGTGAAATTCAAACCGGAAGCATACTGCAGTATTCCGAGGATTTCAATTTCACCGCCAACGAAGATATGGGGCCAAAAGATTTTTATGAGATGGCTTGTAAAAACAGTATGGGAAGCATGTATTTGTTTCGACCCCGACCCCGATACCGACCCCGATAAAAAGGGGCGGGAAAAACCGTCAGGATTCGCCCGAAATCAACGTTCGCAGAAACGCTTCGGGGTTTACCGCCCGCATGATGCTTTCCCCCACCAGAAAATTCCGGATCCCCGCGTTCAAGCCGGCTTCGATATCCTCCCGCCCCGAAATTCCGCTTGCAGCCACTGCGACCATGTCCTTTCCGAGCCGTTTTTGTATCGTCGCAGCCCGGGATACATCCGTGTCAAAGGAATCCAGGTTCCGGTTGTTGATCCCGATCAACCGTGCCCCGGCGGCGGCCGCGGCTTCCAGCTCATCTCCGTCATAGATTTCCACAAGGGCATCCATCCCCAGATCCCTCGCAATCGCCAGATACCGCCCAAGGGAAGCCGGGTCGAGAATACGGACAATCAGCAATACGGCGTCCGCGCCAATGGCGGCCGACTCGTACACCTGGTATTCCGAAACAATAAAATCCTTGCGCAGCACAGCCAGCCCCTGGGCGCTTCTTGCAGCTTTCAGGTCGCCTGCGCCCCCTTTGAAGAAATCAGGCTCCGTCAACACCGAAATCGCGGCTGCACCGCCGTTTTCATAGGCCCGTGCAAACCAGGCCGCATCCGCGTCGGCGCGGATCAACCCTTTTGACGGCGATGCCCGCTTGATCTCCGCAATAATATTGACGCGGTCATTTTCATGGCGCATCAGCGGGCCGGTAAAATCCCGGTAATCGGTCCTTGAGGCAGCCGCTTTCTTTACTTCGTCAAAAGGCGCGCCCTTCATTGCCGCTTCCACCTGTTTCTTCTTCGCCGCCACAATGGCTTGTAAAAAATCCACGCTGTTTGCCCCTTACCCGTTATCCCTCGTAAATGCAACCAGCGCTTCCAGCTTGTCCGTTGCCGCGCCGGAGTCGATGGCGTCCTTTGCCATTTTGATGCCGGTCTCCATGCTTTCCGCGCGTCCCGCAATCACAAGGGCGGCGCCCGAATTGATCAACACCACATCCCGCCTGGCCCCTTTTTCCCCGGAGAGCACGGAGCGCGTAATTTCCGCGTTGGTGCCGGGGTCCCCGCCGGTAATCGCCTCCCGGGGGGCCCTTTGCCCGAAAAAAGTCTCCGGCGATATGTCGTAGGTGGCAATCCGGTTGTCCTTTACTTCGGATACCCGTGTGGGGGCGCACACGGAGATTTCATCGAGTCCGTCATGGCCGTGCACCACCATGGCCCGTTTCGTGCCCAAAAGTTTGAGTGCTGCGGCGAACATCTCGGTCAGCTGCGGCGCGTACACGCCCAGCAACTGGCAGTTCGCCGCAGCCGGGTTGGTCAGGGGGCCCAGCATGTTGAAGATGCTCCGCAGGCCGATATCCTTCCGGGCTTTGGCAGCGTATTTCATGGCCCCGTGAAAACGGGGGGCAAACATGAACCCGATCCCGATTTCGGCAATGGCTTCCTCGACGATCTCCGGGTCGACATCGATCTTCACGCCGAGTTCTTCCAGCAAATCCGCACTGCCGCATTGGCTCGACACCGAACGGTTGCCGTGCTTGGCCACGGTTACCCCGCAACCGGCCACCACAAAGGCCGTGGTGGTGGATATGTTGAAGGTGTTGGCCCCGTCTCCGCCGGTGCCGCAGGTATCGATCGCGTCCGTGCCGGCGGTTTCGATGCGCACGGCCTTTTTCCGCATGGCCCGGGCCGCGCCCGCCAGCTCTTCAAAGGTCTCCCCCTTGGTGGTCAGGGCCCCCATGAAAGCGCCGACCTGCGCATCGGTGAGCCCCCCCGAAAAAATCTCGCTGATCATCGCCGACATTTCCGCCTCGGTCAGATCCGTTCGGTTGTATATTTTGAAAAGGCTCTCTTTGAATGTGCTCATTTTATTCTCCTTCTTATTGGTTCCCGTCGCACAGATTCATAAAATTCCGCAATATCCGTTTCCCCACCGGCGTCATGATCGATTCCGGGTGGAACTGGATCCCCTCCGTCACATGCCCCCTGTGCCGGAGTCCCATGATTTCCCCGTCTTCGGTCCGGGCGGATATTTCCAGGCACGCCGCAAGGTCCGGCTCCGACACGGCCAGGCTGTGGTAGCGCATCGCATCAAAAGGCTTGGTGAGTCGGTGAAAAATGGTTTTTCCGTCGGACGTGACCGAAGAGGTTTTTCCGTGCATGATCCGATTCGCGGAAATGATTCTTCCCCCGAATGCCGCCGCTATGGCCTGGTGCCCCAGGCAGACGCCAAGGATTGGCTTTTTTCCGGAAAACCGCCGGATCACTTCGATGGAATGCCCGGCGTTTTCCGGGTTGCCCGGCCCCGGCGAAATGACGATCCCTTGAATTTCATCGTTGCCCGGAAAGTCCAGGTCAAAGGCGTCGTTTCGGGCGACATGGACTTCTGCGCCGAGCTGCCGGAAATACTGGACCAGGTTATAGGTAAACGAGTCGTAGTTGTCGATCATGAAAATCATGAGATCTCTCCTTTGATCAGTTCCAGGGCGCGCCCGATCGCCATGGCCTTGTTCACGGTTTCCACGTATTCCTTTTCCGGATCGGAGTCGGCCACGATCCCCGCGCCGGCCCGGACCGTCATCTCTTTGTTCTCAACGCAAGCGGTGCGGATGGTGATGGCCAGGTCCATGTTGCCGTGAAAGGAAATATATCCCACCGCCCCGCCGTAGGGACCCCGCGGCTGCTTTTCCAGGGCGCCGATTATTTCCATGGCCCTGACCTTGGGCGCCCCCGAAAGCGTACCGGCCGGAAACGACGCGGCCAGGAGGTCAAATGCGTCCATTTCCGCCATCAAGTCGCAGGTGATGTTGGACACCAGGTGCATCACGTGGGAGTAGCGCTCCACCACCATCAGGTCCGTGACCTGCACCGTCCCGGTTTCCGCCACGCGCCCCAGGTCGTTCCGGCCCAGGTCGACCAGCATCAGGTGCTCGGCCCGTTCTTTTTCATCGGCCAGCAGGTCGTCGGCAAGTTTCCGGTCCTCCTGCTCGGTTTTCCCCCGGGGGCGCGTTCCCGCAATGGGCCGGAGGGATGCGACCCGGTTTTCCAGGCGAACCATGGTTTCCGGGGAAGACCCGACCAGGAGCGTGTTGTCCAGGTGCATGAAGAACATGTAGGGGGACGGGTTGACATACCGCTGCGCCCGGTACAGGGCGATGGGGTCCGCGGGCATTTTTGCCGTAAACGGCTGGGAAATCACCGCCTGGATGATATCCCCGGCCATGATGTGGGACTTGGCGATTTCCACGTTTTGTAAAAATTCGGCCTTGTCGAAAACCGGTGAGAGGTTGACGCTTTTTCCGGCGTCGCCGTCTTCTGTATGGCCTTTTGCCCCCCCGGCCGTCCGCGGCAAGGGCGCCCGGATTTTTTCCTCCATGTCCAGAAGACGCTGGAGCCCCTCTTCATAGGCATGTCCGGGAGGCGCTCCGTCGGTTTTGTATACGACGGCGACCAGCATCATGGTGTTGCGGAGGTTGTCGAAGATCATCATTTCATCGGGGATCATGAAGCTCGCAATGGGCCGGTCATGGGGCAGCCGGTTTTCAATGGCCTCGAAAAACGATACGGTTTCATAGGTGAAATACCCGACCAGTCCCCCCCAGAAGCGTGGCAGTTCGGCGATAATGGCGGGATTGTACCGGTTCATCAGCTTCCGAAGAGCCCCCAGGGGATCTCCTTCATGGGAGACGCGCGTTGTCCGGCCGTGCTCGTCGATTTCAATGTCGTCGGCAAACAGCCTCACGAGTGCCCGGGCCGAGGTGCTTAAAAAACTGTAGGTTCCCCATCGCTCCCCCCCCTCCACGCTTTCCAGGAGAAACGCCGGGCCGGCCGCGTCATAGGTCTTCTTCAAAACCGATACCGGGGTCTCCATGTCCGCCAGGATTTCGCGGCATACGGGCACCACGTCGTGCTGGCCGTACAGCCTTGAAAATTCGTCTTTGTCCGGAAAATCTCGCAACCGCATGTTGGCTCCTTTGAAAAACGGTTATTGCAACGGGAAAACGTTCGCAAACATTCATGCGACCGGCACCGCATCACCGGGTGCTTTTTTATTATGTAAGGATGCGCCGTCCATAAAAAAAGGCCGTGGGGTCATCTCTTCCCACGGCCTTTTTGCTGTCTATGTTCCATCAACCGGAAAACCGTGGGGGCCCCTGGGGCTGCCACGGTCTGAATCCGTCTTACGCTGGTATCCGCCGGCAGTCCCTGTTACGGTACTGCCACCACCAGTTCTGTTGGTCTGCGTATTGCATGTATGCGCAAGGTTGATTCATGGTCGTTTTTCTGCCTGCTCGTTTATCCATCCGGTTAATTGTACATACCAGATAAATGGTTTGTCCCGGCTTTGTCAAGCGGTTTTTGTTGTTTTCTTTTGGAAACGATTGGTGTAACAAAAGGGCAAACCATATTATGATGCCATTTGCGGGTTTTTCCGAACGCGGTTATCTGTCATACGGTCTTTGCATCCGGTCTTTGGATGCGATATTGACCTGAAAAACAATCGCTGGAATGGGACAGGAAAGATGAAAGAAGCCCACAGCCCCGACCATGCCCCCCTGCTGGCGCAGGTCGTCTCCACCGGGGACGAGGTCCTCACCGGGGCGATCGTCGATACCAATTCCGCGTTTATCGCCGCCAGGCTGCTGGAGGTCGGCCTTCACGTCACCCGGCATACCGCCGTGGGGGATGACGCCCTCCGGCTGCGGGACCTGCTGGTCGAAATCGGAGATCATGCGGATATCGCCGTTGTCACCGGCGGACTCGGCCCCACCGTGGACGACATCACGGCCCGGGCCGCGGCCGATGCCGCCGGCGTTGCACTGGTTGAAAACGCCGCGGCCCTTGCCTCCATCCAGGCCTTTTTTGAGCGCTTTTCCCGGTCCATGAGCCCGTCGGATCACAAGCAGGCCCTTTTTCCGGAAAACGCGGATATCCTTTTCAACCGTTCCGGCACGGCGCCCGGATTTGCAATGACCATCGGCAAATGCCGGTTTTTTTTTCTGCCCGGCGTCCCCCGGGAGATGCAAACCATGATGGCGGAACTGGTGATTCCCGCAATCCGGGCGGATTACATTCCGCCCGACCGCCAACAGCACTACCGGGAAAAGCAGTTGTCGCTTTTCGGGCTCCCCGAGGCCGAGGTCAACCAGCGCCTCATCGAGCCTTCAAAACAGTTCAAAGAAGTGAAACTGGGCATGCTGGCCCGGTTCCCCGTAATTATTGTCAAGCTGTTCGCCTTCGGCCGGGATCCGGACGAAATCGGCTCCCGGATCGAGGCGGCCGCCGGTCGGGTTCATGAGGCCCTTGGCCGCTGGATGTTTTCGGACAACGGGGATGCCCTGGAAACGGTGGTCGCAGGGCTCCTCACGGGAAAAGGCCTTACCGTGGCCGTTGCCGAAAGCTGCACCGGCGGGCTGATTTCCGATCGCCTGACCAACGTGTCCGGCAGCTCCGATTATTTCCTCATGTCGGCGGTCACCTATGCAAACGAGGCAAAAACGGCTATACTAGGTGTTTCGCCGGATACCATTGAAGCGCACGGCGCGGTATCCGAGCAGACGGCCGGCGAGATGGCCGCTGGCATCCGTCGTATATCCGGTGCGGACTATGGCGTTGCCACCTCCGGGATTGCCGGGCCGACCGGCGGGACGGACGACAAACCCGTGGGAACCCTCTGCGTTGCCATTGCCGGGCCCCAAGGGGTGATCTCCAAGCGCCGCGTGCTTCCGTTCCGGGACAGGGCGGCCAACAAGGAGATTTTCGCGTACGTGGCCCTGGACATGCTCCGGCGCGAACTGATCGCATAGCAAGTCCATACAGGTGCGGCAAGCCGTTTCCTGATAACGATTACCATAAAGGAAGCAGTATACAATGGGATACAAAGGAAAAGTTCTGGGCGGCGGCATCGGCTTTGTTTTCGGCGGCCCGTGGGGCGCCGCTGCCGGTGCGACCGTGGGGCACCTCTATGACAACGATGACACCAAGCCTCCGCGTGTGAAGGCGCCAAACGCCAGGTATTACGAAGTGCTCGGCTGCAAGCCCGCCGATGAAAACGAAACTCTCAGGAAGCAATACCGGAAACTGGTCAAGGAATACCACCCCGACGCCATTGCGGCCAGGGACCTTCCGGAAAAGCGCGCTGCCGATGCCAACAGGCGCTTCCACGAGATCCAGGCCGCCTGGGAAGCGATCCGCAAAGAACGGAAGATGTAGCCGCTGCCGGGTCCTGGAAGAGGCAATGAAAAAGCGCAACAACAAGGAGTAGCCATTGCTGCATATAACCGCAGAAGATCTTGCACAATGTGAAACCGGCCTTTTGGCAATACCCGTATGCGAGGATGCGAATCTGTCGCGCAACCCGGTTGTGGTAAAGCTGATCGACCGGGCCATGTCATACCCCGAATTCAAAGGGGGGGTCGGCGATGAACTGATGCTCTACGACGCCGAAGGCGTTTCGGCCTCCCGGGTGCTTTTTATCGGCGTCGGCAAAAAGGAAAAGGCCGATCCCGATTCTTTCCGCACAGCCGCCGGAAAAGCGGTAAAACGGGCCATCCAGTCCAGGCAAAGGGAGATTGTTTTTTGCGGCTGCGGGAAAAAAGCGTTCGTGCATGCCATGATGGAGGGGGCCTTGCTCGGCAACCACCTGTTCGACTTTTACAAGCAGGACCGGGAAAAAAAACCCTTGTCAAAAATCACCGTTCACGTCGAGTCGTCGCGGCAGGACGCATTTGCGCAAGCCGTTTCCGGTATCGAGGCTGTCTGCAGGGGGACGATCATGGCCCGGGACTGGGTGAGCGCGCCGCCCAACGACAAGCGGCCGGATATGTTCGCCCGATCCATTGTCAAGGCGGCGGACATGGAGAACCTCACCATCGTTGATATCGACGAGAGAAATATCCGGAAAAACAAACTGAACGCCCTGCTGGCCGTGGGTGCCGGCAGCGACACCCGGCCCCGCATGGTGGTGATCGACTACCGCCCCGACAAGTACGACAAGACCATCGCGCTCGTGGGAAAAGGGGTGACCTTTGATTCCGGCGGGCTCAATCTCAAACCGGGCAGCGGGATAACGGACATGAAGCAGGACATGGCCGGCGCCGCCGCCGTTGCCGCAACCCTGATTACGGCGGCCCGAATGGAGATTGGCCACCGGATTATCGGCATCCTTCCCCTGGTGGAAAACATGCCATCGGGCAATGCCTATCGCCCCGGGGATATCATCCGGACCGCCTCCGGCAAGACCGTCGAGATCGCCAATACGGACGCCGAGGGGCGGATGATCCTGGCCGATGCGATTTTTTATGCCGTCAAGCAGTACAACCCGGACACCCTCATCGACGTGGCTACCCTGACCGGGGCCTGCAAAATGGCCTTGGGGAATAAATTCGCGGGGGTTTTCTCCTTTGATGCCCGGCTGGCCGCCCGGCTCGTATCATCGGGGAAAAAAACCCATGAGCGCTGCTGGGCCATGCCCATGCCGGAGGATTACCGGGACATGCTCAAAAGCGACATCGCGGACATCCGGAATGTCGGAAAATCCCGGTGGGGCGGGGCCATTGCCGCGGCGCTGTTCCTCTCCGAATTCGTTCAGGACGTCAATTGGGCGCATATCGACATCGCGGGGCCCGCTTTTTCGGACAAGGCCGATGCCTACTGCCCTTCGGGGGGCACCGGTTTCGGCGTCCGGCTGCTCATCGACTGGCTGGGTGGATTGTAGGCAAACATCGACGAACATACGGCGAACACATTTTCCCGACCCCCTGCACGGGGCAGGCACGCAGGTGCCGGGAGATTTTATAACCCTGAACCCTGATGAACTCGTAAAAAGTCAGTTTTGGAGGGCAAAGTAAAAAGTTCAAGATCAAGGCGCGTGCAATCTTTGAAGGATTGAGCGTACTTCGCCGTACGTGAGATTCTTCAAAGATTGTACGCAATGCAGATATTGGACTTTTTACGAAGCCCTCAACCCTTATCATCAAAAAGCGGTTATCTTTCATGAAAAACATTCTCGTAACCGGCGCTGCCGGCTTTATCGGCTTCCATCTCTGCCAGCGCCTGGCGGAGGACGGGTACACGGTCATCGGCATCGACAACCTGTCCGACTACTACGACGTGGGATTGAAAAAGGAGCGCCTGAAGCAGCTCTCGGCCCAGGATACGTTCCATTTTCACCGGCTTGACATCAGCGACAAATCCCGCCTGGAATGGCTGTTCGGCAAGTATCCCTTCGATACCGTCGTCAACCTGGCCGCCCAGGCCGGCGTCCGCTATTCCCTGAAAAACCCCCATATCTACGTGGACACCAATATCGTCGGTTTTGTCAACCTGCTGGAATGCTGCCGCCACAACGGTATTTCTCACCTGGTGTTCGCGTCGTCCAGTTCAGTGTACGGCGCCAACACGAAAATGCCGTTTTCCGTGCATGACAACGTGGACCACCCGGTATCGCTTTATGCTGCCAGCAAAAAAGCAAACGAACTCATGGCCCATACCTACAGCCATCTCTACGGGCTCAACTGCACCGGCCTGCGCTTCTTCACGGTCTACGGCCCCTGGGGGCGGCCGGACATGGCCCTGTTTCTTTTCACCCGGGCGATCCTTTCCGGGGAGCCCATCAAGGTGTTCAACCACGGCAACATGCAGCGGGATTTCACCTATATCGACGACATCGTGGAAGGGGTGTTCCGTATCATGAAAAAGCGCCCGGAGCCCAATCCCGAGTGGTCC
Source organism: Desulfobacteraceae bacterium (assembly GCA_011389935.1). GTDB lineage: Bacteria > Desulfobacterota > Desulfobacteria > Desulfobacterales > Desulfosalsimonadaceae > B1SED10-16. The sequence continues at coordinate 28,643 of JAABTJ010000020.1, forward strand.
GGTAACACACCGGATCCGGGCACGTCCTACGCCCCGTACCGCATTTACAATATCGGCAACAACAACCCGGAAAATCTCATGCGTTTTATCGCGGTCCTGGAGGACGCCCTGGGAACAAAGGCGGAAAAACAGATGCTCGACATGCAGCCGGGAGACGTGCCTTCCACGTATGCGGATATCGATGACTTGTACGACGCCGTCGGCTTCCGCCCCCAAACCACCATCGAAGAAGGGATCAACCGCTTTGTCGCGTGGTACAAAACCTATTATGACGGAAAATAGGCGCATGGCTGCCTTCCTGCGCACCAAAGAATTTTCGGATGCTCTATGCAGAAAAACCTGATTATCATCGGTCTTGCCATCATCATTGTCGGGCTCGGCTGGCACTGGATCACCAAGCTTCCCATCGGACGGCTCCCGGGGGACATCGTCATCGGCCGTTCCAACATGAAGATCTACATCCCCATCACCACGATGATCATCATCTCCGTCATTCTTTCGGTGATCATGTGGATATTGAGACGATAGGAGAAAAAAGACCCCATGCGCACCCGCATTCTTGTACTCATTCTTTTCGCCTTTGCACCGGCCCTTGCCGTTGCTTCGGAGACGACCATCACCCTGCTTCACACCAATGACCTGCACTCCCACCTCATGCCGTTTTCCCCTGAAATCGACTACATTCCCGACCGGACGGGCGCAGACGACACCATCGGCGGGTGGGCCAGGATCGCCACGGTCCTGGCGGATGAACGTGAAAAACGGACTCATCCCACCTTCACGGTGGATGCCGGCGATTTCACCATGGGGACGCTCTTTCATATGCTTGCCCGGGAATACGCCTTTGAGCTGCGTCTGATGCAAAAGATGGGGTATGACTTTGCCACGCTGGGCAACCACGAATTTGATATGTTTCCCGACGGCCTGGCCCGGATCATCACCACCGCAAACGATAAGAATCAGCTCCCGGAAATCGTTTTTGCCAGTGCGGTGTTTTCCGAAGAAAGCGACAGGGACAATTCGTTGGAGGCGGTATTTGAACAGGGGCTCGTGCGCCCCTACGCTGTGAAAGAGATAGACGGCGTCCGGGTCGGCTTCTACGGCATCATTGGGAAAATCGCGGCAGACCAGGCCCCGTTCGCATCGCCGGTCACGTTCCGCGATCCGGTGGAGATTTCCCGGGAAATGGTCGGCCTTTTGCGCGAAAAGGAAAACGTCGACATCGTGGTCTGCCTCTCCCATTCCGGGCTCGACACGCCGCCCGTTTCCGAAGATGAAAAGCTGGCCGAGCAGGTGCCGGGCATCGACGTGATCATTTCCGCTCACAGCCACACCCGCCTTGACACGCCCCGCGTCGCAGGCAGCACCATCATCGTCCAGACCGGCAAGTACGGCAGCGCCGTGGGGGTGCTGGACCTCTCCTTTGACGGGGAAACCACTACCCTTAACGACTACCGCCTGATCGACATTGACGACGCGATCCCGGCGGACCCCCGAATCCAGGCGGAGATCGACGCCTATATCGATGTCATCGATGAGAACCTGCTGCACCCGCGCGGGCTTTCCTACTGGAAGACAATCGGACGCACGGGCTTCGACATGCGCCTCTATGAAGCGGAATCCACCGTGGGCAATTTTCTGGCGGACGGGCTCCGCTGGTACGTCAATGCGCGCGATTATGATCCCCGGGATCCGGAAAGCCTCGTACGAATGGCCATTAAGGCAAACGGCGTCATCCGCGCCGATATCCTCAAGGGGGAAACCGGCCGACTGGCCGTGGCGGACATCTTCCGCACGCTTCCGCTGGGAATCGGCATGGACGAGGTACATTCTCCCGGCTACCCCATTGTCACCTGCTACATCCACGCCTACGAGATCAAGCGCGCCCTTGAAGTGATCACCACGGTCTATCCCCTCAAGGGGGACGACTATTATATCCAGCTCTCCGGCGTCAAGTTCACCTACAACCCCTACCGCGCCCCATTTGACCGCGTCACCGGCATCTGGATGGAATCCGAAGACGGCACCGGCTATGAACCCCTGGATTATTCCCGGTCCAACGACGCCCTCTACCGCGTGGCCGCCAACATCTACGAGGGGACCTTCCTGCAGGTCATCGGCGATTTTACCTACAACCTTCTCACCATCGTCCCCAAGGACCGCCACGGGAACCCCGTTGACTCCCCGGTCGATTTCCGGGTGGATGTCGACCCCGAAGCGCCCGGTGTCCAGGAGTTGAAGGAGTGGATGGCCGTCATGGACTACATCGCCCATTTCGAGGATACAACCGGCGACGGCCTGCCGGATGTCCCCGACCAATACCGAAGCACCCAGGGACGGATCGTCAAAGCGCCGAGTCTCAACCCGGTCAATCTGCTCTACCGGGGGACCCTTGTCACCTGGGGCGCCCTGGGCATCCTGGTGCTGGCGCTCTGCGTCATCGCCCTGTTTCTCCGCCTTGCCTGGAAAGCAATAGGGGGACGCCCACAATAGGGGAACGCCCATGAAATTATGCGTTTCTTCTTCTTCTTCTTCTTTTTACCCGCTCGTTGATCCACCGGACAAGGAGGCCTGATGGTTATCACCCTTTCCAACGGCAGAAAAGTTGACACCGAGTCCGAGCTGACGTCGGAAGAACGACACATAGTCCAGAAGCTGTACGCCTGGGCGTCCGTGGTCGACAGTGCTGCGCATTTCCGGGAGAAAAAGCGGGAGGCGATCCAGTCGGGGTGGAACAGTTCCGGGCCGGTGACCCAGCGCGACATCCTGCGTCAGATCATTGCCGATCTTGAAAAATCGGTTGTCAAAAGAACCAGATAAGTGCAATTCGCATATTCATAAGGCCGCACATTCTCTTGGCTGAAAAAAGCCTCACAGCCACAGCATAACACTCGAAGCAAGCAACAGCAGGTCCACGGCAGTGATGTAGATGCGGGCGTTTATTCTGTTGAAAAGGAGGGCGCCTGCTGCTGCACCGGTCAGCACGGCGGGGCTGTAGACCAATGAATGCCAAAGCCATTGTTCGGTAAATACGTCGCCGATCACGAACATCACGGCGGTTATCAGGTTGACGGCAGTAAAATAGGCGCCCAGGTAGCCCTTGGCTTTTTCCGGGTTTTGTTCAATGGAGCGGACGTAGATGACCGCAGGCGGACCCCCGGCGGCATACGCCCCTTGAAACCAGCCGCCGATCAAGCCGCACGCAAGACCCAGGATCCGGGACCGGCCCGTTCGTCGGAGCATGGTCGTGGCCGCCGGGAACCGGTTGGCCGCCACAGACAATACAATGAACACGGCCAGGCATCGTTTGAGCCACAATTCCGGGAAAAGGTGAAGGGACCAGAGGCCGGCAGGGATGGCCAGGCAGGCCCCGGCAACCAAGGGCAGCAGGATGTTCAGGTCGAGAAGTTTTCCAAAGCGGCCGGTATGGTACAAGACCAGGACCAGGACATAGGGAAAGATAAAGCCCACCGAGATCTTGATGGGAAGCAGCAAGGACAGAAGAGGAAGCGTGACCAGGGCGAATCCGAACCCGGCAAAACTGAACGTAAACCCGCCCATGGCAAGGATAAGGACAATGACATAGTTAAAGGGCATCTTGGGTTCCGGGGTGCCGTGCGGGAAATTGTGCAGCAATGCCGATTTGTTCAAGTGCATCGGCGATATGTCTGTAATCGATATTTTTATCGGAGAGCATGAGCGGCCGCTTTTCCGTCTGCAGGCGGGGAAGCTTGGATTCCCAGAACGGATTATAGGGGAGCAGCTGCATCTCATGAATTCCGATGGAGCGCAGAGTGCGCCCGATCCGGGCGATCTGTTCCGGCGCCGTGTTTATGCCGGGCAGCACCGGCATCCGAACGGTTACAGGAACCGTCCCCTTTTTGAGCGCCGCCAGGTTTTCCAGGATGAGCTCCCGGTCTCCGCCGGTCATCGTCCGGTATTCCTCCGGGCCCGGCAGCTTAAAATCGTAGTAAATGTGGTCGAGCATCGGCAGCAGCGCGTCTATCTTTGAATAGGCGTAGTTTCCGGCAGTCTCCAGGAGCACGCTTACATGTTCTTCTCGCAGCAATGGCAGAAAGCCCCGCAGGAAGTCCGACTGCATCACGGGTTCGCCGCCGGACAGGGTTACGCCCCCCCCGGATACGTTGTAAAACGAGCGGTCCGCCAGGCAATCGTCCAGCAGGTCGTCGGCCGTAATGGTCCGCCCGACGAGAACCAGCGCTTCGGCGGGGCATGTTTCCGCGCAGAGACCGCAGGAATCGCATATCCGCCAGTCGATGCGGCCGGGCCTGTCGGCCGGAATCGCTCCTGTCGGGCAGACGTGGCCGCACATGCCGCACCCGATACACCGGTCAACATAGACGGCCATTTCCTTTCCGGGGCGGATCGATTCGGGATTCTGGCACCATCGGCAATTCATGGTGCACCCTTTGAAGAATACGGTCGTTCGGATACCGGGCCCGTCGTGGATGGAGAACCGCTGGATATCGAAAATCGTCGCTGTGTCAACCGATGTCACTGGCTGTTTCCTTTCATGGTCGTATTGGGCGACGCATGGCTAGCACCCGCAGAGTGACCGGCTGGAATGCAGCGTTCGGTCGATCAGTTCGTCCTTCATGGCGTCGGTGAGATCGTTGAAATATGCCGAATAACCGGAGACGCGGACCACCAGGTCGCGGTATTTCTCCGGATGTTCGCGTGCGTCGATCAATATCGCCGGGTCGATAATGTTGAACTGTACCTGGCACCCGCCCATGTCAAAGTATCCCCTTATCAGCCAGCGCAGGAGCCGGCTCCCTTCCTCTCCCTGGATCTGATCCGGGTTGATCTTCATGTTCAGGGCGCATCCGTTTCCGATGAGGCCGGAATCGATCTTTGCGGCCGAGGCCATGGCTGCTGTCGGGCCGAGCCGGTCCCTTCCGTTGACGGAAGAAATACCGTTTGCCAGGGTTTCGCCGGCTTTTCGACCGCTGGGGAGGGCCGGGGTGCGGACGCCGAATCCCTGGTGCGTGGTCATGGACCAGAATCCGCCCAGATACGGCCCGCCCCGGGGGCTTTTGTGCTGGAATACCGCCCGGGTATAGATCCCGGAAACGATGCGGGCCCACCTGTCTGCCTCAACCCTGTTGATCCCGTATTTGCTGGTTTTATTAGCGATGAGCTGCCGGATATCCTCCCGGCCTTCGTAGTTGCTGTCGACGGCGCCAAGCATTTCCGCAAGCGACAATCGCTTCTTCCGGAACACCAGTTCATCCATGGCGGAAAGCGAATCCGCAACATCCGCAAGCCCCACCCCCTGGCAGCCGACCGTGCCGTAAATCGCCCCGCCGTTATTCACCTCGATGCCGCGTTCGATACACCCTTCGACCAGGGTCGACAAAAACGGCGTAGGCCGGTGACGGGCGTGTGCTTTCTCGATGGCGTCATTTCCTTCGGCCGCAATGGCAAGCATATGGCGGAGCTGCGTTGTAAACCCGCCAATGATATCGTCCATTGTTTGAAAATCAAGTGCCGTACCGGTCGGCGGGCCAAATGCTTTTGTCCCGAATTTCCCGTTGTGCAAGGCAAGATGAAGGGCCATGGGAAGATTGATGAAAACGGCGCCTGCGGCCGGAAAGCTTTTCCCCGGCACCCCCCATTCCACACAGCCGACAATCGAATAATCTGCGGCATCATCTTCCTGGAAACCGGAATTGACAAGGGCCGTGGCAACCTGTTCGTCGTTGAAAAAGGCCGGCAGTCCCCCTCCTTTTTTCAGGACGTCGGCACACAGGGTCAAAAACGGGGCAGGGGTGTCGCGGTGCACCCGGACATGAAAATTCGGCTGCCGGAGCCGGACTTGATCATAGGCATGTAGAAACAGATAGGAGAGCTCATTGACCCCGTCTGAACCGTCCGGCAGGCATCCCCCCAGGGTCAGCCCGGAAGCGGAGGAAAGTCCGCTGAAAAATTCGGTGGCCCGGTCGAAAAACAGGGGGATGAGCTCGCCGGCTTTTGCGATAAAGCAGCCCAGGATTTCCAGTGCCTTCTCGGTGGTCAGGATCCCGGTCTCCAGGTCCTTGATGTAGTAGGGATACAGGTACTGGTCCACCCGGCCAAAGGAGACGCCGTGCTGGAAGTTTTCGCCGTGTACCATAACATGGGTGATAAACAGGCTTTGAACGGCTTCGTAAAACGTTGCCGCCGGTTCCGCGGGAATCCGCCGGAACATATCGGCCAGGGCGGCGAGTTCCGCTCCTCTTTCCGGGTTTTTTTCGGCTGCCGCCTGTTCTGTCAGGTGCCGGGACCATCGCTTCCCGTACGCAATGGCCGCTTCAGCCGTGATCAGCGCGGCCTCGTAAAACGCTCGCCGCTCCTCTGTCGCTCGATTTCCCCGGGTGTCCGGCATCCGGTCCAGGTGATGGCGTATTTTTTCTTTGATGCCGTTGAATCCCATGCGGAGCACTCTCGGGTAATCCGGCGTTACGTGGGAGATGCCGGCAAATTGCGTAAGGATAAAATAGCACCCTTCCGTTGTCTGGCTGAACAGTTCGGGGTTTTTCGTATAGAGCGGTGCAAACGCCAGTACGGAGCGGTTGAACCAGAACGGAAAGATTTCCTCCTTCAGTTCCCGGCGCTGGGCGGCATCGATCGGTATGGGATTGTTCGGCCGGGTATCGAGCCGGTCGATTTCGGGTAGCATCAGCAGTCCGCCCAGTTCCGGGTGTATGGGCGCACCTACCCGATGAGAGGAAGGGTTGCCCACGATCAGTTCCTGGTCATAGACTTTCAGTTCCATGTTGTCGAGGATGTGCCGGAACGCTTTTGCAAAGCAAAGCTGGTTTTCAGAAGGCGAAAATGGTTGGCATCGCTGATAAAAGCGGTTTAAAAGGTTGTTGGCGGCGATCTGCCAGGTGCGCTGCGGCATGCCCTTTGCCGCTTTTTTCATTGAATTGCCGTACAGGCCGTAGTGAACCCGGCGCAAGGGCTCGAGCCACTTGGGCTGCGGATCATTTCGTTTCATGTAGTCGGTCATCAGCGAGGCTTTTTGGGTGCACAGGTGATAGCCGGAATCGAGGATGTCCTGCCGGATTTTTTTCAGCCGCTGATTTTCAGGAAAGGCCTTCAATTGATCAAGGCGAATCCGGTGGTTTTCTTGTGCCTGAAGAGAAGGGCTCGGTTGAACGCTCATTTGAATGCTCCTTTTCCTGCCGGTATAGACGCTCCTTTGCGATGATCGGCCACGCATTCCCGAATGCCGTCTATCAGCCCGATTTTCGGCTCAAACCCCATCTCGCGGGTCATTCGTCGGGTACTGTAATCGTAGGGGCGGCCGACATTGCGCACCCCGTAGCGGGTCACAAGGGGCGGTTTTCCCGTAAACCAAGATGCCAGCTCCAGTGAGGCCGCCAGCACCATTGCCGGGCCATACGGGATATGGCGGTCAGGGGCCGGCACGCCCAGGGCCGCGGCGGTTGCAGCGATAAATTGGTTCCAGTCCGGGTTGTTCGGGTGGTTCAGGTTGTAGGTCCGGCCGATGGCATCCCGGCGATTCAATACCAGGCAAACGAAATCGGCCGCGTCGTTCACATGGATCGCATCCACTGCATGGTCCCCCCTGCCGATCATTCTTGCCCTGCCGGCGGCTAAATTTTCGATGAGCTTCGGAAGAAACAGCCGGTCCCCGGGGCCGTATATCATGGTCGGCCGGATAACGGTTGCATCGAGTTCCCCCCTTTCTTCACCAGCGCGCACCACCTCTTCCGCTTCGATTTTGGTGTCGCCGTAAGGATCGTTGATCTTTTTCATGGGCGCTTCTTCGTCCAGTCGTTTTCCGGAAACCCGCCCGTACACCGATACCGAGCTCATGTGAATGAACCGCCGGACACCCGATGCGACGGCGGCCCGGACGACGTTATTCGTGCCGTCTACGTTCAGGCGGCGACATTGCGCCCAGGTCACCCCGTACCCGACCGCACCGGCCAGATGAATCACCGCATCCATGCCGTCCATGGCGTTGATAAGGGTTTCGGGGCGGGTTATGTCGCCGCGGACGCACCGAACGTCGCTCCAGTCGGGTACGGCTTCTTCGGGAAGAAGGAGCGCGGTCAAGTCGTGGCCGTCAAGGCCCAGGCGATGGACAATGGCCCGGCCGACAAATCCGGAAGCCCCGGTTAGGAACACTCTCATCGGCTACAATACCTCCGCGCGCCGCACCAGTATGCGATACAATCCAGGGAAGTACCGGTATACATAAACGCCCCATTTTCCCTGCCCCTTGCCCAGGACGATCAACGCCTTTTTCTGGGCGGTCGCCCTGACAATGGCCCTCGCGCATTGGGCCGGCGTGATGCCCTTGTCGATCTGACTGTCCATTCGCTTGAACCGGCCGCCGTTTTCGGTCAATGCCTTGATCGATATCTCCGTTCTAACGGCGGAAGGCGCCGCAAGGGTTACGCGAATTCCGTCGTCGTAGACCTCGGCCCGAAGTGTTTCGAAAAAACCGTGCAGCGCATGTTTGGCGGCACAGTATGCCGATCGAAGAGGGAGCGCGATCAACCCGGCCACGCTGGTGGTCACCACGATATGCCCGGAACCGCGCCCGGTCATGTGTGGGAGGACCGCCTTGGTAAGCGCGATGTGGCCGAAATAATCGATTTCCATAATTTTCCGATCCACTTCAATGAGCGTGTCCTTTGCCATGGAGCGTTGACTGATGCCGCCGTTGTTTACCAGTATATCCACACAACCCCACAGACCCTGCGCCTCTGCCGCCTTTTGCGCCATCGAGGCCGTGTCGGCAAGATCGAGAAAAAGGGATACGGCTTGATAATTCCGCCTGCGGCACTCTTCCACCACGCGATTCAGTTCGTCCGGCTCATTTGAGGAAAGGATCAGCCGCGCTCCGGATTCTCCCCACTCATAGGCCAGGGCTTCACCGATACCTGAAGACGCACCGGTAATCCAGACCACTTTGTCTGTAAAGTTGTTCATACGGGTTATTTACCTCGGTTCGATTCGGTTTCTCCGCGAAGCCGTCTGAGCCATTGCTCGGGTTCCGATTTCAATAATTGGTGCAGAGATTGAATCCTTTTGCGTTGCAATACCGCATAGGCCATTGATAACAGGACAATTCCGAAAAACACAAAGCTGGCTTTGCCGATAGCGACGCAGAAAAAAAAGAAGATTAATGTGTTCAATATGATGATCGCGATGCAGACGGCTTTGTTAAGCGTCCCGGACACCTTGATGGACGCATTTGAAAACATGCCGGGTAACCGGGAGGGCAGCACCAGGCCGGCTAAGCTCACGACCGTAATCGCCAGGATGAGTCCCAGATTAAGCATTGAGCCGAAAAACATCAGGGAAGGAATAGTGACCAGTGAGACCACGCAGATCAGCCAGCAGAGGGTAAGCCCCCAATAGGGGGAGCCGAAACGGGGATGGACCCGCCCCAGGATTTCCGGCAGCAGGCCATCCTTGGCCAACACCATGATGCCACGGGAAGCAATGGCGAAAATACCATTGATAGTGGTCGCACAGGCTCCCAGGGCACCGCCCACAATGAAAAAAACAAGGGCCGGCCGGGACATGAACTGCTCGGCAACATGAATGAGTGATTTGCCTTCCAGCCACTCCCATGGAACTGCCCCCACTGAAATCACAAGGATCATCAGGTAAAGCGCAATCACCAGGATCATACCCAGCAGCAGGACCCTGGGGAAGATGCGGCGGGCCGTTATCACTTCTCCGCCCAAATCGATGATAAAGAAACCTCCTGTGCAGAACGTGAACAGAAGACCGGCAGCAGCAAAAACCCCTCCCGCGCCCATTGGAAACAGGGTGTTGAAGTTCGACGCTTTCACATGCGGAGCTCCTGTAACGATGAATATGAAAAGCGTTGCCATGAGGAGGACAAACATTATGATCTGAATGCGCGTGGCCAGGCTGATGCCCAGAAGGTTGATTATGTAAAAGAAGGTCAAAACGCCGACACCGACCGCGATCGGGTGGACCGGTGCGATGTGTGTAAGGAAGGAGCCAAAAGCCAGGCCAAACAGCGGCTGGGCACCGATGAGGATGCAAATGGTGAGGCTTAGCATAACCACAAGCGCCATGGTGGGATGGACCATCTGCGCATACCGGTAGGAGCCGCACGTGGTCGGCTGGGAAGAGGAGAGGATGCTGTAAGGCAGTACGGCGAGCAAGGCCGGTAATGCTGAAATCAACATCGCTATCGGCAGCGCCGGTCCGCTCAATCCGGCCGCCAGGGAAGTCAGGGCGAAAAGCGATCCGCCGATGTTCAGCCCCACCCACATGGCCAAAAGCCCCCAGAAGCCGATACTGGGAATGAGCTCTCCGTTGAAGGTGACATTGCTCAAGGTATGCTTCTCCTTATTTCAGGCCGAGCATGATTCTGGTTTCTTCGACCGTGGCCGGTTCGCGGCCGATCTCCCGGACAATCCGCACCATCCGTTCGACCAGCTGCGCGTTTCCCTTTGCCTTTTCCCCTTTTCGATAATAAACGGTGTCTTCCAGGCCGGTCCGTACGTTCCCCCCCATGGTCATTGCCATGACCGTGGTCGGAACATGGTGTTTTCCGATGGTGACGACCTGCCAGCTCGACCCCTCGGGAATGGCATCCAGCATGCAGATCAGATTGGCGGCAGTGGCCGGCGCCCCTCCCATGATACCGAGGACGATGCTGAAGTGAAGGGGTGGGGTGAGCACGCCTTTGTCCACCAGTGCAAGGGTGTTGGCGATATGACTCAGGTCGTAGACTTCGATCTCGACGCCAAAACCCTTGTTTTGGCATTGTCCGGCATATTGCTCGTTAAACGATAGCGGGTTGTTAAAGGTCCCCGACCCGTAAGGCGTGCGGAATTCGAAAGTGCCGGCGTTGATCGTATGCATTTCGGGTTCCGGTTCGATGGTCAGCAATGCCAGACGTTCTTCAAGGGTTGGCTGGATGATGTTAAGCGCTTCGTCGACCCGGGCGCCGATGCCGTTGCCGATCTGGCGTATGATCGGGCATGCCTCCCCGATCATTCGGACCGATTGGTTGTACGTGCCGATATCGGGAGTATTCTGGCCGTCTGCCCCCCGGACATGGAGATGCAAAACGGCCGCGCCCGCGTTGTAGCAGTCCAGCGCATCCCGGGCCTGCTCCTCCGCCGTGATGGGGATGGCTTCATTGGCCCATTTTCCATGGATGCCGCCGGTTATGGCCGCGGTAATGATCACTTTGTCGCTTGAGGCAAGATTGGCTTTCATTCATTTTCTCCTTTACCAGTATACGGAAAACAGTGGTTTTGACTCGCATGAGGAGGTATGCGCACCAATTACGGATGCAACTATGATGCCACAGTGCGGCAAAAGTCGGCACAATTGAAGCCGGCTTTTGCCAAACCTTAGAAAGAGTGCATCAAAAGGGGGCGGAAAGGGAGAACCGGGCGCGAATATTCTGGCAAAAGCTATTGCATATTTCAATACTGGATTGTAATATGCAATAATTCATGGTCCAGTCAATATTCCCGGAGGTGAATGATGCGCGCCGAAGATATCAGGTCCAGCGAAGTGATTTCATTGGGAGAAGGGAGCGATTTTCCCCTGTTTGCATCGTCGCGAACGATGATCCTGGGCGCCCGCTCGCTCTCCCTTCTTCAGACCGACCTGTTCAAAGTCCTGGGGTCTGAAAAGGCCGTGGCAATGCTGGCCCGCCACGGCTTTGAAGCCGGCATGTCGTCCGCGACAGCCATGGCCGGCTTGTATGACTGGGATTCGGATGATGAATGGCTGAAGGCCGGCGGGCGATTGGTTTCCATTGTCGGTCTGGCCCATTCGGAAATCCATCGGCACCAGATGAACCGGCCGGAAAAGAAGCTGCAGCTGAAGGGTACATGGCGCAGCTCCCTGGAATCGACGCAATGGCTTCGGCACCAAGAACCCGGCATGGAACCGGTATGTCATATTCTTGCCGGCTTTGTCAGCGGCTATGCCAGTGCGGTGCTTGGCACTGAGGTTCTTGTCCGTGAACTGTCCTGCCGGGCGCAGGGGCACGATGTCTGCCGTTTTGAAGGGCGGCCGATAGGGGAGTGGCGCCTGGACCAGGGGAAGCGGCGCCGCTACCTGACCGGTTTGAAAATGGAGGAGGAGGTCGCCAGGCTTCGAACCCAGCTTCAGGAGGTCTGGGATGAAATGGAGCAAAAACGGGCGGAAAATGACCGCCGGAACCGAAGATGCGCATCGGTCGATGCGGAAGCCGGGATCATATTCAGAAGCCAGGCCATGGCCAATGTGCTGGCTTTGAGTGAAAAGGCGGCCCCCGCTTCCAGTACCGTACTGCTGGTCGGGGAAAGCGGTACCGGAAAGGAATTGATCGCCCGGTTCATCCATCGCCGTTCCGGAAGGGGGAAGGAGCCGTTTGTCGCCGTCAATTGCGCGGCCCTGCCGCCGACGCTTCTGGAATCCGAACTTTTCGGTCATGTAAAGGGGGCCTTTACCGGCGCGGAACGCGATAAGACCGGGCTGTTTTTAGAAGCTGGGGCCGGCACGATTTTTCTGGACGAAGTAGGGGACCTGCCGCTGGAACTGCAGGTCAAGCTGCTCAGGGCCATTCAGGAACGGGAAGCCCGCCCGGTTGGCGGCGTACGGCAGCTGGCGGTCCGGGCGCGGATTCTGGCAGCAACCAATCGCAATTTAGAGGAAATGATGATTCAGGGAAAATTTCGGGAAGACCTGTATTACCGGCTGGCGGTGATTCCGGTTCAATTGCCCCCTCTGCGCGACTGCCGGGAAGACATCCTCCCGCTGGCCCGTTATTTTTTGGAAAAATGTCAGCCCCGCCACCCCGGATTTACCCCCCGTGCCCTGAAGCGGATGGAAACCCACGGCTGGCCCGGCAATGTGCGGGAACTGGAGAATTGCGTCGAATACGCGGCGGTGCTCTCCGGAGGCGTCAGAATTCAGCCCGAACATTTGCCTTCCGGGGTGGCGGAAAGCCGCGCCAATCAGATGGAAAACCTTGCCTCGGACTGGCCGAGCGAAGCCGATCTGGTCAAGCGGTATACACAGCGGGTCCTGGAATATACGCAGGGAAATCAGAGCCGGGCAGCCCGCCTGCTGGGAATCGATTATTCCACCTTTTGGCGGCGCTTGAAATCCTGGAAGGGCGCCAATGAAACGGATTGAGTTGTTGCGGTTTGAAACAAGACGCCGCCGCGACCTTGAACCGAAATCCGAATGTTGAGATGGGTTCTGCTGTGTTTGGCATTTTTCGGAAAACCGGGGGAAGAATGGGGGCGTCAGGGGTTGTCATAAAAGGGGATCGGTTTGCCCGTGCGATAGGCAACGGTTTTGGCGGTGGCGATGAGCCGGCCGGTGTCGTCGGTGACGGAAATATCGTAATGGGCGATCTTCCTGGAGCGGGTGACTTCTCTTGCCTCGGCATACAGTCGCGCGCCGGGTTGGGGGGTGGCGGTGTAGGAGACATTGACGTTCAGCGCCACGGCAACGCTACCGTGGGTCTGGCAGGCGGTTTCAAACGCCTCGTCAATCAATGAGTACACGGCCCCGCCATGGGTCCGTTGGTAGATGTTGTCCATCCGCTCGGGCAGGTATGTCATTTCCACCCGGGAATACCCGGCGTCCAGGTCAACGAGCCTCATTTCCAGGCGTTGGGCATAGGGTTCGTTTGCCACGGCATCAAATATGGCTTTTTTGAGCTTTTCATCCACGGGGTTGTCCTTATCAAAACACTTTCCGTTATGCTGCAAGTAAGATATACAGGATCCGGAAGGCGGGGGGAAAGCTTGGTCTGCCTTTGACGCCTTTTTTTATCAAGAGCAGATTGTTTTGTAAAGCCGTAATTGCCCATGGCGATTACCGGCGGCGGAGGTATAGGAATGCACCCGGTATTGTCGATCGCATATTTTGTCACGTCCCATGGATTCGGGCACGCTGCCCGGGCTTCGGCGGTGATGAACGCCATTTACACCCGCTGGCCGTTTGTCCACTTTGACATTTTCACCGGTACGCCGGAGTGGTTTTTTCAAAAATCCGTCAAAGCGCCGTATGCGTATCATTGGGAGCAGACAGACGTCGGGTTGATACAGGCATCGCCGCTGCATGTTGACCTGGAGAAAACCATAGCGGCCCTTGACGCGTTTTTGCCCTTTGACCAGAAACACCTGGACCGGCTTGCCCGGAAGCTTTGCGCGGCCCAATGTCAGCTGGTGATCAGTGATATTTCGCCGCTGGGGATTGCCGCAGCAACGCACGGAGGGATTGCATCCGCATTGGTGGAGAATTTCACGTGGGACTGGATATATGAAGCCTACGTACCGGAAGATTCGCGGTTTCATATGCACATCGACATGCTTCGCGGGTATTTCGGCCAGGCGGCTCTCCGGGTTCAGGCAAGCCCCGTATGCGGAGACACCCGAAAGGAGCTTCCCCGCACGCCCCCGATTTCGCGCATGCCGGCGACCGATCCCCGGCGCACCAGAAAGCGGCTCGGGATTGCCGGGGAGGAGAAAATGGTGCTGATCACCATGGGCGGAATTACCGGGAATTTGCCGTTTGTCAGACACCTTTCAGCGGTTGGCGAAGATATCTGTTTCGTTGTGCCAGTGGCATCCGATACCGTTCCGAAGGAGGGGGAACGGCAGGGCAATATGATTTTCCTCCCGCACAACAGCGCGTTTTATCATCCCGACCTGGTCCACGCAGCCGACGGGGTGGTCGGAAAAATCGGCTACAGTACGCTGGCGGAAGTATATCATGCCGGGGCGCCGTATGGATTTGTTTCCCGTCCGGATTTCAGGGAGTCGCCGGTGCTGGAATCGTATGCCGCCGAAAATATTCCGGCCATGAAATTTTCGGAAGGGCAATTCAACAGCGGCGCTTGGCTGAAGCAGCTTTCCAGGCTGCTGGATTTGCCCCGGCCGGCAGAAAAAGCGATCAACGGCGCGGACGCGGCGGCCGGATATATTTGCGATTATCTGTCATGCGAAAAGGAAATCCTCGAGGTCGTGGACACCTACGGTTGCGTAGTGGGCGCGGCGCCCAGAAAAAGTGTTCACGGAGACAACCGTCTGCTTCACCGTGTGGTGCATGTGCTGGTTTGCGACAGAGAAAACCGGCTGCTTCTGCAGAAGCGGTCCCTCAACAAGCGGGTTGCGCCGGGGCGGTGGGATACATCCGTCGGTGGGCACGTGGACTGCGGTGAATCCATCGAAGTCGCCATGTACCGGGAAATGGCCGAAGAACTGGGCATCCGCCCGCAGTCCCTGCAGTTTGCCTACCAGTACATCCATTCCAACGACTTCGAGTCGGAGTTGGTTTTTACCTATACCTGCCAATACGACGGTGACATCGCCTTCAACCCGGAAGAAATTGATGCCGTAAAATTCTGGGACATGAAGGAAATCGAAAACCATTTGGGAAAAGGCGTCTTAAGCGATAACTTTGAAGATGAGTTCAGGCGTTACCGGCAGTGGCTGGAAGCCGATTCTTGCGGGCGGTAAATATTTGTCCCGCCGTTGGAGGCAAAGGAGGTGCCGGCAGCTTCGCGAAGGCCCGAGCGTTTTTTCTCGGGAGAAGACGGCAGATCGTGAAGGTTTATTGTTGCATAAACGCCTATAATTATATAAAAGAAACGGTGATACACGCTTAAATGGCAAAGCGGATACCCGGCGGATGCCAGACCGATAAAATATGCCGCCTTTATGATCAATCCTTAAAAATGTAAGTGATGTGTAGTGAAAAAATCGACAGATACGCAAAAACCCGAGCCGGAAGACAACTGGAATATTTCCCGGTTCAAGGTCTCACCGGATGAAACAAAAACCCGTTTTCATGACTTTTCCCTGCCCGATCCCCTGATGCGCGCCATACAGGAACTGGGCTTTGTCTACTGCACCCCGATCCAGGCCGAAATCCTGCCGGCAGCCCTGACCGGCCGGGACGCCTTTGGCCGCGCCCAGACCGGCACCGGCAAAACTGCGGCATTCCTTATTGCCGTGATTACCCGGATGCTGCAGAACCCGATCCAGGGGACGCGCAAGTCCGGCACCCCCCGGGTGCTGATCATCGCCCCTACCCGGGAGTTGGTCTTGCAGATCAGCGAGGAAGCCCGGCAGTTGACCCGGTATTGCGATCTTACCCTGGTGTCGGTATTCGGCGGCATGGATTACAAGAAGCAGAAGTCGCAGCTTTCCGGAAATCCGGTGGACATCATGGTGGCGACCCCCGGACGGCTGCTCGATTTCAGTCGACGAAGGGATCTGTTCCTGGACCGGGTCGAGATGATGATCCTGGATGAGGCCGACCGGATGCTGGACATGGGCTTCATCCCCGACGTGCGAAAAATCATCCACGCCACCCCGCACAAGGACAAGCGCCAGACCATGCTCTTTTCCGCAACCCTTACCGAGGCGATCACCCGCCTGGCCGCCAGCTGGACCAAAAACCCGGTGACCGTGGAAATCGACCCGGAGCAGGTGGCGGTGAACACCGTGGACCAGATCGTCTATATCGTGACGGAAAATGAAAAATTCGCCCTTCTCTACAACATCATCGACCGCGAAGATCTTCACCGGCTGATCATCTTCTGCAACCAGAAGAACCAGGTGATACGGCTGGCCGAAAGGCTTACCAGCTACGGCATCCAGTGCTCGGTACTCTCCGGGGACATTCCCCAGAAGAAGCGGATCGAGCGGCTGGACCGGTTCAAGGCGGGAAAAATCCGGGTGCTCGTTGCCACGGATGTGGCAGCCAGGGGGATTCACATCGAGGGGATGGACCACGTGGTCAACTTCACGCTTCCCCATGACCCCGAGGACTACATTCACCGCATCGGCCGCACCGGCCGGGCGGGTGCCGTCGGTACGGCCATCAGCTTTGCCGACGAGGAGGACGCCTTTTACCTGCCCGGTATCGAAGATCTCATCGAACGCAAGATCGACTGCATCCAGCCCGAAGAAGACTGGCTGGTCCTGCCCGAGGGGGTCCGCCCCAAAAAAGCGAAAAGCGCAAAACGAAAACCCCGGCCCCAGAGGAAAAAAAGCAGTACGCAGCGATCCGGATAAGTTGCATTTTTACGAAGCCATCAAACTTGTCAACCCATAACCTGTGATATCTGCGGATCTTTTGTATGTCCCTTTCCGGCCGCCTGGAAATATTCGACCTGGGTTCGCTTTTGAGAATGCTTACCCGGGAAAGACGAACGGGTAGACTTGTTCTTCGATACGGAGATAATACAATACAGGTATTTCTCTATGACGGAAGCGTCGTGTATGCGACGGAAACCCGGAAAAACAACCGTCTGGGAATGCTTTTAAAGGAAAGCGGCTACATAACGCAGTCGGCGCTTGATGAATGCCTGGCGCTGAGCTTGAAAAACAAGGAAAGGCTGGGCAAAACCCTTGTTCAAAAAGGGGTTGTCTCCCTTGAACGGCTCAACCAGTTTCTCCTGCGGCAGGCGGAAAACACGGTCTATAACGTTTTGTTGTGGGATTCCGGCGGGTTTGAATACAACGACGTCCCCCTCAACCTGGGAGGGGCCGTTGAATACAAACTGGATGCCGTGGATGTCCTGCTGGGTGCCTCCCGCCGGATCGATGCCATCGGGATTATCAGAAAAATGACTCCCGGTGACACGGACATACTGAAAATTGCCGCAGATATGGTCGGCGACGGAGAAATACGGCGAAACGCCGACGAAAGTAAAGTTCTGGCCCTGATCGACGGGAATCGGTCGGTGCGGCAGGTACTGGATAAAAGCGGTTTCGATGAGCTTGCCGCATACAAAATTTTGTATTCGCTCATTTCTTCGGGGAAGGTCGAAATCAGCATGTCCAAAATGACGCCCGAGGAGCTGGCTGCCCGGGCCGTTAAAGCGCTCGGCAAAGTCGACCCCCGGCAATTCCGGGAGGCCCTCGATCACCTCGGGCTGAAGCGTTCCAGCAGCCTTCGCGTTGTCCTTGCCCGCATTTTCCGGGAGGCGTTGAGTGAAGAGCAGATTATGACCGCGGCAAAAAATCAGGCCTTGAAGATCAGCAGTCCGGAAGAAAAAAACGCACTGCGTAAACTCAGGGAAGAAAACCGGGTGCCGTTTTTCCGGGAGATCATTGAACTGCTGTGCCGGTCGGTTGCCGCCTAAGAGATATTTTGGAAAAATAAGGGCCCGCCGCAGACGCGAAGGAAAGCGGCAGGCCCTTATTATATTATAAGAACGGTTTTGTTTTCTTAGATGCCCCGGGCCGTGAAGGCCTTGTAGATGCAAATGGCCGCGCCGCCCCAGGTTACTCCCAAGCCTAAGATCATCATGATAATGGCTCCTTCAGTCATTTTATTACCCCTTTTCTCTTCTATGTTATGCCTTGTGATCCGAGGCCCAGTTGCTCTTTATGGTCTGCATTGCGATGCTCAGCGGAATGATCACCACCACGACGCACCAGCCGAAGATCAGCAGTGCGCTTGCGGGGTATCCTTCATACGGCACGCGGATGTCCCCAACCAGGTTGGCAATGGCCATATAGCCGAGTACGATCGGCGTAATCACCTTGAGGCAGAAGTTCCACCAGGAACCGATGGCAAAATCGGACAAGGCGTTGGCATGCTCCCGCACCGTATCCAGCTTGAAGAACCAGGACAGCAGGACGACTTCCACAAGGCCGGCAAGCACAATGCCGAAATTGTTGATGAAGTGGTCCACGATATCCAGGACGAAAAGACCGCCGTTGGTCATGAAAACCAGGCTCAACACGAACCCGACGAGGCACAGGATGCTGGCAGTGGCTTTTCTCGGCCAACTGAACTTGTCCATGAGGCCGGAACAGACGGCCTCGCTGATGGAGATCATGGAGCTCATCCCGGCGAATACCAGGCAAATGAAGAACAGGAATCCAAAGAATTTTGCCGCCGGCAACAGGTTAATGGCCTCGGGAATGGTGACAAAGGCAAGCCCCACGCCGGCGCCGACCACTTCCTGCAGTCCTACGCCCTGTTCCTGGGCCATGTAGCCCAGCACACCGAAGACCATCACGCCGGCCAGCATACTGAAGCCGCAGTTAATGAGCGCGGTCATCAACCCGTTGTTGTTGATGTCTGATTTTTCGGGCAGGTAGCTGGAATAGGTGATCATAATGGCAAAACAGATGCTCAGGGTGAAAAAGATCTGCCCGTAGGCGGCCGTCCAGACCTGGTAATCCATGATGGCGCTGAAATCCGGCTTGAACAGATAGTTGATCCCTTCGGCCGCGCCTTCCAGGGTTACGGCCCGCACCAGCATGACCAGCAGCAGCAGGAAAAGCAGGGGCATGAAGATTTTGTTGGCCAGCTCAATGCCGCGTCGGACCCCGCTGAAAAGAACGATCCAGACCACGAACCACATGACGACCGATGCCAGGAAAATGGGCCATACAATGCCGCCCAACTCCATCGGGCCGGAGCTCAGGGCCAGAAAATCGGAAAAGAAAAATTCTCCCGGACTATCGCCCCATCCCAGATTCAGAGCAAGCAGCGCATAGTTCAAGGCCCAGCCGATGATCACCACGTAGTAGATAGAGATCACGAACGAGACAAAGACCTGCCACCAGCCAAGCCATTCCCACTTCTGAAAGATTTTGAAATAGGTAAGGGGTGCGGATCCCTTGTATTTGTGCCCGATCCCGAATTCCAGGATGATGATGGGTATCCCTGCCGTGAGCAGGGCAAAAAAGTAGGGGATTAAAAAGGCCCCCCCGCCGTTGTCATAGGCCATGTATGGAAATCTCCAGATATTTCCAAGGCCTATGGCCGAACCCACTGCAGCCAGAATAAAACCGGTTCTCGTGCCCCATTGCTCACGTTGCGCCATAATCTGCCTCCTCCTGAGATTCGTCGGTCCTTGCCAAAAGATTGAACAGATAATTTTCGTATGCGTTAGCAAGGCGTTTCCCCGGAGTCAAGACAAAATGTATAAGTTCGGGTAGATAGTATCTATCTACGTTGATAACCTTCTGTAAAACATTAAAAAATGTATTTTTTCCGGTTTTTTTCCAGTCGTTACAATTCTTTGTATTACAAGCGATCTCAAAAAAATCTTTTTCCCCAATATCTTCGTTAGCGGTGAAATTTAAATAGGCCTACCCCCCTATTTTTTATTGCTTTTCTCTGTGTCTCCTCTGTGCCCTCTGTGGTAAAAACCACCCTCCCCGCATTTTCTACCTCACTTGATCTTTTTTTTGAGATGGCTTTTAATCAATAGACCTCATATTCAGAATGCCCCTGCGGACCTGTATTCAGCGAAAATGTTTTTCGTGTCGATACAAGAATGCAAAGCTTAGTAATAGTAGAAAATTGTTCACGTATGCCTTTCTCCGGGGAAGAATCCGCTTGCAGACACTGGCAATTACAGTTATTTTTTTCAGAAAAAACGTTAACTGCAGAAAACGATTAGACCGTTATGGAGGACCTCATGCAGGCAGAAGTGAATGGCATCACCCTGCAATACGAGATCACCGGCCGGAAAGGCGCCCCCGTGGTAGTCCTGAGCCATTGCCTCGCCGGAAGCATGGACATCTGGGATCCCCAGGTAAAGGAACTGGAGGAAAACTACCGGGTGCTCCGCTATGATACCCGCGGCCACGGCGCATCTTCGGCGCCGGACGAGGACTATACCATGGAAATGCTCGCATCGGACGTCGCCGCCTTGATCGACGCGGCATCCATTGAAAAGGTGCATTTCGTCGGCATTTCCATGGGAGGCATGATCGGGCAGACTCTGGCCGTCATGCATCCGGAAAAGCTCTCCAGCCTGGTTCTCTGCGATACTACCTGCATGGTGCCGGAAGCCATGCAGCCGACCTGGGAGGAGCGCATCCGCACGGCCAGGGAAAAGGGGATGTCCCCCATGGTCGAGGAGACGCTTGCACGCTGGTTCAGTCCCCCCTTCCGGGAAAGCAACCCCGGCATCATGGACAACATCAAAAATATCATACGTGCAACGCCCGTTTCGGGTTTTGCGGGATGCGCCCGGGCCATCAGCCGGTTCAACGTTCACGGGAAGCTGCCTTCCCTGCACATCCCCGCGCTGATCATGGTCGGGGAGAACGATCCCGGCACTCCCGTGGATTCGGCCCGGCAAATCCACGAAGCAATACCCGGTTCCGAAATGGCGGTTCTCCCCGGGGCCTATCACCTGTCCAACATCGAGGCCGCAGGTGCGTTCAACGAAAAAATGCGGCACTTTCTGGCAAAACACTGATACCGGCCAACGTGCTGCTCCCAATGGCTGACGGCCATGGCCTATGCCTTCACCCCTGAAACCGGTTCCGGATATTTTCGCATGCGGTTTTTCAAGGACCCCAACCTGCTGATCCTGCTTGCGGTGGTGATGTTCGCGGTCACCGGCGGAAGCCTTGTGGGGCCGATTTTGCCGGAGATGATGCAGCTGAAAGGCGCCACCAGCAGAAATATCGGCCTGGCGCTCAGCGCCTACACGTTTGCGGCAATGGTGGCCACGCCGCTGCTGGGTCCGGTGGCGGACCGGTATGGGCGGAAAACGGTGATCATCCCCTCGCTGGTGCTGTTCGGAATCGGCGGGCTCCTGATCACGTTTACACGGTCCTTCTGGCTCGTGCTGGTATGGCGCGGGCTGCAGGGCATCGGCGTGGGGGGCCTGATGAATACCGCGGTGGCAGCCATCGGGGATATGTACCGGGAGCCGGATCGCAGCCGGGCTATGGGGTACCGGGTGACGGTGCAGGGGCTGACCAATGCAACAGTGCCGTTTGTTTCCGGCACGATTGCCACGATCGCGTGGTTTCTACCGTTTTACATCCATTCCGCCGCGATCCTGCTGGCGATTTTTGCCGCTTTCGCGCTGCGCGAACCGGCCAAACCCGCCAGGGAGGGGAACTACATGGGAAGAGCCCTCCGCGCCATTGCCAACCCCCGGGCCGTGTGGCTGTTTTTTTCCAACTTCATGGGGTTTGTGCTGCTTTACGGCATCGTGGTTTACATGCCGATTCTGGTGGTGCGGCAGTTCGGCCTGACAACGGCGCATTCCGGGTTTGCCATTACCGTGGCCGCCGGCATCTCCGCGCTGGTGGCGAGTCAGGCCGGAGCGCTCAGCAGCCGGTTTCCGGAAGAGGCACGTGTGCTGTGGGGGTTTTCCTGCTGCGGGGCGAGCCACCTCCTGACCGGTTTCGCTCCCAACTATCCCTTCCTTCTGCTGTTCATGGGCATCTGGGGGCTGGGTTTCGGCGTGCTCATGCCCACGCTCAATGCAGCGGCCGCCGGTCTGGTCTCCAGCGAGCTGCGCGCCGGCGTGCTCTCCGTATTTACCCTGCTGATCTACCTGGGGCAGACGCTTTCCCCGCCGTTTTTCGCCCTGTTCGTGTCAGAGGCTGCCGTACGGGGCGCGTTTTTTGCCGGCGCGGCATTATCGCTGGTCCCCCTGCTGTTTGCCGCCTGGAAGGGCGGACGGAGACTTCTTGCCGGATGAAAACCGTCAATGCATCCCCGATCATCGTATTCTACACTACCATCTTCGCCTTTTCCGCGCTGTATACGCCGCAGCCGCTCCTTCCGATGATGCGGGCGGACTTCGGTGTAACTGAATCAACCGCGTCGCTTCTGGTCACCGCGACCCTGCTGCCGCTGGGATTTGCCCCCATCATTTACGGATTTCTGCTGCAGTCCGTGACCGCCCGAAGGCTGATCGTCTTCTCCGTATCCATCATCATGGCAAGTGAGCTGGGCATATTTTTCTCCCATTCGTTTTCCTTCATCCTCCTTATGCGCCTTGTTCAGGGGCTGTGCATCCCGGCCATTCTGACATCCCTGATGACCTACCTTTCCACCACGAGCAAGGCCCAAAGCGTCCAGCGGATCATGTCGCTCTACATCGCCTCAACGATCATCGGCGGGTATTTCGGCCGCCTTCTCTCCGGGCTGGTCGCCACATATTTCGGATGGCGCTATTCCTTTCTCGCCATCTTTTTTGCCATGCTTGTCAACCTCGTTCTGCTTCGATGGCTGCAGTCGGATACCGCCGTGGCATTCACGCGGCTGCGGTTGAGCGCCATCACCGATATTTTGCGGGTAAACGGTTTTTTGCGGGTTTACCTGATTATTTTCGTCACGTTTTTTACCTTTGCCTCTGTGCTGAATTTCCTTCCGTTCCGGCTGACCGAAATCGGCGGGGAGCTCTCTGAACTCCGGATTTCAACCATCTATACGGGCTATCTCACGGGCGGCCTTGCCGCGTTTTTCTCATCGCGCATCATTTGCGCCCTGGGCGGAGAGCCGCGGGTCATCATCGCCGCACTGACAGGATACCTGTTGTCCATGCTGTTTTTTCTTACCACCAGTACCTCGCTGGCCTTTATCAACATGTTCCTGTTCTGCGCGGGCATGTTTCTCGTTCATGCGGTTGCGCCGGGGCTCATCAATCGGCATGCCGGCAACAAAAAAGGGGTGGTCAACGGGCTCTATATTTCCTGTTATTACGCCGGCGGCACGCTTGGCTCCTATCTCCCCGGTCTTGTATACAGGCACTTTGGATGGACGGCGTATGTGTATGTTCTATCGGCGGCGGTGGTTCTTGCGATCGGTATTGCATCGGGGCTGCGCCGGAGCCGATTTGTCCTCACCGATTAAAAATCTTTTTTTTACGGCCGCAGAATACAGACAGCCCGGTGCAGGAGCACCGGGCTGTCTGATCTGATCGCCTGCGGGAAGGGGTCCGGCAATTACCGGTTCCAGCCCCGCCCCCAGGACTGGTTTGTGGGACGGCGCTGATAGTCCTGAATCTGCTTCTGCTGCTCTTTGGTGAGTAAATCGTAGATGCGGTTGCGGTATGTAACGGTTGATTCAAGCATTTCGCCCTGCTTTTGGCTCAAGGTTGCCTGCATTTCACGGATTTTTTTGGGGTCCGGCCTTTCGGCGGCCATTTCGATCATCATTTCATCGCGGATATCCATGATGTCCAGCATGGTTTCCATCTGCCCGCGGCGCATTTCCCTCTGGATGGAGCGGATTTTGGTCTGCTGCTCCGGCGTCAGGTTCGGCAGGTCCAAAGGCCCGGCCATGCCCATGCCGTGACCCATCTGGTTCATAATGGGGCACGGCGTGCCTTGTCCGCCCATCATTCCAAAACCGGGGCCCATCATGCCCATGCCCTGGTTTCCCATCATGGCCGGCCCGTGCCCTGTCCACTGGTCGTCAAAATCCTGCGTCTGCGGCCGATCCATCATATGCCGCCCCCACTGGGCCTCCGCAGTTGCCGCAACGCCCAGAATGAGCAAAACCATCAAAAAAAGCGCCGTGCTTTTCCAAAAAAATACGCGTTTCATCATTGCACCTCCATCCTTGCAAAAAATGTTTCTTTTTTTTTATCCGGCCTTCCATCGTGCATCATGCGAAAGGGCACCCCGAGGCGCCTTTTGGAAGCCGGTTTTCATCCTGCTTTCACATGTAAAAGATTACGGTGAAAAGCCGCTTCGTCAAAAAAAAAATTTGCTCCGGCGCCGGGAAGCCCGCAAACCCCTCTTTGGTGTTGATCCATTTTCCGGCCTGGGTTATGGATATACTAATTTTTGCATTCTTGTATCGATACGAAAAATATCATCACAGAATATGGGCCCGTAGGGGCAGCCCTTGCGAGGTTCTCCTGTAGATTTTGAACATGGGCACGGCAGCGCCGGGCCCGTGCCAAAACACCAAAAGTGGGAAAACATCCACATCTGACAAGGAGGTCGCCAATGGAGTATGCCGGGAGAAGTTTCTGGGGGTGGGGGCATGCCGACGAAAAGCTGCCCGGGGCATTTGTAGAGAATTTCAAAGCCATGGTGATGGCAATATTTGAATTGAGCGAGCTGGACGAGCAGCCCCCGCCGCGTATCGAAGACATTTCTCTTCGCCCGCCCCGTTTTCCTCTGCCGGCCGAACTGGCCGAGTTCTGCGTGAATGCGCCCTTAGACCGGGCCGGCCATACGTTCGGCAAGGCCCTGCGCGACGTGCTCCGTGCGCTGGAAGGGCGCTTTGACAACCCGCCGGACTACGTGGCCTATCCGCGCACCGAGGCGGACATCGCACGCCTTATGGAATTCTGCGCATCGTCTTCCATCGCGCTGGTCCCCTACGGGGGCGGCTCCAGCGTGGTCGGCGGGGTGGAGCCGCCCAGAAGCGGCGGATATGCCGGCGCCATATCCTGCGATATGCGCCGGTTCGACAAAATCTTATCCGTTACTCCCGCCTCCCGGACCGCCCGCATCGAAGCCGGCATCTACGGCCCGGCCCTGGAAACCGGGCTCAAAAAGCACGGCCTGACGCTGCGGCATTTCCCCCAAAGCTTTGAATTCTCGACCCTGGGCGGCTGGATTGCCACGCGGGCCGGCGGGCATTTCGCCACCCTGTACACGCATATCGACGAGTTTGTCCAGGCGATCCGGATGGTCACCCCCCAGGGCGTTTTTGAAACACGGGAGCTGCCCGGAACCGGGGACGGCCCGGACGCCAACCGACTGTTGATCGGCTCGGAAGGAATTTTCGGCATCATCACCGAGGCGACCATGCGCCTCCAGACCCTGCCGACCATGCGCGCATCCGCATCCGTCCGCTTTTCAAGGGAAGCACAAGGCGTCGATGCGGTGCGCCATATCAGCCAGTCGGGCCTGTATCCGGCCAACTGCCGGCTTATCTCCCCCCTGGAATCGCTTTCCATGGGCATCGGGGACGGCAGCCACGCGGTTTTGCTTCTGGGTTTCGAATCCCATGACCACCCCCAGGAAGCAAAGCTTCATCGCGCCCTTGAAATCTGCGGGAAGTATAACGGGTCGTGGAAGGCGTCGGAGGTTCGCATCGCCCAAAGCGCCGGGGCGGCAAAACCGGATGCCGGCGCATCCACCAGCCAGAAGTGGAAGGAGAATTTTCTGCGGGCGCCGTACATGAGAGACGTGCTGGCCCGCTGCGGCGTTATCACGGAAACCTTTGAAACCGCCATCACGTGGGACCGGTTCGACGCGTTCCACGCAAGTGTGCAGGCCGACACCCAGGCCGCCCTGAAAGCCCTTTGCGGAAAAGGGCTCGTGATGTGGCGGTTTACCCATATTTATCCCGACGGCCCGACGATTTACTATACCGTGGTGGCGCCGGGGAAGCGCGGCAGAATGCTTCAGCAGTGGGACGCCGTCAAAACAGCCGCATCCGATGCCATTATCGCCAACGGCGGCACCATCA
>JAABTJ010000021.1 GCA_011389935.1 Desulfobacteraceae bacterium
CTCGTTTCGCAACATCCTGCAATCAAAACCAATGCAGGATGTTTTGCTTCACTTCGCCAAGAGCGATCGACAATCACTCCCAATGTCGCTCACGGGCAGCAACCCCCCCCCAGTCAAAGGAAATTGATCCGTTTATATGCCGCATTCTTCACGGTTGGCAAGCAGTGTTTTTCAGCTTGATTATCTTAAAAGATCGAAGCGGCATGCAGTAAACGATCGAAACGACATGCAGTTATCAGTCAGATATAAAACTGGCCGATTTCATTTGGGAGGAGGGGAGGGTGCTGCCCGCGGCAACAATTGCAGGGGGTTGCTGATATCTCTTGGCGAAGCGAAGCAAAGCGCCCTGTGGCTTTGCCGTTTATCACAGGGCGCGCTGAAGCAAGCCATAGAGATATCAGCGTTCTCCTGCAGTTGCAAGGGTAGCCCCCTCCCCTCCTCCCAAATGAAATTGAACCGATAAAGAACATAAAAAAAGCCGCTCCGGAGAACCGGGGCGGCTTTTTTTATAAAAGCGCTGAACAATCGGATGGTCGAATGTTACATGGCTTGCATCATTTCCGTAACCGTTCCCACCATCGGTGTTGCATAGATCAAAATCAGGGAGACAACGAGGACGTAAATAACAAGCGCCTCGATGAGGGCCAGACCGATGAGCATGCTGACGGTGACCTTACCGGAAGATTCCGGGTTGCGGGCAATACCTTCAACTGCGCCCCTGATGCTGTATCCCATGCCAAGGCCGCATCCGGCGGCAGCGATTGCCAACCCGATACTTGCAACGCTTACGATCCGGGTAAAAAATTGTACAGCTTCCATCTGGAATTCCATGTTTCAACCTCCTTTAAATGAATAATAGTAACGGCTTCTTCCAAAAAAAACGGACAATATATCGTAAAAAAAATCTGTTCTGCTCGATTAATGCGAATCTTCCATTGCCAGGCTGAAATACATGATGGACAGCAGATAGAATACGAATGCCTGTATCAGGGAGACGAAAACCCCCAGCATCATCATCGGCAACGGCGCGAAAAAGGCGCCGGCCAGCATGAACAGAATGAACAGGATGAATTCCTTTCCCATCATGTTGCCGAAAAGACGAAAAGAGAGCGACAGCACGCGTGCAAAATGCCCGATGATTTCAAGGGGCGCGATCAGCGGGCTCATCCACCAGATCGGCCCTAAAAAATGCTTGAAATACGCCATGCCGGAGTGCCGAACGCCGACGTAATGCGTGAAGAAAAAGACAATGATGGCAAGGCTCAGGGTTGTCGGCAGCTCCGCTGTGGGCGGGTAAAAGCCCGGAAAGAGCCCAACCAGGTTGCAGAAGAAAATGTAGAGGAACAGCGTGGCGGCCAGCGGAAAGAAAAACCGGCCTTCTTCTCCGGCCGTCTGGACGGTGAATTCCTCGATATTGGAAATAATTGTTTCCAGCACATTCTGCGGCATTCGGGGGATGATGCTGATTGTTTTTGCCATCAGTGCGCCGGCGATAATCATGAACGCCATGACCACCCACGAGTAAATGACATGCGGGTATTCATGGGCAAAATGATCCAGCCCGATCAGTTCAAACAGGTACACGAAATATAGAAAGGGATGTTCCACTTCAGATCGCCTCCTTGTGTAAAAGTTTCGTAACTTCCCGTATCGTTGCAAGAAAAATGCTTGCCACAACTATTGACAATCCGATCAACAGGCCGATCGGATGCACGTAACTGCCGGATATCAAAATAAAAATGATTGCGCCGCTGATGACGAACCGCAGGTAGTACTTGCCGAGAATCTTGCTCGTGTGGGACGGCTTTTCAGGTTCGAGCAGGGACCGCCGGAGCCCCCTGTACAGCAGGTGAAAATTCACGGTGGCGATCAGTCCGCCGGCCAAAAGCCCGGCCATCTGTGCCGGGGAAGCCTGGATGAAAATGGCTGCGGCCATAATGGCGGCAAAAAGGATCCAGTTTGACCGCATTATGAATTTGATAACACCTGCCTGAATTCCCATGTTCAATCCGATGCGCAATCTGCGTCTACAACGTTTTTGTTACAAAATTACAGATCCCGGCTGCGATTGATCGCGCGGATCATGTTTGAAATGCCCGCGGCGACGCCGAAACCGAGAAAAATCAGCGTAAAAATCGGCGTGGTGTGGAAATATCCGTCCAGCCACACTCCGATAAACAGGCCGATGAAGATGGCAAAGGCGACCGAAAGCCCGATACTGCTGTAGTACGCCAACTCCCGGATCGTTGATTTTGCCTTTTTTTTCATCGCTTCTCTTGACTTCACAACAACCGTATTAAAAAGTGTTTCCCTATCACAGGTAGATTTCGGGGTCAATATAAAAAAGATCCCGGATGCAATCCTGTATACAACTTTATCGTTTTTTAGTATGAATGAATGCCGCAATGGATGGCGGAATTTGAAAATTTACAGCGTTTTTCCAGATCACTTTTAAGAAAGGAATGAAAAACAATGCTTACCCGGCCGCTGGTTATCGAAAAAGCGATGGAATTGGGGTTTGCCGATATCGGCATCTGTGATGCCGCTCCTTTTGCCGAGCACAAAAAAATCCTTGAGGAGCGCAGGGAATATTATGACTGGATATACAAACTGGGACTCGATCTTAGCTCTGGAACGGATCCGGCGGAAATACTCCCGGGGGCGAAATCCATTATTGTTTTGCTCGGCCATTATTTCGAGAAGGGATTTCCCCCTTCCATGGAGAATCACTTCGGCCGGTGCTACCTGGATGACGACCGCCTCACAAAAGACGGGCTGACCCGGAAAATAAAGGCGTTCCGTTCTTTTTTGCGGGACGGCGGCATAGAGACCAAAATTCCATTCAACCTCCCCCACCGGGTTGCCGCCGCCCGGGCCGGCCTTGGTACCTTCGGGAAAAATTGCCTGTTTTACGCGGATCGCGCGGTTGCCGGGGGATCATGGACGCTCCCCGTCGCCGTGGTCGTTGATGCGTCGTTTGATCCGGACCCCCCCACGGTGAGCGTCGGCTGTCCGGACTGGTGCAGAAATGCCTGTATCGCCGCATGCCCCACGGGTGCCCTGAAAGGGCCCCGGAAAATCGATCCGCGCCGGTGCATCTCGTATCTGACCTATTTCGGGGAGGGAATTACCCCCGTGGAGCTCCGGGAGCCCATGGGGCTGTGGGTTTACGGATGCGATCATTGCCAGAACGTATGCCCCCGGAACCGTGCCTGGCTGGCCCGGTCGAAGTTTTTTCCGCCCAATGAAAAAGTCGTTTCCATGGCCCCGCATTTTGCGCTGCCTCAGCTTTTGCATATGGATGCGGCCTATTACGAAGCTCATATCCAGCCGCACATGTTTTACATGCCTTCTGCAGACATCTGGCGATGGCGGATGAACGCGGCAAGGGCCATGGGGAACACCCTGGATGACGCGTACGTACCCGAGCTGGAAAAAGCAATGGACCGGGACAGCGACGAACGGGTGCGGCAGATGTGCGCGTGGTCCCTCGGGCGGATCGGCGGAAAGGCGGCCAGAAGGGCGCTTGAAAAACACGCGAAGGGAAAAGGGGAGGCCATGACGCAGGAGGTTCATAACGCCCTGGCGCGTCTCGGGTGAATACGGCAGGAATATACCGGGGCCACCGTTGTAAAACCGGTTGAAAAAAGTCCCCGGCATTTGTATATTTATTACTATCTGCCGGAGGGATAAGCGGGCTGCCGTATTGCGATTCTTTGCTTTTTTTATAAAACCGGGTAGAAAGGAGGGCGGATGCCGATCATACTGCCGACAAAAGAGCAGCTGGACAACCTGCAAACCATTTCCAACGAAGGCCCCCTGGTCATGGTCAACCTGCTTCGCTTCAAGCCCGAAGGGGGGGAAGCCCTGTATGAAAAATATTCGCAGCTGTTGATGCCGATCTTAAACAAGATCGATGCCCACGTGATCTATTACGGCTCGGATGCCAAGACCTTTATCGGGGATGATGCATGGGACGCCGTGCTGCTGGTGCAGTATCCGTCCCGCGCCACTTTTTTTAACATGATATCGGACCGGGAATATATCGAGGCGAGCCAGTATAGGGAACAGGGGCTGGCGGATTCACGCCTCTATATCACCCGGCCTCAGTACGTGGCATGGGACAATCCCTGATATGCCCGAAGTCTTGCGGCCGGCTTACCTGAAGCGCACCCTGCCGCAGGTATCGTCGCCGATGACCTCGCCGATCATCCGGGCGTCGACGCCCCGGTCCTGAAGCGCGGCCAGGCAGTCTGCGGCCTGTGAAGCGGGCAGGGCATAGACGAGCCCCCCCGATGTCTGGGGATCGAACATGATATCGGCGATAATGTCGTTTATTCCCGGATCCACAGCGACCTGCCCGCTGAAATGCTTTTTGTTGGCGTATGCGCCCGCCGGAAAAAGCCCCATTTCCCCGAATCCGACGGCAGATGTGATTACCGGCACCCTGCCTGTGTCGATATGAAATTCCTTCCCCCCCGCCCTGGCCATTTCAAGCAGATGGCCTGCCAGTCCGAACCCCGTGATGTCCGTGCACGCCGTCGGGGAAAATGCCGCTGCTGTTTCCGCGGCCAGCCGGTTGAGCGTGGAGGTAATCCTTGTCAGCTCTTTGATAACGGCTGCATCCGCAATTTTTCCTTTTACGGCGGTGGCCAGGATGCCGGTGCCGATGGGCTTGGTCAGGATAAGCCGGTCGCCGGTGTGCGCCCCTGCGTTGGTCAGCAGGTTTTTCGGGTGTACGACGCCCGTGACAGAAAGGCCGTACTTGAATTCCGGATCGTCCACGCTGTGCCCCCCGGCAAGCACGGCGCCGGATTCATGGATTTTTTCCAGCCCGCCTTCCAGCGTTTCCCGGAGCACCGATTCCGGCAGATCGCTGGCGGGGAAACAGACGATATTCATGGCCGTCAGGGGTTTGCCCCCCATGGCGTAGATATCGCTCAAGGCATTGGCCGCGGCGATCCGTCCGAAATCATACGGGCTGTCGACGATCGGCGTAAAAAAATCGAGCGTCTGGATCAGGGCGGTATCTTCGCTGAAAAGATATACCCCCGCATCATCGGAGCTTTCAAGGCCCACCAGAAGGCGCGGGTTTTTTGCAAGGGGAAGGTTTGCCACAACACGGTCCAGGACCCCCGGACCCAGCTTGGCGGCTCAGCCGGATGCCTTGGTTTTCTGGGTGAGGCGGTATTCGTCGGACATGGGAATGCCTTTGGTTTATGTGGTTAGAACGTTACTATTGCCGCGTCAAAAACCGGGCCGTCCTTGCAGACATGCCGGTACCCCTCGCCGCTGTCTCTGGTTTTTACCGCGCACCCCATGCATACGCCAAGGCCGCAGGCCATGACAGTTTCAATGGAAATCTCGCAGGGGATTCCGTGTTCCCGGGCAATGCCGGATACCGCCCGCAACAGGCCGTGGGGGCCGCACGCATATATGATGTCGGGTTTATGGGTCTTCAGCCATCCTGTGAAGGGTTCGGTAACAAGCCCTTTTTGCCCGTAGCTGCCGTCTTCCGTGGTAATATGGCGGCGCATACCAAGTTGGCCGAAATCGGTTTCGCACAAGATGTCCGCCCTGGTTCGCCCGCCCAGAAATACGGGAGCGCCGGACAGGTCGATGCCGTTTTCATCGAGCGATTCGGCAAGGCAAACGATCGGCGCCACGCCAATGCCGCCGGCGATCAGTGCCGGTTTTTTACAATCGGGGGATATGGTGAAACCGCGTCCCAGGGGGCCCAGCAGGTCAATGGGTTCATTTTTGACCATTTCGGCCAGCTGTCCGGTAAATCCACCCACCACCCGGTAGAGGATTTCAAGCCCGACCACCTGGTTCCTCTCCTTGATTCGCCGGTGTATGGAAAAGGGGCGGCGCAGCAGGGGGTCCATTCGCCCCCTGATTTTCAGCGTAACGAATTGACCGGCGGCAGCACTTGCATACTGCGGGGCGCACGTGAGCCCGATTTTGCAATAGGTGCCTGAAATGCGCGTATTGTATAAAATGGTTGCTGTTTCCTGGGCCATTTGTTCGCTTCCTCATGTACGATTTCCCAAAACAGATACTTACCGCATTCCGATCACGGATGCAAACCGTCCGGTGATGTTTGCCTGCCGGTATGAAAAAAACAGGTGCGTGTTGCAGCGCGTACAGATGTTTGACCATTCGATATTCTCCGGAGCGACACCGCACGCTGCGAGCTGGTCATGGCTTGCCTGCCAGAAGTTGAATCGGTTTTGCCGGTCCCTGTATTTCCAGAAACGTTCCGGAATTTCCGTTTTGTAATGGATGAATTCCGCACAGCAGGGCCCCAGGGACGGCCCGATGCCGGCGACAATATCCGCCGGATCCGAACCGAAACGGCGCTTCATCGCCTCGATGCATCTACCGATAATATTGCCGATGCTTCCCCGCCAGCCGGCATGGATATTGGCAACCGCTTTTTGAACGGGGTCGTGGAGCATCACCGACTGGCAGTCCGCCACCTGCACGACAAGCATGATTCCGGGACTGCTGCAAACCACGCCGTCGGCCTCGGGAGGAGAGGTGCGCTCGTCTTCCGCGGGGGTACTGTCCTCGCATGCCACGATACGGGTGCCATGCACCTGGGAAAGAAAAAACATCGCCCGGTTTTCGAGGCATCCGGCAATGGCCCGGCGGTTGTGCAGAACCGCTGAAGGGTCATCCCCGCTGTTTGCCCCGACGTTCAGGGAGGCAAAAGCGCCGGTGCTTTTTCCCCCCTGCCGGGTGAAAATACCGTGGACCACATCGGGAAACGCGTCTATGATGTCGAAGGTCAGATACAGAAGCTTGTTTTTTTTTCGAAATCGCATCACATGGCCCTTGCCAGGGTCAAACAATGGATTTGCCGCGCGCCGGCGCGTTTAACGGCCGAAGCGCATTCTTCCAACGTTGCCCCGGTGGTGTACACGTCGTCGATTAACACGACGCTTTTGTTTTTCACCCTTTCGGAATCGGTTACGGCGAATGCGGTTCTTACGTTGGCGCTTCTTCGTTTCCTGTCCAAGCCTGTTTGCGTGTCTGTATTTTTCACGCGGAGCAGCAGTTTTTCAGACAGGGCTGAACCGTTTTTCAGCACTCTGTTTCCGCCGGCAACCGTCCATGGCCAATGGTACAGCATGCCCATCACCTGATCAAACCCCCTTTTCACGAGTTTTTCACGGTGAAGCGGGACAGGGACGATACAATCGATTGGAGCGTCGGCGTAGTGCTTTGCAAAATGAATGTGCAAAAGCGTGCCAAGGGGGCGTCCAAGACCGGTTTTGCCGTGGTATTTATACGCGTGAATCATGTTTTTCAGCGTGCCGGAATACTGCCCGCATGCCCTGGCGGAAACAAACGGGTTCCTTCGCGTTCCGCCCCCTGACCCCTCGCCGGATATGCACCGGCCGCAGAGGTGATCACTTTCTGCAGGACTTTTGAACTGTACGCCGCACCGGGGGCAGATGGGCGGAGTCACGGGGGCAAAATCGTCCATGCAGAAACAACACAGATGATCGGTCATAACGGTTCTGAAAATACGTTCGGATGTTTCGGCTGCCAGCATTTCCCCGTCGACCGGGTCTTTTTCGCTGTCTCCGGAGATGTCTTTTTCAATGAATCGATTACAGGAAAAGCATATGTCCGGGAACAGCCCGCTTGATATCCCCCGTTTTACCCCCTGAAAAACTGTTTTCCAGCCGGACACCGAAAGACCTCCCCCCGGGCGTTCCCGGATATCATTTCATGTGGCCGACAATGGCACGGCCGAACGCCGAGCATGTCACTTCTTTTGCCCCATCGATCTGGCGGGCAAGGTCGTAGGTCACCTTCCCCGATTTCACGGCCGTCTGCAGGCTGCTGCGAACAAGGGCCGCAGCGACTTTCCAGCCAAGGTGGTCCAGCATCATGGCGCCGGAAAGAATCAGGGAGCTGGGGTTGACCTTGTCCAGTCCGGCGTATTTCGGCGCCGTGCCATGAGTCGCTTCAAAAACCGCACAATCGTTGCTGACATTGGCGCCGGGCGCCATGCCAAGCCCGCCTATCTGGGCGGCCAGGGCGTCGGATATGTAGTCCCCGTTTAAATTGGGCGTGGCGATGACATGAAATTCATCGGGACGGAGCAGCACCTGCTGGAAAAGCATGTCCGCAATCCGGTCCTTGATTACGATTTTTCCTTCGGGGAGATTGCCGTCATGGGTGTCATAGAGCTCATCCTCGGTAATGACCCGGTCCCTGAACTGCTCGATTGCCACTTCATAGCCCCAGTTCCGGAAAGCGCCTTCCGTGAATTTCATGATGTTCCCCTTGTGCATCAGGGTCACGCTGGGGCAGTCGTTTTCAATGGCATATTCGATGGCCTTGGCCACAAGTCGTTTCGTGTTCTGGGGGCTGATGGGCTTGATCCCGATGCCGGCATTGTCCGGCAGGTTCGCGCCCATCTGGTCTTTCAGAAAAGCGCTGACTTTTTTCACTTCCTCGCTTCCCGACGCATATTCGATCCCCGCATACACGTCTTCGGTGTTTTCCCGGAATATCACCATATTGATCTTCTGGGGATGTTTCATGGGGGAGGGGACCGGATCGATGTACCGGACGGGGCGTATGCAGGCGAAAAGGTCCAGCTTCTGGCGAATGGTCACGTTCAGGCTCCGGATGCCTTCGCCGACGGGGGTCGTAAGCGGCCCCTTTATGGCGACCATGTGCTCCCGGATTTCATTGAGGGCCTCTTCGGACAGCCACTGGCCGTTCTTTTTAAAGCCCTTTTCCCCCACAAACAGTTCGTGCCAGAAAATTTTCCTCTCCCCGTCGTATGCGGTACTTACGGCTCCATCGATGACGTCTTGCGTGGCACGCCATATATCCGGCCCGGTGCCATCCCCCTCGATAAAAGGGATGATGACGTGATCCGGCACAATAAGCTCTCCATTGCTGTCTTTTGTGATTTTTCCAGGTTGATCCATCGGCGCTTCAGTTTCCTTTCAACGGTTCATTTGTGGTTTATTTCGCTCCGCTGGCGAATTGCTTCGTACATGGCAATGGCCCCGGCAACCGATGCATTCAGCGAGTTTATGGGGCCATATTGCGGAATATGGCATAGTCGGTCGCAGTTTTGGGCGACAAGCCGGCGTATCCCCGTATGTTCACCGCCGACAACAATGGCGGAAGGGCCGGTCATGTCCGAATCGTATATCGACAAATGCCCCTTATGGTCAAGCCCGGTGATCCATACGCCGTGTTTTTTCAATTCTTTTATTGCAGCGGTAAGATTGGTTACGCGGCACAGTCGGCAATGCTCCATGGCACCTGCCGATGCCCGTGAAACTGCCGGCGTCAGCGGAGCACAGCGGTCCTTGGGGACAATCACGCCGGAAACACCCCCGCATACCGCCGTGCGGATCAGCGCTCCCATGTTGCGAGGATCTTCCACGCTGTCAGTGAGGACGTATAACGGGGAGGCCTTTCCCGCGATGTCGTGTTTGACCAGACGGGAAAGGCTTTCGGGCAAAAAAGGGGACACCTTTGCCGCAACCTGCTGGTGTTGATCGGTTCCGGCAAGTTTTCCCAGTTCCTCCCTGGATTTTCCGATGACCGGAAGATTCCGTTTTCGCGCACCATCGGCGATATCTTCGGGCAGCGACCGGGAAGAATAGATCTCGTAGAATTCGCGGCGCCCTGCGCGGAGGGCTTCCGTGACGCAATGGATGCCGGATATGATTTCGACCGATTTTTTCGGCTTTTTGCCCATATGTTTGTATGTTGCAGAACCGGTTACCATTGAACGTTTTTCTTTGCCATCTTACAATCGACTTGCGTTCGCATCCATATTGCTGCCGCTGTTTGGGGTGTCAGTGACGGCACCCGTCCCCTTTGCCGGCGGTATATTTGCGGACGAGCCCGGACAGTGCCTCAATGGCGTCTTCGAGCCGGTCGTTGACGACCACGTGGTCGTAAAAATCCCTGCCCGCAATTTCCCTGTGTGCATGGGCGATTCTTTTTCGGATCTCTTCGTCACTGTCCGTCCCCCTGGACCGGAGGCGCTGTTCAAGGTCCTCTATGGAAGGGGGCATGATGAAGACGGCGATGCTCAGGGGAAAAAGGGCTTTTATCTGGGTTGCCCCGGCCACATCGATGTCCAGAAGAATATGCCGGCCGGCCGCAAGCAATTCGCGCAACTGCGCTGCGCAGGTGCCGTAATAATTGCCGTGCACCTGTGCCCATTCCGCCCATTTCCCCTGTTTGATTTTTTCCTCGAAGCGTTCTTTGGATATGAAAAAATAATCCTGCCCGTCTGTTTCGTTTTTTCGGGGCGCCCTTGTGGTATGCGATACGGAATAGGCCAGCGCGGGAAAGCGTTTTCTCAATGCGTTGCAAAGCGTTGTCTTGCCTGCCCCGGAAGGCGCGGATACGATAAAAAGCTTTCCTTTCGGAGGTATGTCAGGCTGCAGATCGGACATCAATCCTCCGGAAAAATTATCCTTGATCCTTTGATTTCGGTCCGTCCTTGTCCTTGAGCATCATGAACCGCTGTGAAAGGGTTTCGGACTGTATGGAGGACAATACGATATGGTTGGTCTTGGTGATAATGATCGAGCGGGTACGGCGGCCGTGGGTGGCATCAATAAGCCGCTGTTCGTCCTTGGCGTCATCCTTGAGCCGTCTCATGGGGGCGGAGTTCGGGGCGAGAATGGCAATCACCTCTTCGGCGACAATGCTGCTTCCGAATCCGACATTGAGTAAATTGTAGTTCATTTTCAACTCCTTTTCTCAGGAACCGTCCTTACTTGCTGGTTATTCGATGTTTTGGACCTGTTCCCTGATTTTTTCAAGCTCTGTTTTTGCCGATACAATGATATGGGAAATGTCGGCATTGCCGGCCTTGGACCCCATGGTATTGAATTCCCGTGAAAATTCCTGCAGAAGAAAGTTCAACGGTTTGCCCGCCGGTTCATCGCCGCTCATCAACTTCCGGAACTGGACGAGATGGCTTTTGCTCCTCGTTATTTCTTCTGAAATATCGCTTTTGTCTGCTAAAAATGCGGCTTCCTGCGCAATCCGGCCCGGGTCGATCCCCACCATGCCGCAGGTCAGTTCATTGACCCGGTTCGCAAGCCTTGCGCTGTAGATTTCGAGCAAGCCGTGTGCCCGTTTTTCGATTTCCATGATGTATGTTTCGATGCGGTCGATCCGATCAAAGGTGTCCGCTGCGATGGCCTTACCTTCCGCTTCCCGCATCTTGTCGATACTGGCAAACGACAAGGCCAGGGTTTCTTCAAGGGCCGGCCAGATTTCCGAGGCATCAACCTTGATCTCTTCAGGCTCGATAATGCCGTTGATTCTGACCATGTGATCCAGCAGGACCGGGTCGGCCAGGTCGTAGCGGTCCCGGAGGCGCTGCAATGCGCTGTAATAGGCGTCTGCTACCCCTTCATTGATGGTGAAGGAAACGGTATCCATGTTTTCATTTTTGATGTGGATCCGGATTTCCACGCGCCCCCGCTGCAGATAGCGTGAAGCCGTCTGTTTGACGGGCTCTTCCAGCCCGGCATGGGCGGCGGGGAGGCGTATGGCCAGGTCAAGATGCCGGCTGTTGTAGCATTTGATTTCAACCGATACGGTAATGCCGTTTCGCGTCAGCGATTCGTTTGCAAAAGCGGTCATGCTTTTGATCATCGGTTATCTGTCCTGCTCTTTTTGATCGTAAATGTATTTTTTCCGGACCCGTTCAAGAAATGCGAGCATATCGGAACGGGCATAATCCGGGTATGTCCATGGCAGCGGCCGGAATGCATTGTCATGATATACGAGCGTCAGGTCGGCATATATGTTTTTTCCGATATATATCCGGTGGGCAAAGTTTTTGCCCGTTGCGAGCACAAAGCGTTCCAGCAGAAGATACCCCGGATCGATGTTGATCTGCCGGCGCCCTTCCCTGGAGTGCTGCGCTTCCAGATGGTTGGTGGCGTGCTTGATGTCCGCAAGCGCGTCCTGGGGTACAAGGTTTTGAAAAGACATCATCCGCCGGGAAAGACCCGAACCCATTTCCCGTTCATAATAGGAAGTAAAGTCAAAGGAGAGCCATCTGCTGACGATGTCGATGGGGCCATATTGTTTTTCGAGCACACCTGCGGCGGATCCAAAAAGATCCCGCTTCTGCATGAACATCCCGATAACGAGTTTTGCGGGACGGGGTGGACGGGGGTGGCTCATTGACTGTCACTTTTCCAATTATGACGGCTTCGTAAAAAGTCCAATATCTGCGTTGCGCACAATTTTTGAAGAATCTCACGTACGGCTACGTACGCTCAATTCTTCAAAAATTGCACGCGCCTTGATCTTGAACTTTTTTTAAAGCCGTCTGATCTCGACTTTTACGAGTTCATCAACAATTACCGGCTCCCTGACAATTCCTGGTCGCAATCGCTCGGATTAACCGGTTAACGGCTTTGCTTCATCGATGAGCATCACGGGTATGTCATCCCGTATTTCAAAAACCAGTTTGCACGCGTTGCAAGTAAGCCCGTCCTTTGCAGGGGTAAGGTGTATGGGCCCTTTGCATTTCGGGCAGACCAGGATTTCAAGCAGATCTTCATTTACGGCCATCAGTAAAAAAACCTCCCAGACAATAGGATGATTGGTAAAATAATTCTATAGCAAACCCTTCCGATACATGTAAATTGTTTTTCCTGCGGTAGAGACCCGACGGGCGGAAAAGGGGGGAAGGGGTGGCGCGCCCGGCAGGATTCGAACCTGCGACTTTCAGCTCCGGAGGCTGACGCTCTATCCTCTGAGCTACGGGCGCGCACGTGTGTGAAAACTAAATGATCTGTAATACGAAGTCAAGAAAGATAGTCCCGCAATACCAATATTTTTGTCGAAAAGGCGAAAACGCCTGCCTTCCCGACGCGGGGTGTCTCGTGGTCGCCGGTTTTACCCGCCGGGAATCAGCCCCATGGCTGCAAGTGCATGCCTTGCTTCCCCGGCCACGTAAAGAGAGCCGGCAATGCAGACGATGTTTTCCGGCGGGGTCGCCTCGAGCGCTCTGGCAACAGCGTCTTTTACAGTATCCACCATTTCGGCGGCAAATGTTTTTTCGGGGAAAAGGGTTTGCGACAGCTCGTAAAGTGTTGCCGCCGGAAGACGCCGGTCGATTTCCGGCTGGGTGAAAATAACCCGTTCGGCCTGGGGCAGAAGCGCGCGCAGCATGGCGCCATAGGGCTTATCGTCAAGGATGCCGATGACCATGGTGATCGGCCGTGTTTCTGCGAAATCGGCCAGGAACTCGGATAGCCGTTTTGCCGCATCCAGGTTGTGGGCGCCGTCGATGATCACGGTGGGGGTCGTGGAAAGTATTTCAAGCCGCCCCGGCCAGTTGACCTTTGTCAGCCCGGTACGTATGTTTTCCTCGGATATATCGGCTTTGTCCCCCATGAGGATTTCGGATGCGGCAATGACAAGTGCCGCATTGTCCGCCTGGTGAGCGCCTGCCAGCCCCGTTTGCATGTCCTTGTACTGGTGGTCGATGCCGTAATAGGAAAAGGTCGCCGGAAATCGGTTTTTTTTGTGCCGGCGGATGTGAAAATCTTCCCCGAGCCGGTAAAAAGGCGCTTTTCGCTCCACGGCGATACGCCGCAGTACGTCAACAGCGGCTTTCTGACGCGCGGCCGTGACCACCGGAATTTTGTTTTTTATGATTCCCCCCTTTTCATAGGCGATTTGTGCCAGGGTGTTTCCCAGGTAATCGCTGTGCTCTTTTGAAATGTTGGAAATAATCGTGATTTCAGGAGAAAGGATATTGGTCGCATCCAGGCGCCCCCCCATACCCGTTTCGATGACGCCCCATTCGACGCCTGACTTTGCAAAGGCATAAAGGGCCATTGCCGTTGTATATTCAAAAAAGGTGGGTTCCCGGTCGCCTTGATGGACGGATGTAACGGCCGTATATGCATCCACGACGGATTCATCATTGATTTCCCGGCCGTTTATGCAGATGCGTTCGTTGAAGCGGACAAGGTGGGGCGATGTATACAACCCGGTTTTGTATCCGGCGTCCTTGAGTACGGCGGCCAGGGCGGAGGAGATGGACCCCTTGCCATTGGTCCCGGCCACGTGAATGCAGGAAAAGGCGTGCTGGGGGTTTCCAAGGCCGTTTAAAAGGCCCTCGATCACGTCCAGGCCGAGCTTTATGCCAAACCGCCGGAGCCCGTACATCTCCGCCAAACATTGTTCGTATGTCATTATGTTTCTGCCTGTTTTTGGTTCACAACATGTTCACTGGAAAAACAAAAAAACCGGCAGTTCATTACATATGGACTGCCGGTTTTTTTTTGTAATCAAATGTCTTGCCTGAGATAAATACGGGTTGCGTCTACAATCTCTTGAACCGGGAACGCTTCTTGGCTTCCGCAATGCGCGCACGCCGCTGGGCTTCCCGTTTTTTGCGCCGCTTGTATTCGCTCGGCTTTTCATAGTTTTTCTTTAATCGCAGCCGTTTGAACAAACCGTCGTTCTGAATCTTTTTTTTCAGAATACGCATTGCCTTTTCAAGATCATTGTCATCGACCCTGACCGAAATTTCCTTCAAATAACTCGCCCCCTTTACACCTGGATTTATTTCATAGCTCTATTTTTGGATGGGCAGCCGCGCCGTGTATATGGCGGTTTTTTATCCATCCGGTTTTGTTTTTTTCAAAATTGCTGTATCATAACAAATTCTGGCAAAATGTCAAGCACTCGCCATGTTATCTGCCCGCCTACATGTCAAGCTTGGATTTCAGCTCTTCGGCGACTTCGGGTACGCTTTTTTCGCCGCTCAGGGTAAT
This sequence comes from Desulfobacteraceae bacterium, assembly GCA_011389935.1. GTDB lineage: Bacteria > Desulfobacterota > Desulfobacteria > Desulfobacterales > Desulfosalsimonadaceae > B1SED10-16. Next base: position 14,820 of record JAABTJ010000021.1, read on the forward strand.
GTATTTCAGGGAGCCGTCTTTTCCGGCCTTGTCCCGGAAATAGTAAGCAGCCGCCAGGGTGCCGGTTTCCGTGTCGTAGTATATGCCGTGGCGTTTGTTGATGGCTTCTTCATCCTGGTCGTCCGAGCGGCTCGAAAGCTCACCGCCGCAGACACGGCATTTGTCCCCGTCCGGTTTGATGGCATCGATATAGATGTTGTTGGGATGGTTGTTGTCGTTGGCGCAAAGACGGCGTCCCATGATCCGGTTCTTTGCGATTTCACGGTCCAGCTCGATTTCAACGACGATGTCGAGCTTGAGGCCGGCTTCCGCAAGGGCTTCGTCGAGCTTGATCGCCTGGTTCTTGTTGCGGGGAAACCCGTCCAGAAGCCAGCCGTTCTTGCAGTCATCCGCTTTCAGGCGGTCAAGAATCATCGGGATGGTAATCTCGTCGGGCACAAGCTCCCCCTTGTCAATATAGGTCTTGGCCTGTTTGCCGAGCTCGGTCCCCCCCTTGATGTTTTCCCGGAAAATGGCGCCGGATTCAATGTGCGGCAGATTGTATTTTTCCTTGACAATAGCCCCCTGCGTCCCCTTGCCGCTGCCGTTTGGTCCGAAAAACAGAATATTCATATCCTTCTCCTTCGTTTTCCCTGCGATTGATGATATTTGCTCACATGCCAGGATGCGTTGCGCTCGATTTTTAGAAAATTGTATCCTTATATAAATGACGAAAAAATGTCAAGAAGGGTTTTTCGTTTTTAGATAGCTTTGGGCGAATGCCAGGGCATTTTTCTTGCTGGTGATGCTTCCGGAGAGCCTTTGTATCTCGATTTTTTCCAGGATTTCGGCGATAAGGGGAGAAGGGGGGAGGCCGAACCGGTTGATCAGATCATGGCCCGTGATCAGCGGCGGATTTTGGGTTTCCGGATAAAACGAATCGAAGCAGGCCGATATTGTTTCCCGTGCGAATGCCGCGACCCCGGAAATGTCACGGTCTGTGCCCTTTCCCATCATATCGGCGGCATAAAGAACCAGTATGTCGGTTGTAAAGGGTGCTGTCCGCATGAAAAAGCGGGTCCGGGCAAGATTCTTGTTCCGCCCTGCAGACATCGCGGTAAACAGGAACATGGGGCGCAGATGGTGCAGAATCAGAAAAGACACATACTGTTTCTGGCGGGTGGAAAAGTGCAGCCGGTCGCTGATATTGCGCGATATGGCGCAGCCGGTGGTTTCATGGCCGTAAAAATGGGTTTTCCCCTGTTCATCGACACGGCAGGCCTTGGGCTTTCCAATATCGTGGAGAAGCGCTGCGTGCTTGATGAGCCCGATGCCAGCCGTATCATGGATTAGTTCCGCGTTGCCGCAGCGATCAGAGAGACGCGGCATATCGAGCTCCAGCATGTTTTCCAGATGACCGTATACGGAAAGGGCGTGTTCAAACACGTCAAAGGCGTGGTGCGCATTCCGGGGGCATTCTTTCATGGGGGGCAATTCCGGGAAAATGGCAGCAAGCAGACCCGTTTCTTCCATTTTTCGTATGTGGGCGAAACTGCCGGGCGCGGAGAGCAGCTTGATCCATTCCTCTCGGATACGCTCCCCTGCCATTGTTTTAATGGCGTCCGCGTTGTTTTTGATTTCCTCCAGGGTGTCGGGGGAAATATCAAAACCGAGCGCCGCGGCAATCCGGAACGCTCTCAGCATCCGTAAAGGGTCGCTTGTAAATGCCGCCGGGCAAACCATGCGGACAATCCCCTTGTCCAGGTCTGAAATTCCGTTTGCGGGATCAATGAGTTCTCCGGTGCACACATCAAAAGCCATTGCATTGATGGTAAAATCGCGCCGGGCAAGGTCTTCGGCCACGCTGGAACCTTTTGCCGGCGATATGTCATAGGTGTCGGAGCCGGCAATTACCCGGTATATCCGTTTATCCGGCTTTCCGATTTTAATGACCCGGCTGCCAGCCCTCCGCCCGATCGTTTCGGCGACCTCCCGTGCATCCTCCATGACTGCGATATCGTGGTCTTTCGGCGCCTCCCCCCGCAGGGCATCCCGCACGCTGCCGCCGACAATATAAATTCCTTTTTGTTTTGGAATAAAATTTAGGTTGAAATTATGCATTTTCTTAGGTAAAGGTGTCTTTTTTATTTTAAAGGGTTCTCCTTACTCCCCCGTCACGGTCATTTGACATAACGGCCCAATGATTACAAATACAAGTGAAAATGGAAAAAGTAAAGACGGAAGACCGTTCAGGATTGCCGTGACCGGCGGCATCGGCTCGGGAAAAACGATTGTCTGCCGTCGCCTGGCGGAAAAAGGCCTTGTCGTGGTAAGTACGGACGAGCTTTCGCGGCTCGCTGTTGCCCCGGGAACCGAGGCGCACGCTCAAATCGCGGAACATTTCGGGAACCGGGTGCTCATGGAAGACCAAAGCATTGATCGATCGGCCCTTCGCCGTATCATCAGCGCCGACCCGGAAGCGAAAAAAGCGCTTGAAAGCTTTGTCCATCCGGAGGTGCTTCGGCAGATGGTCGCAATCATCGACGATGCGGCGAAAAAAGGGGAGCCTCTGGTGGTCGTGGAGGTGCCGCTGCTGTTTGAATCCGGCTTTGATGCATGGTTTGACCGCGTGATCCTGGTGAGCGTGACGCCGGAGCGCCGCATTGAACGGATCATGGCCCGAGACGGCGTTGCCCGCGAGGAGGCGCTTGCCATGATGAAAATCCAGATGCCCGAAGATGAAAAACGCAAACGGGCCGATTTTGTCATCGACAACAACGGCACCGAAACAGACACCCTGCTTTCAGTGGACCGGCTCTACGAACAATTGATCGCATGATCGCATGATCGCAAATATCAGGAAAAAAGACAAAAATGGTTGACATGCAGCTTTTTGAGTAATATTGTTATGGGAAAAACGTACCTGCCCCATACTGGTCTTGGTTGCGCTTGATTCCTACTTGCACATGCAAATATCATGTATACAGGCCTCATAACACCTTTAAATTATTTTTAGAACACGAATAGCATTTACGTTATTCCTGATTCCTGTCAAGGCAATAATCAACCGTGATCTGCGAAATGATGTACCGGTATATGGTGAAGCCGATAAGGCAATCATTGGATGTATCGTCCAGAAACCATTGTAAAATTTGTTGCGACTGCCGGAAATATTTTGAATTGGAGACGCTTGCATAAATGAATATTGATGATTTAAAGAACAAAAAAATCAGTGAATTAACCCGGATGGCGAAGAAATTCAACATCGAAAACGTCGGTCGGATGCGCAAGCAGGAGTTGATTTTTTCACTCCTCCAGGCGCATATCGAAAAAAACGGGTTGATTTACGGGGAAGGCACGCTGGAAATCCTGCCGGACGGATTCGGTTTTTTGCGTTCGCATGACTGCAATTATCTTCCGGGTCCGGATGATATCTACGTGTCCCCTTCCCAGATCAGGCGCTTTAACCTGAAGACGGGGGATACGGTTTCCGGGCAGATCCGTCAGCCCAAAGAGTCCGAGCGGTACTTCGCGCTGTTGAAGGTCGAAGCCATCAACTTCGAAGAGCCCGAGGTTGCCCGGGACAAAATTCTGTTCGACAACCTGACGCCCCTGTTTCCGGAAAAGAAGATCAAACTCGAACTCGAAAAAAACGAGTTTTCAACCCGCATAATGGACATGATGACGCCCATCGGCTTCGGCCAGCGCGGCCTTATTGTTTCCCCGCCGCGTACCGGCAAGACCATTCTTCTGAAAAACATCGCCAACAGCATGATCGGCAACCACAAGAACATTGTGCCTTTCGTGGTGTTGATTGACGAGCGCCCGGAAGAGGTAACGGATATGCAGCGCTCGGTCAATGCCGAAGTCGTCAGTTCCACGTTTGACGAACCCGCTGAACGGCATGTGCAGGTCGCTGAAATGGTCATTGAAAAAGCAAAACGGCTCGTGGAGCACAAAAAACACGTGATCATACTCCTCGACAGTATCACGCGGCTGGCCCGGGCCTATAATGCCACCATGCCTTCTTCCGGCAAGCTGCTGTCCGGCGGTGTGGATGCCAATGCGCTTCACCGGCCGAAGCGGTTTTTCGGCGCGGCAAGGAATATCGAGGAGGGGGGGAGTCTCACCATTATTGCAACGGCCCTGATTGACACGGGGAGCCGCATGGATGAGGTCATTTTCGAGGAATTCAAGGGTACAGGGAACATGGAACTCCACCTCGACAGAAAACTGTCGGATCGCCGCATTTACCCCTCGATAGACATCAACCGTTCCGGTACGCGGAAAGAGGAGCTCCTCCTTGACAGCGAGACGATCAATCGGGTATGGATACTGCGAAAACTGCTGGCCCCGTTAAATCCTATTGACAGCATGGAATTTTTGCTGGATAAGATGAGGGGCACGAAAACCAACAAGGAGTTCATGGATTCGATGAATTCCTGACGGCTTGCAAGATGCGCATTTGATGTTATATTCTGTGTGAATGAATCGCAAAACATAAGGAAGGTTTGTTATGAAAAAGGATATCCATCCCAAGTATACAGAAACCAAAGCAAGGTGTGCATGCGGGAATGAAATTCTCGTCGGTTCGACAAAGGAAAATATCAGCGTTGAAATCTGCTCCAAGTGCCATCCGTTTTACACGGGAAAGCAGAAACTGGTCGACTCGGCCGGGCGTATTGAGCGTTTCCGCCGGAAATATGCGAAATTTCAAAATCAGTAGCACCCTGCAAAGCACAACCATTGAATCCGGCCCGCGGCGAAGTTTTTTTCTGATTGCTGCGAGGCCGGACTTTTTTATTCTTACTAATTTATGTATTTTTGTATAGACACGATCAATAGGGGCACTCCCTACGAGGTCTCTCTGATCATCATGCCTATTGATAAATGCAAAGAATTGTACGTGAACGGATCATAAAACCATGTCTTTTCTGGATCGCCTCATCGGTTTTGAACAAAGGTATATCGAGCTGGAACAGCTGCTCAGCGACCCCGCGGTTGTCTCCGATCGTGAACTGTTTACCCGATACGCGCGCGAACACGCCGAGTTGGGGAAGATCGTGGCCGCATACCGGGAATACCGACAGGTGACCGGCGAACTTGAGGAAAGCCGGGAACTGTTAAATGATGCCGACCATGAAATCAAGGAGCTGGCCCGCGGGGAAATTGAAACATTGACCCTCCAGAAAGAAAACCTGGAAACCGAGCTGAAAAAGCTGCTGATTCCCAAAGACCCCAATGATGAAAAAAACGTCCTGCTGGAAATCCGTGCCGGTACCGGGGGGGAGGAGGCGGCCTTGTTTGCGGGGGACCTTTTCCGCATGTACAGCCGGTATGCTGAAAACCGGCGCTGGAAAATCGATATCATGTCCGCCCACTGGACCGATTCCGGCGGTTTCAAGGAAGTTATCGCGATGGTTACGGGCAACGCCGCCTACAGCCACCTGAAGTATGAAAGCGGCACCCACCGGGTGCAGCGGGTTCCGTCAACAGAGGCCCAGGGGCGCATTCATACGTCGGCCGTCACGGTTGCGGTCCTGCCCGAGGCGGAAGATGTGGAGGTCGAAGTCGACCCCAACGACCTCAAGGTCGATGTTTTCCGTTCGTCCGGCCCGGGGGGGCAGTCCGTGAACACCACTGATTCAGCGGTCCGGCTCACCCATCTTCCCACCGGCCTGGTTGTGATCTGCCAGGATGAAAAGTCCCAGCACAAAAACAAGGCCAAGGCGTTAAAAGTTCTCCGGGCGCGGCTGTATGATATCCAGATGCAGGAGCAAAACGACAAAATCTCCCAGGACCGGAAAAACCAGGTCGGCAGCGGAGACAGAAGCGAGAGAATCCGCACCTATAATTTTCCCCAGGCAAGAGTGACGGATCACCGGATCGGGTTGACGCTCTACAAGCTCGACCAGATTCTGGCCGGTGATATCGATGAAATCATCAACGAGCTTGCAGCCTATAATCAGGCCCGGGCAATCGAAAATGCAGAAGCAGATCTTGCAGAAAGCGCTTCAGTGGACCATTCTTGACGTTCTTCAGTGGACCGCCGATTATTTTTCCTCTCATTATATAGACAGCCCCCGGTTGACGGCGGAAATTCTTCTGGCTGAAACGCTTGGTATCGACAGGGTAGGGCTCTACGTCCGGTTTGACCAGCCGCTGTCGGAAAATGAGCGGAACCGGTTCCGGGAGATGGTCAAACGGCGAATCCAGAGGGAGCCCGTGGCGTATATAACAGGCCGGAAGGACTTCTGGAAAATTACCCTCGCGGTTACCCCCGATGTATTGATCCCCCGGCCTGAAACGGAAATTCTGGTGGAAACGGCGCTCGAAACGATGCCGGACGCACCGGAAAGGCCCTTGTGCATCCTTGACATGGGAACCGGATCCGGCGCCATTGTCATAAGCCTTGCCCATTCCCTGCCCGGCCCCCGTTATTTCGCCTCGGATATTTCCCGTTCCGCCCTGCGCATCGCTTTTGGCAATGCCGTCTTGAACAACGTGTCGGACCGGATCGCTTTTTTTGCCTCCCGGTGGTTTGACGCCGTTTCTCCGTCATTCGCGTTTGACATGATCGTGTCCAATCCGCCCTATATTCCGTCGGCCCAGGTGCCCCATCTCCCTCCTGAAATTTCGCATTACGAGCCGGCACAAGCCCTTGACGGCGACAGGGACGGCCTGCGCGATATTTTCATCCTGGTCTCCCAGGCGCCCGGGTTTCTATCGCCAGGCGGCCTCCTGCTGTTGGAGATCGGCCATGACCAGAAGCCGGCCGTCGAAGGGATGGTCCAGGATCATCCGGATTGGGCCGATTTGTCTTTCCGGCAGGATTACGCGGGGCATGAACGCGTGGCTGTCTTCACGCGGAGTTCCGGCAATTGAAGCGCAACACAGTAGATGGGACTTTTACCGTAGCCATCAAATTTGATGAGCTCGTAAAAGACGGTTTTGGACGGCAAAGTAAAAAGTTCAAGATCAAGGCGCGTGCAATTTTATAAGAATTGAGAGTACTTATCCGTACGTGAGATTCTTCAAAGATTGTGCGCAACGCAGATATTGGGCTTTTTACTTTGCCGGCAAATTTGGATTGCTATAATAAATTTTGTCTGCTACAGTACCGTGATTTATTAAATTAATGCCACACGCTTTTGGACCGGGGGCTGGGTGCTTTTTACAAGGTGGGCCTTTCGGAATGACAAAAGCGGCGGTTTCAAACCCAACAAAGGAGTTGTAGAATGGCTTATGTAACAATGAAGGAAATGCTTGAAGCCGGTGTCCATTTCGGTCACCAGACGAGAAAGTGGAACCCGAAGATGAAAAAATATATCTTTGGGGCCAGAAACGGCATCTACATCGTCGATTTGCAGCAGACGGTGCGGATGTTCCGGGATGCCCATGATTTTATTCTGAAAACCGTGGAAAGCGGCAAATCCGTTCTTTTTGTCGGCACCAAGAAGCAGGCCCGGGAATCCATATATGAAGAGGCCAACCGGTGCGAGATGTTCTACGTCCACAACCGGTGGGTCGGCGGTATGCTGACCAATTTCCAGACGATCCGCAAAAGCATTGAAAGACTCAATTATCTCAATACCATCGAAAACGACGGCACCATCAACATGTATCCCAAAAAAGAGCGGATCGGCATGATGAAGGAGCGGGAAAAGCTCGACAGCACACTCGGAGGAATCCGCTCCATGAACGCGCTTCCCGGGGCAATATTTATTATTGATCCCAAGAAAGAAGCCATCGCGGTAAAGGAAGGGCGCCGGCTGGGGATCCCGGTTGTTTCGGTAGTGGATACCAATTGCGACCCGGATATGATCGATTATATTATTCCCGGCAATGATGACGCCATCCGTTCCATCCGGTTGATGGTATCGAAAATGGCCGACGCATGCATCGAAGGGGCCGAACGGCTGGCGGAGAAGCGGCAGGCCGAGGCGGACAAGGACGTCGAGGAAATGGCCGGCAAGACCGGCGGCGCGAAAAAAGAGCGCCACGTGGTGCAGGACGATGAAAAAGGGCCGGTTGTTGAAGTCATCCGCAAGGCGGTTGCCGGCGAACCGAAAGAGCAGGAAACTGTTGAACCCAGCGAAGACGTAGTCAATACAGGAGAATAAAATGGCTAGCAGCATTAGTGCAGAGATGGTAAAAAAACTCCGGGATCGTTCCGGCGCGGGCATTATGGATTGCAAGGAAGCGCTCACCGAATGCACCGGCGACCTTGAAAAAGCCGCCGATTATTTGCGGAAAAAAGGCCTTGCAACGGCCAGGAAAAGGGCCGGCAGGGTCGCAGGGGAAGGCGTTGTCCAATCCTATATTCATATGGGCGGCAAAATCGGGGTTCTCGTCGAAGTCAACTGTGAAACGGACTTTGTTGCCAAAACCGATGAATTCAGTGAGTTCGCACGAAATATCGCAATGCATATCGCCGCGTCAAACCCCCTTGGGGTGCTGCCGGAAGATATTCCCGAGACACTCATTGAAAGGGAAAAGCAGATTTACCGGGAACAGGCCCTTGAGGCGGGGAAACCGGAAAACATGGTCGAAAAAATCGTTGAGGGCAAGATGAACAAGTTCTTCAAGGAGTCCTGCCTCATGAACCAACTCTACATCCGGGACACGAACCTGACGATTTCGGATGTGTTAAACGACATGATCGCCAAAACGGGGGAGAAGATAACCATTCACCGTTTCGCGAGATTCCAGGTGGGCGAAGATCTGTAACGGCGCAACCATTAGCGAGCGAGGCGATCGATCGTGGAAGAGTCGAAATATCGGCGTGTGCTTTTAAAGCTCAGTGGCGAAGCCCTGATGGGAGATTCCCAATACGGTATCAATCCCGAAACCCTTGCGTATGTGGCCAACGAAGTTAAGGCCGCCGTTGATCTGGGAGTGGAAACCGCCCTCGTGGTCGGCGGTGGAAACATTTTCCGGGGAATGGCCGCAAGTTCAAAGGGCATGGACAGGGCGTCTGCGGATTATATCGGCATGCTCGCCACTGTCATGAACAGCCTGGCCCTCCAGGGCGCCCTTGAAAAGCTGGGCATGCCCACGCGGGTGCTTTCGGCAATATCGATTCACCAGGTATCAGAGCCGTATATCCGCAGAAAGGCGATCCGCCATCTTGAAAAAGGGCGGGTCGTCATTTTTGCGGCCGGCACAGGAAACCCGTATTTTACCACTGATACGGCCGCGGTGCTCCGGGCTGCGGAGATCCACGCAGACGTGCTTTTGAAAGCCACGAAGGTCGACGGGGTGTACGATATGGATCCCGTGGGCAATGCGCAGGCGAAGTTCATCGATTCCATCGATTACATGTCCGTGCTCGAAAGGCGGCTTCATGTCATGGATTCCACCGCCGTATCCCTTGCCATGGAAAACGGTCTTGCAATGATCGTGTTCAACCTGAAAGCGCCCGGCAATATCCGTAAAGTGATTTGCGGGGATGCAACCATCGGAACGCATATTTCCGACGCTTGAACCGGAAATGCCTGTTGAAACGAAACTTTAAAAGAATGGTGAGACGCTATGATTGATTCAATTTTCGATGAAGCCAGGGAGAAAATGGAAAAATCGGTGAGTGCCCTGAAAAAGGAGCTCACGAGAATCAGGACGGGGCGTGCGTCGTTAAGCGTCTTCGATGGTGTCCGGGTGAACTATTACGGAACGCCGACACCGTTGAACCAGATCGCGTCTCTTTCGGTTCCGGAAAGCCGCTTGATTACCATTCAGCCGTGGGACGCTACTGCGATCAAGGAGATTGAAAAGGCGATTTTAAAGTCCAATCTCGGTCTGACGCCGTCCAGCGACGGCAAGATCATTCGCATATCCATCCCCCCCCTTACGGAGGACCGGCGAAAGGAAATCGTCAAGCAGGTCAACAAGATTTGCGAGGATTACCGCGTGGCGGTCAGAAATGTCCGCAGGGAAGCCAATGAGATGTTGAAAGCCCTCAAAAAAGATGGGGATGCGTCGGAGGACGAGGTCAAAAAATCGCTGGATGACATGCAGAAAATGACCGATGAGCATATCAAGCAGATAGACGAGATCTACAAGGAAAAGGAAAAGGAGACCCTTGAAGTCTGAGGTTTCCGAAACGCCGTATGCGGGCGCGCGCCTGCCGCTTCATGTGGCCGTTATCATGGATGGTAACGGCCGCTGGGCGAAAAAGCGGATGTTAAACCGGGTCAAGGGGCATGAAAAAGGGGCCGATGCCGTCCGGATGATGATCCGGACGTGCCGGGAAATCGGTATCCGGCATCTGACCCTGTATGCGTTTTCCACGGAAAACTGGCAGCGTCCGAAAACAGAAGTGAAAGCCCTCATGGAGCTGTTGAAGCGTTTCCTGGCATCGGAAAAGCAGGAAATGATAGACAACCATATCCGGATAAATGTCATCGGCGAACTGGACAGGCTGCCCGAAGATCTCGTCGTCAGCATAAAAAAAGCCATGGATGAAACGGCAGACAAAAACGCCATGCAGCTGAACCTGGCCCTGAGCTATGGCGGCCGCTCCGAGATTGCCATGGCCTGTGCGGAAATTGCGCGCAAGGTAAAAAACGGGGAAGCCGACATCCATGCGATTACCCCCGAATATTTCGAAAGACACCTCTATACCGCCGATATCCCGGATCCGGACCTGCTGATCCGGACCGGCGGAGAATACCGCATCAGCAATTTTCTCCTGTGGCAAATCGCCTATTCGGAACTTTTTATCACCTCTACGCTGTGGCCGGATTTCAGCCGGAAAGAATTCATGGAGATTCTCTCTGATTACAACCGCCGGGAGAGAAGGTTCGGCCGCGTCGATGATTGAAAAGGACGGGAATTCATCATGCACTTGAAACGATGGTTGACGAGCATTGTTGCCGTTCCGGTGCTTTCCGCCCTTATCCTCTATGGCCCGATGGGCTCGTTTGTCGCCCTGATCGCTGTTGTCGGCGCAATCGCCGCCTATGAATATTTTTTTATCATATTTGCGGGGGATAAAAGCCGTATTTTTTCTCCAGTCCCCGTTTGGTGCGCACTTTCCGGTCTTTTGATTCTTGTTGCAGCGGGCGGGATGCGCGTTGACCTCCTGTTTTTGTTCGTCTGGGTCAGCTTTGCCGGTATGGCGGTGCTGTCCATGCATCGCTTTTCCGCCTCCCATGGCCGTGAAATACTGGATCTCGTGTCCAGGGGCATCCAGTTTACCGTGTATATCCCGCTTCCCCTGGCAACGATTATTTTGCTTCGGGGGGGGCCGGACGGGGTGGCATGGATCTTTTTCCTGGTATTTATTATTTTTCTGGGGGATGTGGGGGCTTTCTACGCAGGCACGTACCTGGGCCGCCATAAGCTCCATCCCGCCATCAGTCCCGGGAAAACCGTCGAAGGCGCCATAGGCGGGCTGGCGGCAAACGTGGTGGTGGCCCTGGCATTCAAGGCCGTTTTCCTGCCCGATCTGCCGAACCTCCTTGTCCTGATTTTCGCCCCCCTTGCCGGGATTGTCGGCCAGCTGGGGGACCTGTTTGAATCCGAACTGAAACGGACATCGCAAATCAAGGATTCAGGCAGCATCCTGCCGGGGCACGGCGGGATCCTGGACCGGATCGACGCCCTGATATTTGCCGCCCCGCTGGCATATTTTTTCAAAGTGTATATTTTTTAGGGAAAGTGGCAGGGCAGGTGCAACCCATGAAGAAACTTTCCATACTCGGCGCCACCGGCTCCATCGGCCAGAACGCATTGTCCATCGTTGAAAAATTCCCGGATCGGTTTTCCGTAGCCGCCCTGACGGGAAAAACCAACCTGGAACTGCTGGCGCGCCAGATTGACCGCTTTTCTCCGGATATCGCAGCGGTCTTCGATGAAAACGGGGCCGCCGAACTGAAAACCCTGCTCCCTTCCGGGTGCCGCACCGAAGTCATCCACGGGGAGGAGGCCTATATCGCTGCGGCCACCCATCCGGCAGTCGATATGGTTGTATCGGCTATGGTGGGGGGCGCCGGACTGCTGCCGACGGTTGCCGCGATAAACGCGAAAAAGGACATCGCCCTTGCCAACAAGGAAACCCTGGTCATGGCGGGGGATCTCGTCATGGAAAAGGCGCGGGAAAACAATGTCCGGATTCTGCCGGTCGACAGCGAACACAGCGCCATTTTTCAATGCATTGCCGGCAACCGGCGCGCCGATCTGGAAAAGATATTTCTCACCGCATCCGGGGGGCCTTTTCTGGACCGCGGCAAGGCCGATTTCGCATCCATCACCGTGGAAGACGCTCTGGCGCACCCCACGTGGCAGATGGGGAGCAAGATCACCATTGACTCCGCTACCATGATGAACAAGGGGCTCGAGGTCATTGAAGCCAAGCACCTGTTCGGCGTGTCCCACGAGTCCATCGAAGTCCTTATTCATCCCCAGAGCATCATCCATTCCATGGTGGCCTTCCTGGACGGAACCGTCATCGCCCAGATGGGGATTCCCGATATGAAAGGAGCGATTGCCCATGCGCTTGCCTATCCGGAGCGGCTCCCCATCGGCGTTCCCCTGCCCGACTTTCCCGCCATTGGAAATTTGAGTTTTCGAGCTCCGGATTTGATAAAATTTCAATGTCTTGCCCTCGCATTCAACGCCTGTGAAAGCGGTGGCACCCTGCCGGCGGTGTTGAACGCGGCCAATGAAATCGCGGTATCGGCCTTTCTGGCGCGGCGTATCGGATTTGACCAGATTCCGGGGGTGATCAAGGAAACCATGGACTTGCATGTACCGGTGATGTCGCCCGCATTGAACGATATCCTCGCCGCGGACCGGTGGGCGCGCGACGCAACGCAAAATCGGATTTACAAATCAAAAGGAAAAGCCACTGCATGAGTTCCGTTATTGGTCTTATCATCGTTTTGGGTGTACTGATTTTTTTCCATGAGCTGGGCCATTTCCTCATGGCAAGGGCCTTTGGCGTTGGCGTGGAGAAGTTTTCCCTGGGCTTCGGCCCCGCTCTTGTCAAATGGAAAAAAGGGCGCACCGAGTACTGCATTTCGGCTTTTCCCTTAGGCGGGTTTGTGAAAATGGTGGGTGAACAGCCGGATGCCAACCTGAGCGAAGAGGACCGGCCGTATTCGTTTACCCACAAACCGGTTTCCCGGCGAATGATCATCGTGGCCGCCGGACCGGTCTTTAATTTCCTGCTTGCTATTGTCATCTTTTTTGTCTTGTTCACCGTGGCCGGCCTGATGTTTCTCCAGCCGGAAATCGGGGAGGTCCGGCCGGAATCCCCCGCTGCGCGGGCCGGTCTGGAAGCAGGGGACCGGATTGTGTCCATCGGAGGAGCGGCCATAGAAAGCTGGTCGGAAATGGCCGAAGCGGTTTCCAAAAGCGGGGGCTCCCCGGTGGAGATGCGGATAGAGCGGGGCGGAAGGGAAATCCAGGCAACCGTTACCCCGGTGGTGGAGCCCATGGAGAATATTTTCGGCGAAACACACGATCGTTATATTGTCGGCATAACGGCCTCGGGCAGTACGGGCGTTCTTCGTCTGGGGCCGGTGGAAGCGCTGGGAGAAAGCCTGCGGCGCACTTACATGATTGTTGAACTCACGGTGGTCAGCGTGGCCAAGATGGTTCGGGGGACCGTTTCCATGGACAACCTGGGCGGCCCGATCATGATCGCGCAGATGGCCGGAGAGCAGGTGGAGCACGGCCTGATCAACCTGCTGGGCTTCATCGCCCTTGTGAGCATCAACCTCGGAATCCTCAATCTTCTTCCCATCCCGGTCCTGGACGGCGGCCACCTGATGTTTTTCGGCATCGAGGCGGTCAAGGGGAGCCCCGTATCCCTGAGGACCCGCGAAGTAGCCCAGCAGATCGGATTCTTCATCCTGCTGACGCTCATTCTTTTCGTATTCTACAACGATATCATGCGCATCGTCACCGGGACCCGTTTTTAAACACCCGCATGCCGGCAGTATAAAGAACGGGCGTAACGGGAATACCCGGCACAGGTTGAACGCTACGTACCCATTGCCGCAAACGATAAAAAAGGAACAGGCGCTGACCATGCCCCATCGACTCGAAATTGCGTTGAAACCGGATCTGCTGGACGCGGAAGGCCGACAGGTGCAGAAAAAAGCGGCCGCGTATTTCAATATGGACATCGCGTCCGTTCGCTGCGTGCATATTCTGACCATTGACAAGGACTTGACCGACTCCCAGCAGCGGGTCATCCGGGATGACATATTTACCAACCCGGTCACCCAGGTCTCCGGCTACGCCCCCCTGGATATCGATTTTGACTGGTGCATCTGGGTGGGATACCGTCCCGGCGTTAAGGACAACCCCGGAGAGACGGCCGTGGAGGCGATCGAGGATGTCATCGGGGAGAGGTTTGTCCCGGGGGAAAGCGTGTATACCTCCCGGCGCTACTGCATTCTCTCCGATTCCATGGGCATCGAGGATGCCCGCATGATTGCGGACCAGCTCCTTTCCAACGACATCATCCAGCAGGTCCGGGTGTTTTCCGCGGCCGAGTGGGACCGGCAGACGGGAATCGGCATTATCATTCCCCGGGTGAAGCTGGACCATGTGCCCACAGTGACCACCATTCCCATCGACGACGATGAAACGGTCCAAAAAATAAGCGACGCCCGCAACCTTGCCTTAAATGAAAACGACATCCCCGTGATCCGTGCGTACTTCAGCGACCCGGATGTAGTGGCGGAGCGCGCAAAAGCTGGGCTGTCCGACCCAACGGATGTGGAGATCGAGTACATCTCCCAGGCGAGGTCGGACCACTGCAACCACAACACCTTCCGGGGGCGCTTCCTTTATCGGGACCGGTCCACCGGAAAGGTGGAAGAAATCGACAACCTCTTTAAAACCTTTATCGAGGCCCCGACACTGGCTTTGCAGCAAAAAAAAGACTGGGTGGTATCGGTTTTGTGGGACAACGCCGGCGTGGGACGTTTTGACGAGAACCACTACTACGTGATCACCGGCGAGACTCATAATTCGCCGTCCAACATGGAGGCCTACGGCGGGGCCATCACCGGCATTGTCGGCGTGTACCGCGATCCCCTGGGAACCGGAAAAGGCTCGAAACTGGTCATGGGGAGCTACGGGTACTGCGTGGGGGAAAAAAACTACGCCGGCGAGCTCAAACCGCGTCTCCATCCCCGGCGGCTCCTGGACGGGGTGATCGAAGGGGTGCGCGACGGCGGCAACAAGAGCGGGATCCCGACGCCTTACGGGCAGGTGATTTTTCATCCGGGCTACATGGGGAAGTGCCTTGTCTTCGTCACGGCCTTAGGGATCATGCCCTCCCTGGTCAACGGGGAGCCGGCCGAACAAAAAACCACCTCCCCCGGTGATTTGATCGTCATGTGCGGGGGGCGGGTGGGAAAGGACGGCATCCACGGGGTGACCGCTTCCTCCGAGAGCTTTTCCGAGCACACGCCTGCCGGGCACGTCCAGATCGGGGACCCCTACACCCAGAAAAAAATGCATGATTTTCTGCTCGAAGCCCGCGACGAGGGGCTGATTCAATACGTTACCGACAACGGCGGCGGGGGGCTCTCCTCTTCTGTTGGCGAAACCGCCCGATTTTCTGGCGGATGCCACGTGCGCCTGGAAAAAGTGCCGCTCAAGTACGAGGGGCTCGACCAGTGGGAGATCTGGGTGTCCGAATCCCAGGAGCGGATGACCGTCGCGGTCCACCCGGACAACGAACAGCGGTTCATGGCGCTGTCCAGAAAGCACGCGGTGGAAAGCACGGTTATCGGAACCTACACGGATTCCGGCAAGCTTCATATCACCTATGAAGAAAAGCCCTGCGCTTTTGTAAACATGGATTTTCTCACCCGGGGCTTTCCCCAGTGGGTGTTTGAAGCGGAATGGACCGATCCGGATGACCGGGGGCTTTTTGAGCCGGTCGTGTCGGAGCCATCCGATTACGGGGCGCTTCTTTGCGACATGATTTCCCGGCCCAATATCTGCTCCCGGGAGTGGATCGCCAGGCAGTATGACCACGAGGTTCAGGGCGGGTCCGTCATCAAGCCGCTGGTGGGAAGAAACCGCGACGTGAACAGCGATGCATCGGTGATTCGCCCGGTGCTGACTTCCGAAAGAGGCCTTGTTTTCGCCCAGGCGGCCATTCCCTTTTATTCGTCCATCGATGCCTGGCACATGACCGCATGCACCATTGACGAGGCCGTGCGCCGCCTTTTGGCGGTAGGCGGCGACTTCGACCATATCGGCGGGGTGGACAACTTCTGCTGGCCGAATATTCAATACGACCCCGCAGGAAACCCGGACGGCAAATTCAAGGCCGCGCAGCTCGTCCGCTCCTGCCGCGCCATGGCCGAACTCTGCAGCCAATGGGAAATCCCGCTGCTTTCCGGCAAGGACTCCATGTACGTGGACGGCCACCTTCCGGGTCCGTACGGGGAGTACCGCAAGGTATCCGCCCTGGAGACCCTCCAGTTTTCCGTCACCGGGGTGCTCGAAGACATCAAAAAGTGCGTGACCATGGACGTGAAAGCGCCGGGAGACCTCGTCTATATCCTGGGGGAGACCAAAAACGAACGGGGCGCATCGGAATACTACGACCGGTTCGGTTATACCGGGCGAAACGTCCCCCAGGTCGACGCCCAGGCCTTTTTCACGCGCTATAAAGCCGTCACCCGCGCCGTAAAGGAGGCGCTTGCGGCATCCATTCACGGCATCTACCGCGGGGGCCTGGGGGTTCACCTGGCCCTTTGCGCCATTGGCGGAGATCTGGGGATTTTTCTGGATCTTTCCCGGGTGCCTGCAGCAGAAAAATGGTCAAACGATGCGCTGCTTTTTTCCGAAAGCGCCGGCCGCTTCATCGTTACCGTCCGGCCCGAAAACAAGGATGCGTTTGAAGCGATTTTTTCCGGTCTTCCCTGCGCCTGCGCCGGCAGGGTGACGGAAGAAAAAATACTGGATATTTCCGGAGTCAACCGCGCGCCATTGTGCAGCGTCCGTATAGATGACCTGAGATACGCCTGGAAGAAACCCTTCGGGGACTTATTATAACGGGAGATGGAACTATGAAACAGCCGGTAAAGGTGCTGGTCCTGACCGGGTACGGGCTCAACTGCGACATTGAGACCGCCCATGCCTGCGAGCTGGCCGGCGCCCGGGCCGAAAGGGTCCATATCAACGATGTCATATCCGGCGCTGCGGATCTCTTTGATTATCAGATGCTGGTCTTTATCGGCGGGTTTTCCTGGGGGGACGACCACGGGGCAGGGGTGATCCAGGCCGTGCGCATGAAAAAGCACGCGGGGGAACGCATCGCCAGGTTCGTGGAGAAAGGCAACCTGGTTTTAGGCATCTGCAACGGCTTCCAGACCATCGTGAACATGGGGCTCCTCCCGGGATTCGACAGCGACTACCAGACGCGCGCAGCCGCCCTCACGTACAACGACTGCGGCAATTTCCGGGATGACTGGGTGCATCTTTCCATTGATTCCGAATCCCCCTGCGTGTTCACCCGCGGGATGACCCACCTGGAACTGCCCATACGGCATGGCGAAGGGAAGCTTGTTGCCGCCGGAGAAACCCTTTCCCGGCTGAAGCAGGATCGCCAGGTTGTCTGCCGCTATGCCGCATCCGATGGTTCGGCGGCAAACGGCCGGTTTCCGGAAAACCCTAACGGCTCCATGGACGACATCGCCGGTATCTGCGACCCCACCGGCCGTATTTTCGGGCTCATGCCCCATCCGGAAGCCTTTACCCATCCCACCAACCATCCGGAATGGTCCCGCAGAAAAGAGGATCTTCCGCCGGCGGCGGGGCTTCAGATATTCAAAAACGCCGTGGTATATATGAGCCGTTGAACACGGTGTCTATTCCATTGCCCCGGCAATTTTGATGTCGCCTTTCAGAAGATCGTTGACTACAGACGAACAGAATATAGGCCCGTAGGGGCACCCCTTGCGGGCGCCCTAATTCCGGGCACCCGCAAGGGGTGCCCCTACGGGGTTCTCCTGATCATCATGTCTATTGATAAATGCAATGAATTGTAACGGTCATATTACGCTTTCTTGATGTGTTTTTGGAAATAGTTCTTGAACAATCAAAAAAATGTATAAAAATTATAGTCGGAAACCATGTTATTGTAAGGTGTAACCATACGATCCGTACAAGTGAAATATTTGAAAAATTCCCTGACGGGAAACAGCGTGCGCAGCACAAGGAAAGGATAACAGCATATGGACTTTTTGATTATCGGCGGTGATGCCGCCGGCATGAGCGCCGCAAGCCGGGCCAAAAGAAACCAGCCGGATTTGAATGTTACCGTTCTGGAAGAGACCATGGACGTATCCTACAGCGCCTGCGGCATGCCGTACAATATCGAGGACCCCGCGCGCGATATCGATGACCTGGTGGTGCGCAGGGCCGAGGTTTTCCGGGAAAAGCAGGGGATCAACCTGATCACGGGATGCCGGGCCGAAGCCATCGACCCGAAAGCAAAAACGGTAAAAGCCGTGGATTCTTCTGGGAAAAACCGCGAATTTACCTATGACCGGCTGCTGATCGCCACCGGCGCATCACCTGTCATGCCGGATATTAAAGGCATCGATACGAACGGCGTCATGCCCCTCAAACGGCTTTCCGATGGCCGGAAAATAAAAGATTACCTTGCTGCCAACAACGTCCGTTCCGCTGTTTTTGTCGGAATGGGATACATCGGCCTGGAAATGTCCGAATCGTTTCGGGGAAGGGATATCGCGGTCACGGGGATCAGCCGGGGATTCATGACCGGGTGGGACGAAGAGATCGCAGACGTGGTCCGGCAGACGCTTGCGGACCACGGCGTTATCTTGCATGAAAATCACGTGCTGGAAAAGATTGAAAAAAGAGGCGCAAAACTTGCAGTCACCTGCAGCGGACACACCTGTGAAGCGGAAATGGCGCTTGTGGCCGTTGGCGTTCGCCCCAATAGCGGCATTGCGGCTGGTGCTGGCATCGCCCTTGGTCCCAAAGATTCCATCGCGGTGAATGCGCGTATGGAAACATCCATTCCCGGCATATATGCGGCAGGCGACTGTGCGGATGCCTATCATGTCGTAACCGGTGAAAAGACGTGGATTCCCCTTGCACTCCGGGCCAACCGTGCCGGTTGGGCCGTTGCCGACAATGTCGCCGGCAATGATGTCCATCTCCAAGGGGTGGCCGGTTCGGCCGTGTTCAAGGTCTTCGACCTCGAGGTGGCCCGGACGGGCTTGAGCGTGGAGGAAGCCCGGAAAGCCGGTTTTGCGCCTGCTGCCGTCACCATCCAGGCGCAGTCCCGGGCGCACGCCCATCCCGGTGCGACCCCCATATGGGTCCACATGGTCGCGGACACCCAATCCGGCCGCCTCCTGGGCGTCCAGATGGTGGGCAGGGAAGGGGTGGCCCACCGGATCAAGGCGCCCGCGGTCGCGCTGCACGCCCGCATGACGATTGCGGATTTCGGTCAGACCGATCTCCCCTATGCCCCCCCTTTCAGCCCGGTCTGGGATCCCATGCTTACAGCGGCCAATCAATTGCAAAAGAAGCTTTGATCCCGGGGCTGCGGAAAATTTTTTTTTGAAAAATGGATTTTTGCCTTTATAGTAGTAGGCAGTAGATGGTTTGGTTTTCCATCCCAATCACGAGGCTTTTTGTATGAACAATACCCAACTCGAACGGTCTGTTTCCCTTCTCGGCAAAAATACGGTGGATATGCTTTTGCAGGCGCACCAGGACGCGTTGTGGATGTTGGAAAATATCGGCGTGGCCTGCAGCCAGCCGGACATGGTCCGCGCCTTCCAGGAGTATGAGTCGCAGGGGCTTGCCTTTGTCTACGAAGGCAGGATCTACATTACGGCCGACCTGGTGGAGCAATGCCTTGAAAAAGCCCCCGGCGTGGACGATTTTTTCGTCCCCCGGAACAGTTTTTTCATCGGCGGGACCGCGCCGTATCTTTATGACGATGAAAAAAAAGCGGGCGGACTCATTCCCACGGCCGATCATCTGGCGGAGATCGCGCGCATCGCCGAGCAGAGCCCCCCTGTGAGCGGCATGGGCCGGGGGATCAAGCTCAAGGATGAAATCGAGCAGCTGGAGATCATGCACCGGGAGTGCTCCAAGCCGATCTACCTGTCCATGCAGACGGAAAAGGGGATCGAAAGGGCCAAAGAGATATTCGCCGTCCGGAAAAACCTCATGATCGTTTTCTGCCTGACCAAGCCTCCCATGGCCGTGAACGAGAATTTTTCCAGGGCCTTTGTACAGGTCGTGCAGGCCGGCCTTCCCGTGTTCATTTCGGCCATGCCCATGGCCGGCATCAGTGCGCCGTACTGCTACAACGGCGTGATATCCGTGACCCAGGCCGAGGCCCTGTTCGGCATTTGCGCGGCCCAGCTCCTCAATCCGGGTGCGGTATGCATCAATGCCGGGTTCCCCACCATCGCCAATCCCATGAACGATTACAACCCGGACTACGGTTCTCTTAGCCACACCCTGCTCAATATTCTCCAGGCGCACCTGAACATGATTCTGGATATTCCGACCTGCCAGAGCGGCTGCACCACCAACGAGGAGCATCCCACGGAAAAGGCCTTCCAGGATGCCAAAAACGGCTACGGTCTGTGCAAAAAATACGAGATGCACATGATCCGCCACGCATTCGCCTTTTTGCTCCACCTGGTCGATTTTTCCATATACAAGCTCAAAAAGTGCATCGAGATTCTGCCGGAGACCACCGCGGACGACGCGCCGGAGATCGCCATGCCCGAATACGACGAGCGGGGATTCAAGTCGATTCAGAATATGGGGCTTTCCATGTACCGGGACGATCCGTTGACCACGGCCAACCTGGGCAAGGTCTTTAACCAGTAACGAGGGCTGCCGTTACATGTTCGGTGCAAAGCACATCCTTCCGAAAGGAAATCCGCCCCTGGAATCCGCATACGATGCCGTGCTCATCGGCGGCGGCCTGCACAACCTGGCCACCGCGTGGTTTCTGGCCAAAGAGCACAACATGAACCGGGTGGCTGTGCTGGAAAAAAATTATATCGGCTACGGCGGTGCCGGGCGCAACACCGCCATCGTTCGGGCCAACCAGCGCACTCAAAAGAACATCCCCCTCTACAAAGAAGCCCTGGACCTGTGGCCCGTGCTGACCCGCGAGCTGGATTTCAACCTCATGTTTTACAACTGCGGCAACCTGAACCTGCTCCACAGCGAGGCGGCCGTGAAGGCCGCGCGCACCAACATCGCCACCGCGAAATTCCTGGGCGTGGAAAGCCACCTCCTGGATGCGGCCGAGACGGCAAAGCGGGTGCCGGCATTAAACCTTTCCCAAAAGATCACCCATCCCATTCACGGGGCCATGTACCATCCCCCGGGGGGAATCGTACGCCATGACGCCGTGGTCTGGGGACTGGCCAAAGGGGCGGCCGAAAAGGGCGTCCATATCCACCAGCAGACCGAGGCCCTTGGCATTGCCACAAAAAACGGCAGGGTCACCGGGGTAAAAACCCCGGCCGGCACAATCTATACGCCCCGCGTGCTGGTGTCGGCGGGCGGATACACCGCGGGATTGCTGTACCACATGCTGAAAATCAAGATGCCGATCAGCGTTTTGACCATCCAGGCCATGGTGACCCAGCCGCTCAAGCCCCTCCTGGATCACGTGGTCTCTTCCGGCGCATACCACGTGTACGCCAATCAGACGCTGAAAGGGGAGATCGCCACCGGGGCCCACATGGACCCCTGGCCCAACTATACCACCCAGACCACGGCCGGGTATATCAAGCACCAGGCCGAGGCCCTGGTCGAGCTCATGCCGTGCCTCGCCGGGGTCAAGTTCATGCGCTCCTGGGCCGGGCTTGCGGACATGACGCCGGACATGGCGCCGATCATGGACGGCAACGACCCCGTGGAAGGGGTGTACATGAATTGCGGGTGGGGCTACTTCGGTTTCAAGTCGTGCTCGGCCACGGGCCGGTACATGGCCCGGTTTTTGGCGACCGGAAAATGCCCGGACCGTCTGAAGCCCTTTGCCCTCGCGCGGTTCAAAAACCACCGGCTGATGGGGGAGACCGCGGCGCTGGTGAATTATACGCCGGACAACTGAAACAACCCAGGATGGAAATACATGTCTCTTTTGATTCATTGCCCCATATGCGGTCGGCGAAACGGCTACGAGTTCCGCTACGGCGGCGAGGACAAGGGGGCGTACCCGGCCGGCCGCTCGCTCACTCCCGAAGCGTGGTACGAATATGTGCATGCAAATACCTGCTCGGCCGGCGTGGTTGCGGAATGGTGGTGCCACCGGCACGGGTGCGGGCTGTGGTTTACCATTTTCCGGGATACGCGCACAAACAGGCAGGTGTTAGAGCACGGGGGGCGATCATGAAACGGCTTACATCCCTGCCCACCCTTCGCGTCGATGTTGGGCGCCCTGTGCCGTTTGTCTATAAAAACCAGACCGGCCGTGGCTTCAAAGGGGACACCATTGCCACGGCGCTGTACGCCGCCGGTGTTCGCATCTTCTCGCGGAGCTTGAAATACCACCGCCCCCGCGGGCTCTTCAGCCTGGACGGGGAATCTTCCAACACCATGATGACGGTGAACGGCGTCCCCAACGTGCGTACGGAAACCACCCTGCTGGCCGAAGGCGCGATGATCCGCGATCAGAATGCGATTTTTACGGCCAGAAACGACCTGCTCGGGTTCATGGACCGTCTGGACCGGTTCATGCCCGCCGGCTTCTACTACGAAACGATGCATAAGCCGGCCTCCCTGTGGCCGGTAGCGGCAAAAATGGTGCGAAAGGCGGCAGGCCTGGGTCGCATTGCCCCGGATTTCCGGTTTTCCGGCGCCTGTGACGAGATGTATCCGGCCGCCGATCTCTGCGTGATCGGGGGGGGACCGGCCGGTATGGAAGCGGCCCTGGCCGCCGCCGACCAGGGGCTGCGGGTGATCCTGCTGGAAGCCCGCCCCTGGCTGGGCGGATCCTTCGACTACCGGGAGCGCGGATCGGGTGAAGACGCCCCGCTGTACCGGCAGGCGGCGGATCTTGCATCGCGGGTGTCGACCCGCGCCGCTATCCGGGTATTCACGCGGACCGCCATGGTCGGCGGCTACAGCGACAACCTGGTTACGGCCGTGACCGAAGGCGGGCCGGACGACCCGTTTGACTACCGGTACCTTGAAATGCGCCCCCGGGCCGTGGTGGTTGCCACGGGGAGCCGGGAGCGCCCCCTGATTTTTGAGAACAATGAGCGCCCCGGCGTAATGCTGCCGGACTGCGCCCTTCGCCTGGCACGGACCTACGGCATCCTTGCCGGCCGTGAGGCGGTGTTTTCCGTGGGGCACGACCTCGGGCTGGAAGCGGCGCTGGATCTTTCTGAACTGGGCCTGCCCGTCCGGGCGGTGGCCGATGTCCGGACAAAGGGGCACGACCCCGCGCTGGTCCGTGGGCTTGCAGACCGGCGGATTCCCTTTTATCCCGGTTGGGCCGCCGCAGCGGTCGAAGGAAAAAAGGGGGTTAAAAGCGTGCGCCTTGCTTCCTGCGACGGCGGGCAATACCGGATTTTGACCTGCGACCTGCTGGCCGCGGCCGCCGGCCACACCCCGGCGGTCGAGCCTTTGTCGCTTTTTTGCGGACCACTGGCATACGACGGTCAAACCGGGTATTTCCTTCCCCGAACCTATCCGGCCGGGGTTTTTGCCGCAGGTCGTATCTATGGCCTGGAAGCGCCCCAAAACATCCGGATCTCAGGGAGGGTCGCCGGGCTTGACGCGGCGGCGTTTTGCGGGGCGGATTGCCGGGGCGCGGCCGATGCGCACCGAAACGAACTGGCGGCGCTGCCAATGGGTCGGCCGGCTTCGAAATGGGTCGCCTTTCCTGGTCCATGGCGGAAGCATTTTGTCGATTTTGACGAGGATGTGACGGGGAAGCATATCCGGCAGGCCGTGGGGCGCGGTTTTGGCGTTCCGGAGTTGATCAAGCGGTTTACTGCGGCCGGCACCGGCCCGGGGCAGGGGGGGATTTCCGGGCACAACCTGCCGCTGCTGGTCGCCGCCATAAAGAATCCGTCCAGGGATCGTACGGATATCCACGGTACCGTTCCCGCCCCCACAACCGTTCGCCCGCCGCTTCGGCCGGTATTTCTGGCCGCCTATGCGGGCAGTGGGCGCGAAATGGTCAAGCGGACGCCCGTTCATGACGCCCAGGCATGGGAAGGGGCCGTTTTCCGGAGGGTTGGTGTCTGGCACCGGGCACGGTATTTTTCCGCCGACCTGGACGTGTCCGAGGAGGTGGACAACGTGCGCACCAATGTCGGCATGCTGGACGCATCCACCCTGGGCTGTTTCCGCATTTTCGGCCCGGATGCCCTTTCGGCCCTGCAGCGGGTCTATGCCGGGGACATGTCGAAGATCAAAGACGGGCGGGTCAAGTATGCGGCCATGTGCAACCACGACGGATGCGTGATTGACGACGGCGTGGTGATCCGGATAGGGGAAAACGACTACATGTTCACGACGTCCACCGGCAGGGCCGGAGAGACCGTGGAGTGGATCCGGTATCACACCCGGTTTGATAACTGGGATTTCCACCTCGTGAACCAGACCGACGGCACCGGGGTGATCAACCTGGCCGGGCCGCGGGCCCGGGACGTCCTGGAAAGGGTTACGGATGCGGATGTCTCCAACCAGGCATTTTCTTTCGGCTGCTGGAAGGATTTTTCCCTTTCGGGGGGCATCCCGGTCCGCTGCCTGCGGCTGGGGTTCGTAGGGGAGCTTTCTTTTGAGCTGAATATCCCGGCGTCGTATATGCAGGCCGCATGGGATATGCTCAGAAAAGCGGGATCCGGTTTCGGATTGCGACCGTTCGGCGTGGAAGCCCAGAATATTTTGCGCCTGGAAAAAGGGCATGTGATTCTGGGGCAGGAATCAGAACAGCGCACCAACCTGCTCGACCTCAATATGGGGTTTCTGTTCTCCAGGGACAAGGATATTCGGCCCGTGGGGGCCGACGCGCTTCTGCAGGCGGAAAAGGATGCGGGGCGGCTTACACTGGTCGGCATCCGGATGACGGATTCCTCCTGCGTCCCGCCGGACGGCAGTATCCTTGTCGACGACCAGGTGGTCGACCCGGTGATCGGATATGTCGGGACGATACGGAAAAGCCGGGCGCTGGATGCGGTGGTGGGAATGGCCCTGGTGGAAAGGGCCTGGACAGCGGAAGGAACCCGCCTGGCCGTATACGACGGCGGCGGTGAACCGAGCGAGCGTCACGATGCAACCGTGGTCCGGATGCCTTTCTACGATCCGGAAGGAATCCGGATGCGGATGTAGACGCCAACCGTGATGGCTTCGTAAAAAGTAGTGATCAGACGACTAAGTCGTCAACCGTCAGGAGGCAGAAACATGGATGCGATACCAAGGCGGCGCTCCCCGGTGATCTTTGACGCCCGGCCGGACAGGATCCGGGACAGCGGCGGGTGGCGTGTCGTGCAAAAATACGCGGATGAAGGGCGCGGGCCGTATCTGGTGGATCTCAGTCATCTGCCCCGGTGGGACCTCCAGGACAGCGATTTGTCTTCCCATTTTCCGGCGGGCGTGCCGGTGCCGGAAACCATCGGAGCGTGCGCCATAACGGAAAACGTTCTCGTCAGCCGGATGAACCGGACCCAGGCCGGCATATGGCACCTTGCGCCGGGCGGCCCGGGTATGCCCGATGAACCAGCGTTTACGGATATCCGAGAAAACACCGCCTGCCTGGCTGTGCTGGGTCCGCAAGCGTTTTCCCTTTCCGAAAAGGTCTGCCGGCTGGACCTGTCCACCCCCGGGCATCATCCGCCGTGCCTTTTGCAGGGCCCTTTCGGGGGAGTGCCCTGCCAGGTAGCTCTTTTAGAAAACCGGAGCGGGCGCGAAGGGTTTGTTTTTACCTTTTCCAGGGGGTACGGACGGGACATGGTCAAGGCCCTGCTTGCGGCCGGCCGGGAATTCGGCCTTCGCCCAGCCGGGGAGGATCGGATGACCCGCATGAAAGATGATTTTTGGTAATTGAATTTGATTTTTATTCGACATGGTATTAGATTTACGTAAGACGTACTAACACAGTGTAGCGCAAACGACAAATCCGGAGGTCGCAGGCCTATGATCACCTATGAAGATGTCACGAAAATTTTCGGCGGCGGGCCGGACGCGGTTACTGCCCTGAAAGATGTCTCCTTTGAAATAGAGAAGGGAAACCTGGTGATTTTTCTGGGACCCTCCGGATGCGGAAAAACGACCCTTCTGCGGCTCACCAACCGCCTGCTCACGCTGACCCGGGGGTCCATAACCGTCAACGGGCAGGATGTCATGAGCGCGGATCCGGTCAAGCTCCGGCAGTCCATGGGGTATGCCATCCAGCAGATCGGCCTTTTCCCCAACAAGACCATCGCGGACAACATTTCCACCGTACCCCGGCTGCTGGGCTGGGATAAGAAGCGGATACAGGAGCGGGTCGACGAACTTCTGTCCATGGTCCAGCTGGAGCCCTCCGCGTTTCGGGACCGTTTTCCGGCCGAGCTCTCCGGCGGACAGCAGCAGCGTATCGGCGTGGCCCGGTGCCTGGCCGCCGACCCCGAGATCCTGCTCATGGACGAGCCCTTCGGCGCCATCGATCCCATCAACCGGGAGGAGATCCAGAACGAGTTTCTGCGCCTCCAGCGCAAGCTGAAAAAGACGATCGCCTTTGTCACCCATGACATCCACGAAGCCATCAAAATGGGGGACAAGATCGCCATATTCCAGGACGGAAAACTGGTGCAGTACGACGAGCCGGAAACCATGCTGGCACAGCCCAAAAACCATTATATCGCCGACTTCGTAGGCGCGGACCGTGCGCTCAAGGTGCTGGGGCTGATCCACGTGGAAGAGGTCATGGACAGAAATCCGCCCAATGTCGTGAAACACGATACCATGGCCGGAGATGCGCTCAAATTCCTGGAGGAAAAAAGTTTCCGGCACCTGGTGGTGCTCAAACGCGGAAAGGCCTTGGGGTACGTGCATCCCCGGCAATTGAAGCACGAAAGCGCTTCCGTGGCCGACCTGGCCGTACCGTACCCAGTGAAAGTGGATGCGGATATGGCCCTGAAAGACGTCATGTCCTTTATGCTCATGCATGACATGCGGGTGCTGGCGGTGATGGACGGAGACGGAAATTTTGCGGGCACCGTGACCTATGACCAGATCCAGAAACGGATTCTGGAGATATATTCCGGGGAGGATGAGAAGGCAACAGAGGAAAACCCCAAGTAAAGCGGAGCCGTCATGGACGTCTGGAACTATATGACCAACAATGCCGCCAGGTGTTTTGCACTGACCCTGGAGCACATGTGGATTGTGGGGATCGCCTGCTCCATTGCCATTCTCATCGGGGTGCCCATCGGGGTGGCCATCACCCGGAACAAGAACCTGGCCAACAAGGTGATCGGCACGGCCAATATCTTCATGACCACGCCGTCCATCGCCCTTTTCGGCATCATGATGCCGCTTTTGTCCCCTTTCGGCCACGGCCTGGGCGAGGTGCCCGCCATCGTGGCGCTGGTGCTCTACAGTCAGCTGCCCATCATCCGCAACACCTACGTGGCGATCAAGAACGTCCCCCCGGAGCTGGTGGACGCTGGAAAGGGGCTCGGCATGAGCAGCTGGCGGCGGCTGCGCGAAATCGAGATCCCGCTGGCGATCCCGGTGATCATCGCCGGACTGCGCACGGCAGCCGTCATGAGCATCGGCATTGCCGCCATTGCCGCGTATATCGGTGCCGGCGGGCTGGGGGTGCTCATTCAGCAGGGCATCGGCCGATCCTACACGCCCATGATCCTGGCCGGAGCGATACTGGTTTCCGTTCTGGCCATTTTCGTGGACGCGTTCATGGCCGGGCTGGAATATCTGGTAACCCCCAAGGGGATCAAGGTAGGCAGGAGGATGAGGCATGGATAGCATCATGATGCGCGTATACCGTCTGATCATGGTTCTGCTGCTACTCGGGGCGGGCGTGGCCATGGAGCGGACCGGGCTTCTCGATTACCTCTCGGACCCCTTTGAGTATGCCTACACTCTGACCCTCCTCCGCCAGCATGTCGTCATGGTAGCCGTTGCCATGGTCCTTGCAACGGCGCTGGGCGTTACGGTGGGGATCTTATTCACACGGGCCAAGCTCAAGGCGTATGCCGGCATCGTTATGTATATCGTGGGCCTGGGGCAGACCATACCGTCTCTGGCCGTGGTGGCCATTGTCATGAGTTTCCTGGGGATCGGTTTCAAGCCGGCGCTGTTCGCCCTTTTCGTCTATTCGGTGCTCCCCATTGCACGCAACACGCTGGCCGGCATTAACGCCGTTCCCAACTGGCTGCTGGATGCGGCCAAGGGGATGGGCATGAACAACCGGCAGATCCTCTGGCACGTGGAGCTCCCCAACGCCATGCAGGTCATGCTGACCGGCTTCCGGATTTCCCTGGTAATATGCATCGGCACTGCGGCGCTGGCCTTTTTGATCGGCGCCGGGGGTCTGGGAGAGCATATTTTTATCGGGATCGACCTGATGCGAACCGACAAGCTCTTGGCCGGCGCGGTTCCGACCATACTGCTGGCCCTGCTGGCGGATTATTTGTGCGAATTCCTGGGCCTGCTGCTCATCCCCAAGGGGTTGCGTATTGAACAATCCACATAGGGGGTGAGCCGCGCTGCATTTGTAAAGCACCCAAAACATATAAAGGAGGTCGCTATGTCAGTTAACCGGTTTTTCACAATTTTTTGTATTGTGCTGCTGGGGATGATGCTTTTCCTTCCCGGCACCGCCGCCGCTGAAAAAGAAGTCACCGTTGGCGGGAAAAACTTCACGGAGCAGTATATCCTGGCCGATTTTGCCCGGATTCTGCTGGAAGAAAACGGGTTCGATGTCAATATGCAGACCGGCGTCGGGTCTTCGGTCGCCCGGCAGGCGCTGGAGCATGGGCAGATCGACATGTATTTTGAATATACCGGCACCGGCTATACCGTGTTCTACGATCAGGACGACCAAAGCGTCATGAGCGACGCAGACAAGGTCTACCAGTGGGTCAAAGACGCGGACGCGAAAAAGGGCCTGGTCTGGCTGGAGCCCCTCGAATTCAACAATACGTATACCCTGCTCATGCGCGGGGACCATGCCGAAAAGATTGGCATCGAGTCCATCAGCGATTTGGCGGCGTACATGAACGAAAACCCGGACAAGCTTACCATCGGCGTTAATGCGGAGTTCTGGGAGCGGCCGGACGGGTTCAAGCCCCTGATGAAGCTCTATGACTTCCAGGTCCCCTACGGCAAGATCCGCCGCATGGACTCCGGTCTGGTCTACCAGGCCCTGCGCGACGGAAACGTGGACGTTTCCATGGGGTTTGCCACCGACGGCCGAATCGCGGCATTTGGTTTCGTGGTTCTCGAGGACGACAAGAACTATTTCCCGACCTACAACCCGTCCCTGGTGGTTCGCGAGGATACACTGAAAAAATATCCCGAGATCGAAGAGATTTTCAAGCCACTGGGTGAAAAACTGACCACCACGGAGATGCAGAAGCTCAACGGCCGGGTGGATTTGGACAACGCGGACGTTGGAAGGGCGGCACGGAAATGGCTGGAAGAAAACGGCCTGATCTGATGCCTTTTTTCTGGAATTGAAGCAGGCAAAAGCCGAAGAATCCTTTCTTCGGCTTTTGTTTTGTCATATATTGCATTTTCGGGTATCCTTCTCCTCCATAATGGCACCCCTTGCGGTTGCCCGGAGGTTTCCGAATATTTTTCCGTAGGGGCACCCCTGCGGGTGCCCTTGCATTGTTGCCGTATTTACCGATAAGCCATCTCAACATGGGGCAGAACATTTCATGTGCGGAATCGTCGCCTATTTCGGCCGGGCGGAAAACCCCCTGACGCGGATTTTGACCGGGATGTGGTCCATTATTTACCGGGCGCCGGACAGCACTGGCGTGGCCATGTTCGGAGACGAATTGTCCCCCGTGCGCACCCGGAAGGCGCTGGGATCGGTCCAGGACCTGGTCGAAGTGCTCAATGAAAAGCCCCTGTACATGCGTTCCAGCGCCGACCTTGCCGCAGGCCTTGTCAATGCGGATCATGGGCATGCGGAATGGCAGGAAGTCCGGCGCAGGCTGCTTCGCCTCGAAGGGCTTTCCACGGAAGACCTGGAAAGCAAGGAAAAGGGGGAACTGCCGTATATCCATTGGGCCGGGCTGACGGATCGAGAGCGGGAGAGAAGCCTCGTACCGGGCATGGTCGGGCGGCCGGGAACGGGGTCCGGTGTTACGATTCATTCCAAAAAAGATTTTCGCCGGACCATTGAGCACTTGATGTTCGATCACGATCTCCCCCCCCTGGTCGTCAAGTCGGTGTTCCGCCATTTTCTGAGTCGATCCCTGCAGGCCATGTCCGAGACAGAGGCGGGAACGCCGCCCCATCCGGAAACGGTGATGCGGACGTTCGATCTCCTGTTTGACAATGCCACCGAGTTTGAAAGCACGCCCTCAGCAGAGCCGGAGCCGGAGGAGAAGGAAAACCGCCATCCCAGTGCCAGGCGGTACGTGTGGCGGGCGTTGCTGAAAAAAACCATCCCCCTTCCCGCGGACTACGACATTGACGGCGTTCGCCGGCTTTTCTGCTGCCTGGACAGCCTGGTGATGAGCCGGCTGGGGCGGCAGCCCGACCTTGACGAACGCGTGCACAAAACCATGACAAAGCGGTTTCAGGAAGCGGGCAGGGGCGCCCCCGCGCCATGGCAAACCCTGTACCGGGCGGAACGGGCGCTCAATGTCTACGGTATTGCTGCCTCTTCTGTGTACAGCGTTCTTTTCCGGGAGCACGACGGCCTCTACAGCCGGCAATTGCCGGGCATGTCCCCGGAGGAAGGCGTGGTCCCGGGGCAAACGGTGCCGGGACATCTCGCTTCCCTTGGACAGCCGATTCTCGCCCATGGCCGCTGGGCATTGCAGTCCCAGGTCACCCTGCGAAACACCCACCCCTTCGTGGACCAGCAGCGCATTCGGTCTGCCTGCATCAACGGGCAGTTCAGCAGTGAAGTGGAGCGCCGCGTCCACCGGTTTTTGACGAAAGTGGCAAACATCAGGCTTCGAAGCGAAAATTCCACCGAGTACTTTGTACAGCTCTGGGGCTACTATGCCGGCGTCCTGTCAATGGAGAAAACCCGCAGCGAATCCATCCGGGAGCAGGTGAGCCTGGGGCTGGACGACCTGGCCGTGGGCACCCATAGCATCGACTACCAGTTGTTTTACCGGCTCCGGGATGCAAGCCCGGAAGTTATCGAGGAAAGAGCGTTTATCCTGGCCATGCAGGTCATGATCCAGGACGGGGGGCAGGTGGCCGTTGCCGGCATGAGCCTGCTCTCTCCGCATCGCCTGTTTGCGGCCAGCCACAACCGGCCGCTTTTCGTGGTGCAGCGCAAGCAGGGCAGCGAGGTGATGCTGGTATCGGATGTGAATGCGGCCCTGGGGCTTTTTTCCCAGCGACAGATCCAGAAATCCGCCAGAAAGCTCAAAAACCGCCAGCATCCCGCCCGGGAGGCTCTTTCGAAGCAGTTCGAGGTCATGGTCACACCGATGCAGGGGGAATCGCTTTTCGCCCGGGTGGAAAGCCGCCAGGTTCAAAACCGGATCCGATACAGCGTCAGGATCATGGATTTTACCGGACAGGAGCATTCGGATATCGACCCGTTTTACACCCGCCTGTCGCCGGTGCAGATCAAGCGGAGCCTCAACCGGACCTTTTACGAAATGCACCTTCGGGAAATACCGGCATGCCTGGAGGAGATTCTGGAGGCGTACCTCCCGGCATCCGAAAAACCGGATCTTGCCCGTTTCGGCATTAACCGGCGTTTGCTGACCCGTCGTTTCGGAAGCGGGCTGTCCTCCCTGCGCCGCCTGTTTCTTGTGGGAATCGGCTCTTCCTGGCATGCCGCGTGCATGGCCAAGAACATGGTACGCTCGCTGATTCCGGAGATGCCCGTGGTGGTGTTGAGCCCCGTGGAAGTCGAAGACATCGCCCGAACCATTGACGCGGACCGCGACCTGGTGGTCTGCCTCAGCTGGTCCGGGACCACCGCGGACATGGTGCAGTTTGCCAAGGATGTTCACCGGCAGCACATCGTTGCCGTGGGGATTACGGAAAAACCGTTTTCCGACATGGCCCTTGTCCTCCGAAAGAGCGGCGGCGTATTCCCGGTGTTCAGCGGGGAGGAGGTGACCGTGAGCGCCGTCAAAAGCCTCTTGTGCATGCTTCTCGGCCTGGAGGGTTTCTGCCTGGCGTTGCTTCATGAACTGGGGCATTGGGAGAAAGCCGAATTTGTCGCATCCCGCATGAAGACCCTGCCGGACGCCGTTCGGGAGGTGCTGCAAAACCCCCGGCTGCGCGAATGGAGCCGAAGCCGGAGCAACGCCTATAACCACAGCATGTGCCACCTGGTTCTGGATACCCAGCATTCCGTGGGAACCGGCATGGAAATCGCGCTCAAGCTGGAGGAAAACAGCTGGCTCTCCATGGGGAAGACGTTCGATTTCCGGGATGTGGAAACCGCGGTCTTTTCCCACTGGAGACCCAACAACCTGATCCTTGTCAATGCCACCAACATGGTCCGGCTGCAGGAAGCCATGGCCTGCATGAAACGGCTCCATGCAGCGGGCCTGGACTATGCTCTGGTCTCCTTTGAGCACGAATACCTGGACCACATGCGGGAGGTGGGCGGGGTCGACCCCGTGTGCCTGCCCAAGGTGGATGATATGCTCCAGCCGTTCGTGGATCTGGTTTTTTACATGCGCTTCGGGCTGGATTTCGGTCTGGCCCATGGTCGTCTGCCCGGGGAGTTTCCCAGAAACCGTGCCAAGTCCGTCACCGCGGGGCGGAGCCGGCCTGCCGAGGCGCCGGGCCCGGGCCGGGAGATCGCCGATTTGGGGCATAAAAACGAAAAATGGGAAGCCCTGCCGGACATGGCGGATCCGCTTGCGGCGTTGAACCGGGTGTCGTACTGGGAAGAAAGAAAGGGAGTAGCCGGCTGGGAAGGGGATCTGTACCGGGATTTGCGCGGATTGTGCAGCCTTCTCCGGGAAGGCGATGCTTTTGGAAAGATGCTGGACATTCCGGACGAACGGATGCGGGAGCTGGCCGGTTTTATCCTGGACCAGCTGACCGTGGACGGGGAGATCATTTTTCTCCCCCTGGACAAGGCGGCCCAATCGGCTGCCCGGACGCTGGCCCGGTACTGGACACAGCTTCTGGGCTGCTTTATCCGGGTGGAATCCCCGGCCGCCCGTTTGCATACCGCGGGTGGCGACGCCCTGGTGATCCTTTTGGCATCCTATGAACCGGACGACTACGTGCTGGAAAATGTCCTGCCGGACCTGGAACAGAATTTTATCTGGATCGGCCCCCCCATCGATGAATATTTTGCCCGGGTGTTTACCCGGCTTGGAACATATGCCCCCCTCCTGCCGGACGGCCTGCGCTGCCGGCAGGACCTGCTCTATGCGGCCCTGTCCCTGTTTTTCACCCGGATTCTGGCGGAGCGGAGGCCGGGATGGGCGGACGTGCTGCGGCGGCATTTCAGCCTGTCCGGCCTGGCCGTGGCCGCCACCTTGAACGACAGGTCTCTCTGGAAGCAGATCAACGATGCCGTTTATGCGGACCGGGGCTACGAAACCGCCCTGTTTATCGGTCCGGCAACCGGAAACGGCGCGGCCTGGGTGCGCCGGTTTGACCGGTACGGCCGCACATTGCTGGAATGGTACGATTTTGGATTTGCCGCCCACGGTCCCCTGGTCACCGTGGACAACCGGGTCGCAGAAAAGTTCGTCGCCTTGGGAAGCCGGCAGGAGTTGGCCGGGGTCTATGGGGAAAAGCGGGTTCGCGCCTGGGAGAAGAAATATTTCCAGGGGCGCTCCCTGGACAATGTATTCGGACGGGATGCCGTCCCCCCGGAGCAGGCGCCGGTTTCGCCGTTTTACGCCCAACGCCAGTGGTACCTCCCCGAACTCAAGGCGGGATATGACTGCGGGCTGGACAACCCGGTCATCATCGACGCCACCTCCGAGCGGTCCTTCGGCCAGGCCCTGGATGAATTGTCCACTTTCGGATGCCGCTTTGCCCGCATGACCGTCATCTCCCAGGGGGCGTTTTCCACCGCAGGCCGGCTGTCCGCCTTTAACCCGCACCCCCTGAGCCACCTGCTCCTTTTGCCGGACCTGGGTGAACCGTTTTCGGACTTGCTGCTCCCCTTTTTGCAGACGCTTATCAGTACCGCCATGGCCGCGCGAACAAATTCGTAGGCATGACGTTTCCCCGCGCCTTATTTTCAGCGCTTGCCTTGACAAAACAGCGAAATAATGTATATGTATGATGTATACATTAAACTGGGAGGTGTTGTATGATACGAACACAAATTTACCTTACGGATAAGCAGCGCGCGAAACTTGCCGTAATTGCAAAAAATATGGGGAAAAAGCAGAGTGAAATCATTCGGGAGGCGATCGATCACCTTATTGATCAAACGAGTCAAAACCAAAAAAAAATGGCATTGAGAGAAGCTGCCGGAATCTGGAAAAATCGAGATGACCTTCCTGATTTCAGGGCAATACGATCTGAATGGGACAGGTAATTGGCATGTCGAACGCGATACTTGTAGATACCGACGTATGGATTGATTTTTTGCGTGGCAACGATAAAGCCATCACTTTTATCGATGAACATTCCCCTCATATTATCCTCTCTCCAATCGTTGTCGCTGAATTGTACGCAGGTGTGAAGGGCGCGAATGAACGATCGGTATTAGACAATTTTGTCTCCCTTTTCCGCGTCGTCCCAATAGACGCTGAGATTGCAAAAGCCGGAGGGTTATACAAACGTGATTTTGGTAAATCTCATGGAGTTGGACTCGCGGATGCAATTTTAGCCGCTACAGCCGATAAAGAAAATGCTGAAGTAAAGACCCTCAATGTGAAGCATTACCCGATGTTTAAGGGCTTAAAGCCAGCTTTTAAAAAATGATTGGAACCCATCTCAACATTCGGATTTCGGTTCATCCGCTTGTTTGAATTTCGTTTTTTCGAAATCGATATCGAAATCGAAAGAAAAGAATAGGTCACCCGGACACGAAAAGCCCGTTGGTTGCCGTATTTCAAAAGGAATATGTCGTGTTCTGTGGATTTGAAAAAACCGATTTCGATTTCGATTATCCAACAAAGATTGGGCCGAAAGACGATTTTGAAATCTCCGCGTACGTGTTACGTGTGAAAATTCGTTACACCTGCATTCCCGTTTTTCTTCTTCCCCGCAACTCCCTGCAATAACACGATTTGCAACTCACCCGGATTGCCGCCAGGGATTTTGCAATTATCGCAATCGTTACAGCCCCTCGTTTTTTCCTTTCCGATCCCGGCCTTGCTTTTCATTTAAATTTCAATTTTTTAAACATAAAAATACATAAAAATCAATTTGTTATGTCTAAACAGGCCGTATCCGCACGGGTTGATAGATGTTTCGGCATACCCTTTGAAAGGTTTTCCGGTGAACATCAAACAAGCAGCAGGTACCTTCCTAATGGCAAAAAAATGCGGATTCACCCTTATCGAGCTTTGCGTGGTCATGGCGATCATCGCCGTTGCCGCCGCTGTTGCGGTGCCCAATCTGATCGCCCGGCGCGCCCAGCGCGACTGGACAAGCACGCTTTCCCAATCCGTTGCAATGATGAACAAGGCCCGGGTCTATGCGGTAAAAGAAAATACCCGAACGACCATTGTTTTTGACGCCAGTGAAAATGTTTTCAGGGCATTTGTGGATAATGACAGGGACCACACATACCATCCGGAGACGGACCGGCTGATCGGGGTTTATGAGATCCCCGCAAGTGTCTCCATCAGCAAAAGTACGTTTCCGGTGGCAAACCAGGAGGCGGGACGCCATTACTGTTCGTACAATCCCCAGGGATTGCCCTTGCGTGCGGGGGCCATCGAACTGGCCGGTAAAACCGGGCAGAGCGGAAAGGTGATCCTTGCCATGAGCGGCAGGATCCGGGTTCAGTGATGCTGTTGGACAACTCCGAAAGGATACGATGAAATATCCCATTTTTGATTGCCGGGGCATCACCCTGGTGGAACTCCTGGTGGCCCTTGCCATGGGATCGATGCTTGTGGCGGCCGTGTACACGGTGTATGTCAACCAGATCCGGGGGCAGGCCCTCCAGGAGGCGATCCTGGACCTGCAGCAGGGGTTTCGCGCGGCCCTTCTGGTCATGAAAGACGAAATCCGGAGCGCGGGCGCCGATCCCACGGGGCAGGCGGGCGCGGAAATTCTCATAGCAATGCCCGATGAGCTTCATTTCACCCGGGATGTCGTTCACGTCAGCGGCAGCGGCCGGTTTGACGGCGAAACCAGCGGCCCCAAGGAGGATATCCGCTATGCAATCAATTCCAGCGGCGCGCTGGGCCGGGAAACCTGCCGGCCGAAGAAGGGCGGCACAAAGACCTGCAGCGGCCTGCAGGCCATGGTGAACCATGTAGATGTGCTGGAGTTCCTGTACCTCGATGAAACCGGCCAGAGGCTTACGTCTATGGAATTGCAGACCCATGCAGGGAGAAACCGCATCCGCCAGGTACAGATGACCATGGTTGCCCGCTTGGCAAATTCGGGCAGGGGACTGCTGAGCAGGTACACGGACAGGCGCATTTATACGAACCAGTTCGGCGAACCCCTGGTGGAAGAACCCTTTACCGACAACAACCGGCGCCTGCTGCTCACAACCACCATTGCGCTGAGAAACCCCTAAAAAATAAAAATCATTGC
Source organism: Desulfobacteraceae bacterium (assembly GCA_011389935.1). GTDB lineage: Bacteria > Desulfobacterota > Desulfobacteria > Desulfobacterales > Desulfosalsimonadaceae > B1SED10-16. The sequence continues at coordinate 51,666 of JAABTJ010000021.1, forward strand.
CATGCGTCTTTTTCCAAAACAGAGGGCCGGCTACACCATCGTCGAAGTCGTCATCGCCATGGGCATCTTTGCCATCGGTTTTCTTGCGGTGGCCGGCCTCCAGATACGCGCGGTAAAATCCGCGACAGGCGCCCGGGCCATCACCCAGGCCCTGGAGTTGGCCGATGCCCGCGCAGAACACTACCGGACCCTGTCCTTTTACCCGAATTTCACAGATACCTCCCTTTCCTCGACCGAGCGCTTTGAAACCCAGCCGCAGCTTGCCCCGGGGGAGCACGAAATGACCATTGGCATGTTCACGATCCAGAGCAGGATCATCGACAACGCCCCGTTTCCCCCGGTGAAAAACATCTACACCCACACCCCGCACCCGGCAACGGTGGTGGTTGCAAAAACCATTTGGATTTCCGTCCATGAAACCGCCAATCCCGGTGCCATCCTTGCGGAAATGGAAATGGTCAAGATCTGGGAAAAGGATTTGTGATGAAACCATTGCCCCCCAATTTGCCACCGGCCGTGTGTGGCAGCCAGACCGGCTCTGTCATGGCCGTCGTGCTGATGATCATGGTGCTTCTGAGCCTGGGGGGCATGTCCGCGATTCACCTGTCCATGGTTGAATCCGGCATCGTCAGGAACGCCGGTCTTTACAAGCAGAACTTCCAATTGGCGGAAACAGCGGCCATGGAAGGGGTGCGCGAAATCCTGAACGAGAAAAATCCCGCCCGCCTCCAACCGGGCGCACAGCAATGGATCTGGCATCTGCACGAGTGGAACGAGGCCGCCGGAAAAGGAATTCCCGAAACCGGGTATGCGGTGCCGCGCGCGGTAACGGAAAAGGTCATCACCACCATCCATCGGCGCGGGGAAGCAGGCGCGGATACCCTGCGCTACTATTTTGCGGGGTGGACAGGGGATGGGGGGAATTCGATCAATACGGGAAAAACGGACCGCTGGTTCAACGGCCGGGTGATCGGGGTCTATGATTCCCCCCGCTACGGCCGGGCATGGGTGGAGATCGGCGTTGTAAAGCAGTTTTAGACAAGGAGGAGTAATGAAAAATATGGTGGTTCGCGGCGTGACCGCTGCCCTTCTTTTTTTGAGCCTGTTGCCTGCCAATGGCGAAGCCGGTCACCTGGCCGCAAGCACGGCCGGTCTCCAGGCGGACACCCTTCTTTTCCAGGGGATGGCCTCTGCCGGCGGGGCAGGCGACCTGGTTGCGTACTGCCTGAATGCGGATACCGGGGCGGTGGCCGGGGAAAAATGGCGCGCTGCGGAAAACCTGGATGCCCGGAACCTGGCTATCGATCCCCGCGCCATTTTCACGTACCGGGCGGATATCCGGCGCGGCACGATGTTTTCCTGGAACCACATCAACGAAATCCAGAAGCAGCACCTGGGGGGAGACGACGGCGACCCCTCCGGAAAAGAAATCCTGGACTACATTGCCGGCGACCGCAGCCTCGAGGAAAG
>JAABTJ010000022.1 GCA_011389935.1 Desulfobacteraceae bacterium
ACATATCGGTCGCACCCGTTTATCATTTCGGCATTTCGCGCCTGGGTGGCAAAATCCTTGAAGCCGACGCCGGGCACATCACCGGTAAAGCCAAAGCCGCGATAGCTGACATCGCATACGGACAATTTCGCCTTGCCCACAAGCCGCTTGAAATCGGCCCGCTGCGTCAGCTTGACGCCCTGCCCGGTAAAGAATATTTCCACCGATTTCCCCTTGGTGCATGCGGCATGGGTGAGTTCGACAACATAATCCATATGCTTGTCCGTGCCGACCAGGATGCCCAGTTTTTCAGTCATTGCTGCCCCCATTCGTGTGATGTGTGTTCTACCACCAGCAGATTATCTTGTCGTGCGAGAATATATCGTCAACCAGCCGTTCCCAATGGATATCCTTCTTGAAAAGGGGTTCCACGCTCGACTCGTCTTCCTCGTCGGACATGGCATCGATGAGCCGCTGAACCGTATCATCCGGTTCATTTTTAAGAATATGCAGGATTTTCATATGGTTTCACTCTCCCCGAATTAAAACGGTATAACGATGTCAGCCGATTTGATGCGTTGGGCAGCGGCTTTCAGCGTGGCATGCCGAAAATCATATTTTTCCACGTTGGCCGTATTATTGGAAAACCGGCCGCCTTCCATTTCATCCAAAAATTCCATATTGTCCCGGTATGCGTCATCCATGTCGCCGACTTCATGGTTAAGGACATACATATCGATCTCGACGGCATCGAGAAGGGCACCCAGGCTGACGCGCAGGCCTTCATACTGCTGTTCGACCGCTTTGATCAACACCGCTACTTTTTTCATTTCACCTCACCTATCGCTTTTCAATGATGTATCGGGTATAACCCCCGGCATCCGCCTGCATGGACAACAATTCGCTGCCGTGCTTTTTTACAAAATCGGGAATGTCGTTTGCGGAACCGGGATCGGTCCCCCAGACCTCCAGCACCTGGCCGTCCTTCAACCCTTTTAAGGCTTTCTTTGTTTTCAGCATGGGCATGGGGCAGGAAAGCCCCCGGGCATCCACTATTTTGTCTGCTGTAACGGTTTTGGTCTCCATGCTTCCCCCTCGTAAAAGTTGTGTATTGAATTGCTCCGGCATATTTGACACGCCCTCAAAAAATAATCCGTTTATTAAAAGATAATCAGTTTTTCCGTTTTTTCATTCCAGCCCGCCACAAGCACCCATAACAGCAGGATGGCGACAAAGAGCGGCAGGGCCACATGCCACGTCAGAATGGCCGGCATGAACATTTTTGCGCCGAGATACGGCTTCAACCCGGTGGCGGCAATCAGCATATGGGTGGCCGGATTGGACAGGGCGAAAGCGACCATGGCTATCATCAATTTGGAATGCCCTTCGGCCGCCCGCCACAGGGTGCTGCTGGCACACCCGCCGGCCAGGAGCATGCCGATGCCGAACAGCAGGCCCCCTGCCAGGCTGCCGATCCACGGGTGGAACACCCCCATTTCCGGCGGCTGTATCCAGTTCCACTTGATAACGGCCGCACCGAAACCAAACACGATGAGACTCACCGCCACGGCCCGGACCATATCGGCGTCCCCGGTCATGAACGGCTCCCTGAAGGCCCGAACAAAGCAGAACCGGGAGCGGTGCATGACCACACCGATAAGCAACCCGAAAAACAAAAGTCCGCCGATCTTGGTCAAATCAAAGGCCGAGTAGAAATAAAATGCCGCAATCCCGCCGCCCAGCAAAAACACTCCCATAACCGGCTGGATCTGCGACCAATCCCGTTTGGAAGGCTTGTTTTCCGTTTTCCCGCCGCCAGACAGGTGGGCCAGGTGCTCCATCTCCCAGAGCAGGTAGTGCAGCCCGATAAAGGCGCCGACACCAAGCCCGATCATCATGGCGTACCCTCCGATCGAAAAAATGCCGACCGCCGTATAAAAGCCGCCCACATTGCACCCGGCAGCCAGTGCCGCACCGGCGCCCATCAAGCAGCCGCCGACAAGGCCTTTGGCATATTCTATCCGCGGCGCGCGCCTGAAGGCGAACTGCCGGCTCAGCAAGGCGGAGGCCAGGGCACCGAAAAATATACCCAGGTTGGAAACGGAAAGGGTATTGATCCAGGGCATTTCCGGACGGGCCTCTGCCGCGCCCATCCAATAATAGGCCCAATCGCCCCAGTTCTGGTATCCCCCGGCAACTCCCCAGGGGACGTTCCAGATGAATATCATCAAGGCGATAACGGCAATCAGGATGCCGCCCAGCCAACCCGGCCAGTTGCGATCAAATGACAGGGCATAGGCAGCGCGGAGTTCATCCTGTGTATTGGTGAAAAAGCTGTGCATGGTTCACTTTTCCCGGACTCTTGTGGTTTGTGTTTAAAAATTCACCGTTGCGGACAAGTACGCATTCCAGACCTCATCGGTTACCGGATTGATCGCATCAAGGGCATTGGCCTTTTCTATCTCCACGGGTTTTCCCAGCGGATTCCCGCTGCCGGTGTATTTGTAATCGTAGTATTGCCCGCCCAGCGTAACAAAGAAGTTGGGGCCGTAGATGGGCTGGTGGTAATAGGTTTCGAAAACCTGGCCCCGGGCGGCGAGCTTGCTTCCGATCAGGGAATCTTCGGCGCCGGTAAAATTAAACCAGTATTTCGAACCCCAGTTGTATTCGACACCGAAGCGGGCATCATGAGGCATGGGGAAAATCATGCCGGCATACACGCTGTAGCCGTCGCGTGACTCCAGTTGGCCGTTCGAACTCAACAGCCCCATACCCATCATTTCGAAAAACGGATTATCGGAGATTTGCGACGGATCGGTATGGCTCCAGGAACCGGAGATAAACCAGTCAATATGATCGTTGGGGGTGGCAACCTGACTACGCAGGAGCAGGGTTGCCGCATCCCAGTCGCCGATGTTGCTGGCCGGCTCAAGGCGGGAAACAAAGCCCCCATTATTTTCAGAGAAATAGTATTCCGGGGTGCCGTCCCCGTCCCGGTCCTGCCGGGCGATGGTAAAGGGCATGACCGTACTGCCGGCAAACCCGTCCGTGACATCCCAGGCATGGGCATAATTGAACATGAGGCTGGTGGTGCCGTTGTCGTAGAAATTGGAAATAAAGCCAAGCATATGAACGTCTTCAAGGTCGGAGGCGGGGCTAAGTGCGGTGGAGTTGCCCCAGTCGTTTTCAAATCCCACCCCGTAGCACAGCTTGAAGGAGGCCCCGGGTATGCCGACGGTATCTTCCAGGCCGAAAGAAAGCGACGCGCCGTCGAACTGCCAGTTAATAATGGTAGACACGGGAGAGCCGCCCACTTCGCTGAAATTGCGGTATTCCAGCGGGGGACCCTGGGTGGAGGGGCGGCGGCCGGCGGAAAAGCTGACGGGAACATTTGCGATATCGTTGCGGTAAACAAAATAGGCCCGTTCCAAATGGACGGTATCGCCGCCGGGACGGCTTGCAGTGGTGCCGTCTAAAGTGATGTCGTCTACACCGCCCCGGTTGAACTTGACCCCGGTGCTGTCGCCGAAAACCTTATAGGCCGCCAGGCGCCCCTGGAAATCTAAGTGCGGGTTGAACCGTGCGAACATGTTGAGCCGGAGCTTGTTCGTATAAATCACATCGTTGTCGGCATCGTATTTTTCCGGTGCCGGCAGATTGCCCCCCGAGGCCATATTGGCGATCCCGCCCTGGATCTGGGCAAGGGTTGCACCGTTAAAACCGCTTTGAGCGGGATTAGAGGGGTTAAAGGGCGTGAAGAATGCGCCGAGGACCTCCGGCGGTGCCATGCGGATGTCCTTGTAGTGGATTGATTCGGCGCGGGTCCGAAATTCCACGTCAAAGGAGAGGGTATCGGTCGCCGTATGCATCTCGGCTTCATCCACCCGGTCCAGCAGACTGTCGATATCCTCGGTGTTCCATTCATTGTCCTTTTCCAGCTCCTTGACCCGTTGTTTTAATTCCCGGATTTCGTCGGCTACTTCATCCGGGTTCTCCTGGGCCCAAACCGGTGCGGCAAAAACGGCCAGACCGACCAATAAGCAGATGGTCCATTTCAACATGCCATACGTCCGAATGGTTTTCATTTTCCCTAAAGCTCCCTGTTAAGGTGTTAATATAAAAAAAACGGTTAGCGTGGTGACATAAAATAAAGCAAAGCCTGTGCCAAACCCTTGGCTTATTGTTAAGTGCTCGATTTGTTTTTATTAAACACAAAAACCTTGCAATCCGGAGAGACTTGGTTTAGAGAAAAGGGCAACACATTGTTAACTTAACGGTTAGCATTTTTATTAACAGTTAACAAGTATTTTTACATACGTAACGAAAGGACAGCACACCCAATGGATCTCGGGCCTTACTGGAAAACCATATTCGACACACTCCGCGACGGACTGATTGTCGTGGATACGCAGGGAAAAATTATTGCCGCAAATCCGGGGGCCGAAGAAATTACCGGTTACCGCGCGGATGAACTTGAAGGGCGCAGCTGCCGCATATTGAATTGTACCGGCTGCAAATTTTTGGGGGAAGGCCCCGGTGAAAAGTGGTGCAAGATGTTTGCTGTTGGCCGGACCAAAGACAAAAAATGCCTGATCACCAAAAAGGACCGGAGAACCGTACACATCCTTAAAAGCGCCTCCGTTTTACGGGATGCGGCGGGCGAGATGATTGGCGCGGTGGAAACCTTGACCGATATCTCCCAGATCATCCGCCAGGAGCGGGAAATCCAATCACTGCGCCAGACATTTCACCTCGACGATGGATATCATGGTATTCTGGGAAAGACCGCCCGGATGCAGGGACTTTTCGAAATGATCGAAAACGTGGCGCAATCCGATGCGCCCGTCATGATTACCGGGGAAAGCGGCACGGGCAAGGAAATGGTTGCCCGGGCCGTGCATGAGGCCGGGGGGAGAAAGGACAAGCCGTTTATCAAAGTAAACTGTGCCGCGTTAAATGAAAGCCTGCTGGAAAGCGAGCTGTTCGGTCATGTCAAAGGGTCCTTTACCGGTGCGGACCGCAACCGGATCGGCCGGTTCGAAGCCGCCCATGACGGAACCGTCTTTCTGGATGAAATCGGCGACATACCCCACGCGACGCAGGTAAAACTGTTGCGCGTTCTGGAGGACAAAGAGATCGAAAAGGTTGGTGATCATTATACGATCCCGGTCAATGTCCGCATTATTACCGCCACCAACCGGAAACTCGAGGAGATGGTTCAGCAGGGTCGCTTCCGGGAGGATCTGTTCTTCCGTATCAATGTGTTTCCGATCCAGTGTCCGCCCCTGGCCGAGCGCATAGAGGACGTCCCCATGCTGGCACAGCATTTTATTCGACTGAATGCGGGCAATTCGGAAAAAAGAATCCTGGGGATTACGCCGGAAGCGCTCGACAAGTTGACAGCCTACCCGTGGCCCGGGAATATCCGGGAATTGCGGAATGCCATCGAATACGCGTTCGTCCTGTGCGCCGGCGGCAGTATCGATGTCGGGGATCTGCCGGGAAAAATATCCAAAGGAGTCGAACCCCAGCCGGATCCATCGCCGGCAGCGGTTTTCCGTGTGCCGGATTCCGGTGACGGTGCAAAGCGCGAACAGTTTCTCCGGGTACTGGAACAATGCGGCTGGAATCAGTCGAAAGCTGCCCGAATGCTGGGAGTCAGCCGGGTAACGGTCTGGAAGCGGATGAAAAAATATGGCATTCAGCGACCCGGCTGATCCAGCGCAGAAAAGAGAAAAACGGAATCACACAAAACCGTTGCCTTCCAACCGGATAGACAAGGGGGGGGGCTATTTTTTCTCTCCCATGTATCCAAACGCGCTTTCGGCGATGCGGCCCGTTGGTTCGTTACCTCATTTAAGGATCGGACCGAAATCCCTGCCGCTACCGGTCCGGGCCGTAGTCAAATTCGATGATTCGGGCAAAATCCTTGTCCGTTCCGGGCGTTACCTCGTGATAAAGGGGGCTGTCCGGCCCCACCCGGCCGCCCATGTCATAGGTGAACGCCGCAACGGCATCGTGCCGGATCCAGTATCCGGTCATCACCGGACCCTGGACGTCGTAGCAGGAATGAAAATGAACAAATGCGTCTTTGGGTTCCGGCCGGGCGCCCAGCCATTGGGAGGGTGCCTCTGAAAAAAACACCGGGTTGATCCGGGCGGATTCGGGCAGATCAAAATCGGCATCGGGCAGGCGGGTCAATACGGCCGTCCCCTCAAAAAGTTTGGCATTTTCCGGTAGGTCCCGGGTATAGAAACTGCGCTCATTAAAACAGACAAACTGCAGCCGGGTAAAATCACCGGGGGTTTCCGGCTTGAAATAGTATCCCACAAACGGCCCGAAACCGAAAATTCGATCCTGAACCTCCACCCGTATTTCCGGCACATACCCCCGGGGTACATCCAGGGCCTGGGCATTGTCGCCGGATTGCCCGCATCCGTGGGCAAAAAAACAAAGGGCGGCAAATACAGCAAAGAAAACAGTGAATTTAACGGGTTTTCGCATCCCCGTTCCTTTCCCAGAGCACTCCGATGCCCCAAATGCAGACGGCAAACACCACGACAAGAACAGCCGCGCCGATCAGCCTGCTGCCGAACCAGTCGGCCAGCGTGATCTGCCCTATATTGGTGGGCGCGTACAGCAGCGGGATCAGGGTTTCATGGACCTGGGCAAACACCGCCGTTCCGGCCAGCCCGCCGAGCAAAGCGAAAATGGCGTCCATGCGCCCCTCGCCCGCCGCCGCCCATGTCGTACCCGGACAATATCCGCAAAGTCCCCAGCCGATGCCAAACAATACGCCGGAGATTCCCGTGGCCGCCAGGCTGGTGGGGATAATCAGGGTACGTCCCACACCGGAGGCCTGCAGCCCTACTAGCCCGATTGCCGAAAGCACCACGGCCAGAAGCATGAACCGGGGGATATCGGCTTCTATCATCAAATGTGCACGGGCCATCTTATTCGCATTGGTGGCGCCGGCCCGCTGGATCACAAAACCGAACGCAACGCCTGAGAGCAGGCCAAGCCATATCTGCGTCGTCATTTTTCCTCCTTTCCGGCATTGCCGTACACGATGCGGGCCGTCAACATGGCAAAGGCAAAAATCAGCACGCCAAAATACAGGCCGCTGACAGCCAGCTGGGTGGATCCGGAAATAAACAGCCCCAGTGTGCAGCCGCCGGCAAGACGGGATGCAAACAGAATGATGAATCCGCCGGCAAAGGTGGCAAAATACCGTTTGAGCCGGCTGCTTCCAAATCGTTTTTCCCATATTTCCGGGATATCGCGTACCGGTACGGAAAAGGTACGCCCGGCAACAAATCCGCCGATGGCCATGCCCAGCACAAAAGCGAAGACCCATGCACTAGGGCCGCCGGACATGCGGTAATGGGCTTTTCCTTCCACATAGGCCGGAGCCAGGGGCTCAATGGCGCCTTTCAATGTTGCCACAAACCCGGAAGACGAGGCAGGAGGGCCAAAAGTGGCAAAAACAAACAGAATAACCCCCGCCAGGGCAAAGCCGGCCGGAACCCATTTCCAGTATGGTGATAACAATCGATTCTTCTGCATGATCAACCTCCACAGGATACATAGCCGCCGGAAGGTTCGTCACCGCTCGGCCGGGATGTTGCCGGAGCGCTTCCGGCAGGTTGGACGGTACCGGTCATTTCTACCGGCTCCGGGAGAAAATCTCCAGACAATTGGTTCTCACGGGTTTCCACCGGCAGAAAACCGTCCGGATTGCCCCATTGTTGCCACGACGCCTCGTACGTGTAGACATTTTCAAAGCCCATCAGCCGAAGCACAAAGTAGGAAAAAGAACTGCGCCTCCCCGAGTCGCAGTAGACAATCACGCCCTTTGACGGATCGAGCCCCTTGTAAATGGCCTGCAGTTCGGAGTAGGATTTGATGGCCTTGGTTTCCGGATCCGTCCATGCGTCCTGGTAGTTGATATTGACCGCAGTGGGGATATGCCCCTGTTTCAAGGGCGTGCCATCCAGGCCCTTAGATCCCTTTTCCCCAAGGTACTCTTCCCGGGAACGTACATCCACAATCTGATAATAAAAATCTCCCAACCGCTGATAAATGAATTTTTCATCAATGAGCAGGTGCTTCTGGATACTGCCCGGGGAAGGCTGGTAGGACACGGGTTCGGGTTTTCGCGGCTGGGCTGCCACTTCGTAGCCTGCCTCCTTCCAGGCATCGATACCCCGCTCCAGGATTTTCTTGTTCTCGTGACCCATCACATCAAGGATCCAGAATACGTAGGAGGCGGTGGCACCCCCGTCCCTGGAGACCGAATCATAGAGCACCACCGTATCCGTGGGGGCAATGCCGTGACGGCCCAGCACTTCCTGGGCCGCCTGGACCCCTTTGAATACGGAAGCCAGATTTTTTCCGATATCGTTGAATCGAAAATCGGACCACTGCATCCGGATTGCACCGGGGATCACCTCGTTGTCAAAATATTCTTCTGTCCGGACATCCACAATCACCAGATCTTCATCGCCCATATGGTCATGCAACCAATGAGCATCGGTAATAAACCGGGCATTGGGATAATCGGCCTGCTGCGGGGCTGCGGATCCAAGCGTCCACAAAACACCCAAAACCAGGACTGCGGCAATGACGATATACCTGAATACGAAACGATCTTTCATAAAAAGGACCTCCTGTTTCTGTATTATACGGCTTTCGGATGCGGGCCGGAAAAGAACCGGTGCCCCTCGCAAGGGTTCTATTTAGAAAATATGTCTCTGAATTGAAAAATTTCAAGAAAAAAAATAGCGCTCAATCAAAGGCGATGAATGGGGGCGAAACAGGAGAAAAATGTGGGAGGGTGGATAAATGGGTTTTCGGTGCTGCTGGAAGCTGCGCTTCCGCGCCGGGGCGCGGAAGCGCAGCAGATACGAATAAAGCAATCAGGCGTTTGCCATGATATCGGCGATATCATGAAGCGCTTTTGTCACCGGGGAATCCTTGTACGCAAGCTGAAACGCGTTTCCGGAGTCTCCGGCCTTGACCATGTTCGGATCGAAGGGGATGCGCCCCAGAAACCGCAAGCCGAACTGTTTGGCGGTTTTTTCGCCGCCGCCGCTGCCGAAAAGTTCGATGGTTTTGCCACAGTGGGGGCACGCATAGCCGCTCATGTTCTCGACGATGCCGAAAATATCCAGGTTGAGCTTTTTGCAGAAATTGATGGATTTGCGCACATCCGACAGGGCCACCTCCTGGGGGGTGGTCACCACGATGGCGTGGGCGTCGGTTACCGTCTGGGCAACGCTCATGGGTTCATCCCCGGTACCGGGAGGGGAATCAATAATCAGGTAATCCAGGTCTCCCCAGTTGACCTCGGTGATAAACTGCGTGATGGCTGCATGCTTCAATGGCCCCCGCCAGATCACCGCCGTATCGTTGTCCGGCAGTATCCCATCGATGGAAATGGCGGAAAGTTTGTCCGAATAATGCAGGGGTTCGAGCTTCTCCCCGGCGCTTCCGGCTTTCACGCCCGTCAACCCAAGCATTCTCGGGACATCCGGACCATGGACGTCCACATCCATGATCCCGACGGTAAACCCTTTTTCCGCAAGGGCCATGGCCATATTGACCGAGACGCTTGTTTTTCCCACGCCGCCCTTGCCGCTCATCACCAAAAATTTGTGCTTGATCCTGGCCAACGCTTTTTTCACATTTTCATCGCTATCCTGCCCGGCATTCTGCGGACCGCCGCTGCTGCATCCGGGCTGCTGACATTCACCCATTTTCGCTCTCCTTTTCTGGAAAACATGTAAAAAACAAAATATATGGTTATAACGCGTTGTAGACTTACTCCTCCTGGATGGGCATGACGCGCTCGACCTCTTTTTCCCCGCATTCCGGGCAGACGTCGGGTCTGGGCGTCCCGCATTCCATAATCCAGTCATAATTACAGCAGGAACACGCAAAACGCCGCTCCCCGTCCACAAACTGGTAATTGCCCCCTTCGATGCGGATCGCTTTCCCGTTGATCAGCGCATCCGCAACCGTTTTTCTGGCTTTTTCGATAATGCGGCCGAAAGTGGCGCGCGATACCCCCATCTCCTCCCCGGCCTCCTCGTGGGAATACCCCATGTAATCGGCAAGCCGCAGGGCTTCACATTCATCAATGGCCAGCCGGGTTTCCGATAGCTTGACCATGGGGATGCCCCTTGGCTTGAAGTAACTTACCCCGGGGTTATGCGATACAAATCGTTTCTTATGTGGTCGTCCCATACATTCACCTTTTTTTGAGCAAATACTCAAAAGTTATTTTAATACCGCTGCACTGTCCAGCTGTCAAGACAAAAAATTACCCCTGTCTCTTTTTCATCCGTATCCGCATGGACTCGGCATGCGCGCCGAGCCCTTCGATTTCTGCCAGCCGCATGGCATCTTCGGCTTCGTCGGAAAAGGCCCCGGCCGTGTAGTAGACCAGGCTGGTACGCTTCATGAAGCAGCCAACGGACAGGGCGGAAGAAAATCGCGCCGTTCCCGCGGTCGGCAGCACGTGATTGGGCCCGGCAATATAGTCGCCAATAGGTTCGGGCGTATAGGCTCCCATGAAAACAGCCCCGGCATTTTTAACGGAGCCGATCCAGTCAAACGGATCTCGTACCTGAAGCTCAAGATGCTCCGGGGCGATCCGATTGGCGATTTCCATGGCCGCTTCCATGTCGGGTACCAACAGGATGGCGCCGAAACGCTCCAGGGAGGCCGCCGCGACCTCCCCGCGCGAAAGCCGGGGCAGCTGCCCTTGCAAAGCATCGGAAACCGCGCGGGCAACATCATTGGATGTGGTAACCAGGACGGCCGATGCCAGACGATCGTGCTCCGCCTGGGAGAGGAGATCCGCGGCGATGTAGTCCGGATCCGCATGGCTGTCTGCGATAACCAGAATTTCACTGGGGCCGGCCACGCCGTCAATACCCACCAAACCGGAGACCATCTTTTTTGCCAGGGTGACATATACATTCCCCGGCCCTACGATCACATCCACGGGAGCAATGGTTTTTGTCCCGTGCGTGAGTGCGGCGATCGCCCAAGCGCTGCCGGCCTTGTAGACCTGATCGATGCCGATACGGTTTGCCGCCGCCAGAAGATGCGGATTCACGCTGCCGTCCGCGGTCGGCGGCGTAACCATGACAACCCTTTTTACGCCGGCGATTTTCGCGGGGATGCCTCCCATCAGCACGGAGGAGACCAGCGGCGTCGTCCCCCCCCTGGCACCGGGAACGTAAATACCCGCGGCAGACAACGGGTTTACCATCTGCCCCAGAATCACGCCCTGTCTCGGAGCATCGAACCAGGAATTTTCAAGCTGGCGCCGGTGAAAGGATTCGATCTGCCCGGCCGCCCGGGAAAGTGCCGAGACAAAAGCGTCATCCACGCTTTTTTCGGCAGATGCCATTTCTTCCGGTGTAACCGCCATGTCCGCGATTTTCATTTCCGGTGCATCAAAGCGATTGGTGTATTCGATCACGGCATCGTCACCGCGTTCTTTTACATCCGCCAGGATATGATTGACCGCGTCGATGTCGTCTTTTTCATATATCAATCCCCGGCTGATGATCGCTGCAATGCACGCTTCCGCATCCGCCGAGGGATAGTTGATAATTTTCATTTCCCCTCTCCCGCTTTGTTCAGTGTTTCTGCAGGGATTCTCTTGCTGCCCAATGCGTACCGTTCACCTGTTATGTATGTAAAACACGCAGGATTGTCAATAATGATGTGGGTATATTCCCATTTTTGGTTGACTTTTTTTGCATATACTGGTAAATTAGATAATTTATTTTTACCGCATTGATTCAATTCCATAAATTCAATACCATAAACGCGTTCCAAAAAACAGGAGGAAGAACAATATGCCCACAAACCGAATTTGCAACTTTAATGCCGGACCGGCGACGCTTCCCGAGCCCGTACTGAAAGAAGCCCAGGCATCGCTTCTGGATTTCCAGGGCTGCTGCATGTCAATCGTTGAAATCAGCCACCGCTCCGAGCCCTTCGACAATGTCATCAACGATGCGATTGCCCGCACCAAGCGGCTTTTACAGATCGGCGACGATTTCCACGTCCTGTTTTTGCAGGGAGGCGCCAGCCTTCAGTTTGCCATGGCCCCCATGAACTTTCTTACCGACGGGCGCTCAGCGGATTACGTCAATACCGGCACATGGTCCACCAAGGCGATAAAGGAAGCCCAGATTCAAAACAAGGCGCATACGGTCGTGGCCTCTTCCGAAGACCGGAATTTCGCCTACATACCAAAAGATATCCGCTTTAACAAGGATGCCACCTATGCGCACATCACTTCCAATAACACCATCAAAGGGACCCAGTGGGCCCAGTTTCCGGATACCGGCGGCGTACCCCTGGTGGCGGACATGTCCTCGGATTTCATGAGCCGTCCCCTGGACATGAGCAAGTTCGGAATGATATATGCCGGCGCCCAGAAAAACATCGGCCCTGCAGGCGTATGCATGGTCATTATCCGCGACGACATGCTGAAGCTGATCCCGGACGGCCTGCCAACCATGCTGGACTACCGGACCCATGCATCCAAAAATTCCATGTTCAACACCCCCCCGTGCTTTGCCATATACATGGTGCAGCTCGTGCTCAAATGGCTTGAGGAGACTGTCGGAGGGCTGGCCGAGATGGAAAAGATCAACCGGAAAAAAGGGGATCTTCTTTACGGTTTCATGGATGAAACGACCTTTTACCAGCCGACAGCCGACAAGGACAGCCGTTCACTCATGAACGTCACCTTTCGACTGCCGTCGGAAGACATGGAAAAGAAATTTATCGCCGAAGCAACGCAAAACGGCCTGGGCGGCCTCAAGGGGCATCGTTCAGTGGGCGGATGCAGGGCCTCGATATACAACGCCGCCACCTATGAAAACGTGGAAAAACTGGTGGATTTTATGAGAACGTTCGAAAAGAACAACGCTTAGAAGCAAAAAAAACACGATAAAAAAAAGCTGCCGGAAAACCCGGCAGCTTTTTTTGTTTTACATAAGGTTCAGACCGGCTACACGAGTTCAAACACGGCTGCGGCACCCATGCCGCCGCCGATGCACATCGACTCGACGCCGTATTTCACGCCGCGCTCCTTCATTTCATTCATGAGCTGGGCACAGAGCTTTGCGCCTGTGCAGCCCAGCGGGTGGCCCAGTGCAATGGCACCGCCGTTGACATTGACGATCCGCTTGTCCGAATCGGATGCCCACAGGCTCTTGTCATCATAGAGACCCAGCTGCTGCATGGAATAAATGGCCTGGGAGGCAAACGCCTCGTTGAGTTCAAACAGACCGATATCCTCCACCTTGAGCCCCGCCATCTTGAGCACCTTGGGGACCGCGTATGCGGGCCCAACGCCCATTTCATCCGCCTTACAGCCGGCAACGGTGTAGCCGACAATTCGGGCAATGGGGGTGACATTATACTTCTTCACCGCCTCTTCGCTCATAACCAGTGTGGCGGCCGCACCGTCGGTCGTCTGGGACGAGTTGCCCGCGGTAACCGATCCGGTTGCCGAGAAAACCGGGCGGAGCTTGGCAAGACCTTCCGCAGTGGTGGTTTCCCGGATACCGTCGTCAAAATCCTGCGTGAACGTTTCTTCCACCCACTCCCCGTTCTTTTCAAGAAAACGCTGCGCCGGCGTGGGGACAATCTCCTTGAAAAGACCCTTTGCTTTTGCATTTGCCGCTTTCATGTGAGAATGGTAGGCGAATTCGTCCTGCATTTCACGGCTCACGTTATACCGGTTGGCCACGTTTTCCGCGGTAACGCCCATGGAAATATACACATCCGGATTTTCCTTGGCCATCTTCGGATGAGGACGCGGCATGTTGCCGCCCATGGGAACGATGGACATGGATTCAATACCGCCGCCGATGGCGACATCGCACCAGCCGCTTTTGATGCGCATGGCCTGGAGCGCGATCGCTTCAAGGCCTGAGGAGCAAAAACGGTTTACAGTGGCGCCGCATGTCTCATCGGGAAATCCCGCCATCTGGGCCAGGACGCGGCCGATGTTGAGCCCCTGCTGCGCTTCGGGAAAGGAACACCCGATCATCAGGTCTTCCACATCCTTTTTCTCGATTTGCGGGGTTTTTTCCATAACGGCGTTCAACACCGTATTCAACAGGTCTTCCGGTCTCGTCTGTGCGAAAGCTCCTTTTCCCCTGCGGCATCCCGGGGTGCGGAACGATGTGACGATATAGGCTTCTTTCATCTTTATATCCTCCTAAACAATACAGGTTATTTCGTTCGGGTACTGGTAATGGTATTTACAGGAACAAGGGCTTCCCGGTGGTCATCATGTGCTCGGCCATTTTCTGCGTTTCTTCGGTTTTCCAAAGATCGACAAAGGCTTCCCGCTCGAGCTTCATGAGATATTCTTCGCTCACCGGGGTTCCTGCCGGTACATCACCGCCGGCCATGCAGTAAGCCGCCCTTTTGGCGATGGTTTCCATATGCGGGGTAATGTAGCCGCCGGAGCGCATGTTGAGCATTTCAGCGCGTATCATGCCAATGGCTTCCCGTCCGAATACCGGAAATTTCTCCTTAAGCGGAGGCGCATACGCGTCATCGACCATTTTCAGGACTTCTTTCTTGGCCTCACCGATAAGGTTGTCTTTGTTAAAGACAATACGGTCATCCGGCCGGAGGTAGCCCTTGTTGCGGGCATCGGCCGCCGAGCTGGAAACCTTGGCCTGGGCCACGCACATGAACGCCTGAATAAAAAATCCCGCATGATCGGTAATCTTGGCGATTTTGGGAATATACTTGATATAATTCTGCCACAGGTGGATCATGCCGCATCCGCCCGGCACCAGGCCGGCGCCGATTTCCACAAGCCCCATGAACAGGTCTGCATTGGCGACCATCCTGTCCGAGGACAGGCAGACCTCGCACCCGCCGCCCAATGCCAGCCCAAAGGGAGCTGCAACCACCGGGAAGGAGGAATACTTGGTGCTCATGATACCCAGGTGCACGTCTTTGATGAAATCATCAATTTCAGAAAACTTGCCGTCTTTGGCCAGGCCCAGCATGAAGGCAAGGTCGCCGCCGGCGGAAAAGGGTGCGGGCATGCCGGAGGCCTGGTTGCCGATAACCATGCCGACGCCGTTTTTGTCCACGTAGTCGCCCGCTTCCGCCATGAAATCAATCATTTCCTTGTTGATGGCGTTCATCTTGGAATGGAACTCAAGGTCGAAAACGCCGTCGCCAAGGTCGATAAGGGAGCAGGAGGCCGTTGATTTGACCACCTTGTTTTCCTGGCGCAGGTTATACAGGCTGATTTCTTTATCGCTGACCGGAACCGGTTTATAGCTCCCCGACGCGAAATCGTAAAAATACTTCCTGCCGCCTTCGATCTTGTAGAAAGTTTCATTGCCGTCGGCCAGGAACTTTTTGACCTTTTCCGGAACGGCGCGCCCTTCTGCTTCCATCTTTTCAACCGACTTCTTGACCCCGATGGCATCCCATGCTTCAAAGGGGCCCATTTCGAAATTGTATCCCCATTTCATGGCGTTGTCGATGTCAACGATGGTATCGGAAATCTCAGGGATACGGTTGGCGGAATAAATCAATCCGCTCGCAGTTACATCCCATGCAAACGTGGCGCCCTTGTCATCGCCGTACACCACCGCTTGAATCTTTTCCGGAAGCGAACTTTTTTTCTTTGCTTCCGCCAGGCATGGGAAATCCGGTTTGCCGTACTCTTCGTATTCCATGGTCTGGGGGTTGATCACCTTGCGAAGGGTTTTCCATTCCGGGGTGAGCTCTTTCTTGTAAAATCCGCCCTTGGTCTTGTTGCCGAGCATCTTGTTGTCGACCATTTGCTTGACAAAATCCGGCAGGGCCATGGTTTCCCGCGCTTCATCATCGGGGCAGGCATCGTAGCAATTCTTGGCCACGTGATACATGGTATCGAGACCGACCAGGTCGGCTGTTTTAAAGGTGGCGGTCTTGGGGCGCCCCATGGGCGGCCCGAAGATGGCGTCCACCTCAGGAATGGTCAAACCATGTTCCAGCATGGCGTTCATGGCCTTGCCCATTCCCTGGATACCGATCCGGTTGCCGATGAAGTTGGGGGTATCCTTTGCCCAGACAATCCCCTTGCCAAGGTATTTTTCACAGAAATTGGCCATGAACGTCAAAACGTCGGAATCGGTATCGGGTCCGGGAATAATTTCAAGCAGATGCATGTAGCGCACCGGGTTGAAAAAGTGGGTTCCCAGAAAATGTTTTTTCATGTCCGCGGAAAGCTCCTGGGACATGTCTTTCAGGGGAATACCGGAAGTGTTGGAGCTGACCACGGACCCGGCTTTGCGCACGCCGTCGATCTTCTTGAACAGTTCCTGCTTGATCTTGAGATTTTCCACAACCACTTCCACGATCCAGTCGCAGTCGGAAAGCTTGTCTAAATCGTCTTCCAGGTTGCCGATGGAGACCAACTGGGAATCGGTTTTGGCGTCCATGAACAACGGCGGCTTTGATTTGACCGCATTGTCAAACCCTTGCTGGACCATGCGGTTTCGGGCCTTGGGATCGTTCTTTTCCTCGTCCTTGAGATCGAACGGAACAATGTCCAAGAGCAATGTCTTGATGCCGGCACTGGCAAGTAGAGCGGCAATCCCGCCACCCATTATCCCTGAACCAATAACGGCCGCTTTCGAGATCCTTCTTTGCATGATAACCTCCTGACGATATGAGTTTAAAACCAGAAACGAAAAAACATCGATGAAAACACCCGCAGACAGGCATGCAAAGCGCAACGCATACGACTGCGGTGTTGTTCGCTGCTTGAAACCTACTGAAATTTGAAAGGCAATGTTGCCCCTGCAGGCATAAAAACAAGTTCGCGGCAACGCCATGGAAGCCATTCTAATCTCTTGCCCAAAACAAATTGCGTATCAAACCGGTAAATTTATGTCAAGCAAAAAACTAGGGGGCGTATGATCTAAAATTCCCGCAGATTCAACGATTTATCGCGTCCCGTTACCGGCATGGCCGATAATGTCTTTATTTTACACCGGCCAATATCAGGAATTTCTTTTGTAACCGGCGGATCTTTGATAAGATTTTTTGCACACTGTTTTTCCATGCAAATTCAACATGGATGGCTTCGTAAAAAGTCTTGATCAGACGGCTTTGAAAAAAGTTCAAGATCAGGGCGCGTGCAGTTTTTGAAGAATTGAGCGTACTTAGCCGTACGTGAGATTCTTCAAAGATTGCGCGCAACGCAGATATTGGACTTTTTGCGAAGTCGTCAACATTACAGGAAGGATAGCACCCTGATGATTCACCGAATTCTTGCAGCCGCCGCAATGCTGTTGATCATACCGGCATACCCCCTGTGTTCAGCCGTCCATGGGGACCAGGAACCCGACCGGAAAGAATTGCCCCTGATCGTCGACGCCTTGAAAGACCGGTATGAAGGAAAAAATTTCTCTGCTGATTTTCACCAGGAATCCACCCTTTCGGCACTCGACATATCCGATACAGCGGGCGGCAAGGCATGGTTCAACCATCCGGGCCGGATGCGATGGGAATACCGCTTTCCGGACAGGCATATCATCGTCACCGACGGGGAAACATTGTGGATCCACCGCCCGGAAGAAAACCAGGTGGTCAAGGGGAATGCAGTGAAATATTTCGGCGATGGCAAGGGGGCCGGTTTCCTTTCAAACTTCAGCCTTATTTCCGAAGCCTTCGACATTCGCCTGGCAGGCGAAACACAAACCCACTGGCGGCTGGAACTGATCCCCAAAGAAAGGCATTACGAGCTTTCAGCCATTTATCTGGAAGTACACAAGGAAACGACGGAAATCGAACAGGTCGTCACGGAAAACGCATATGGCGACACCACGACGATTTCTTTTGACAATCTTCGCTTCTCCGCCGACATGGATCCCTCCCTTTTCGAATTCGAAATTCCACCGGGAACCGATGTCATATATATGGATGAGTAATGGCGCTTTTCCCTGCCAGGAGAGCAGGATGGACAGGGGCCGCGCATCTTCCGGCTACAATTCAAACAGCTTGACCGATTTCACCTGCTCAAGGGCCAGCATCTGCTCGGCCACTTCCGCTGTAATGGGGCTGTCCGTCCGGATCAGGATGACGTTGTTGTCCCCGCCGACCTGCCTGCCCACCTGCATCCGTGAAATGTTGATATTGTTTTCGCCGAGCTTGTTGCCGATGGCGCCGATCGCACCGGGCCGGTCCAGGTTGTGGATCAGCGCGAGGTACCCTTCGGGTATGATCTCGATCCGGAAATCGTCGATACGCACGATCCGCGCATCGGTTTTGCCGAAAATCGTGCCGGCCACATTGCATTCCCCTTCGGTGGTCACGACCCTGGCATTGACCAGGTTGACGAATTCATCCGATTCAAGGGATGAGGACTCCATGAGCTTGATCCCCATTTCCTTTGCAATCGCCAGGGCATTGACCGAATTGACATTGTGGGGGACCAGATAATCGAGCAGTCCTTTCACAAAAGCAGTGGTCACCGGCGTCAGATCCATATCCTGAAAATCCCCCTTGTAATCGATGCGGACTTCTTTGATCTGACCGGCGGCAAACTGGGCCTGCATGCTTCCCATACGGTCGGCCACATGAAGAAAAGGGCTCAATTTTTCAAGGGTTTTGCCGGAAACCGACGGCACGTTTACGGCATTTACGATGTTATTGTGCTTCAGGTATGCCACAATCTGGTTGGCAACGGCCACCGCAACGTTTGTCTGCGCCTCGAGCGTCGAGGCGCCCAGGTGGGGTGTCGCAATCAGGTTGTCCAGCGCCAGCAGCGGGTGATCCGCAGACGGGGGCTCTGTTTCGAAAACATCGAGCGCCGCCCGGGATACTTTGCCCGATTGCAACGCATCGCAAAGGGCGCTTTCATCCACGATTCCGCCGCGGGCGCAGTTGATGAACATCACTCCATCCTTCATCTGTTCGAATGCCGGCCGGTTGATCATGTTGGCCGTATTCGGTGTTTTGGGGACATGCACCGTTATAAAATCAGACTGGCTGTATAGTTCTTCCAAAGTAACAGATTCAAAACCCTGCTTTGCGACCGTTTCGGGAGATATTACCGGGTCATGGATGATTACCCGCATCTTCAGGCCCCTCGCCCGATCCGCCACAACCGATCCGATCTTTCCAAACCCGATCACCCCAAGGGTTTTTCCGGTCAATTCACGCCCCTGAAGATGCTTTTTATCCCAGCGCCCCGCCTTCAGCGACATGGTTCCCTGGGGGATGTTGCGGGCTGCGGACATCATCAGTGCAATGGCGTGTTCGGCCGTGGTAACCACGTTCCCGCCGGGTGTATTCATCACCACCACGCCCTTTTTGGTCGCTGCCGGGATATCCACATTGTCCAGGCCGATGCCGGCACGGCCTACCACCTTCAGGTTCTTCGCCGCTTCCAGCAGATCGGCCGTCACCTTTGTCGCACTCCGGATAACAAGGCCGTCATAATCGCCGATAATTCCCTTTATTGCATCAGGGGTCAAACCGGTTTGCACATCCACATCAATCCCTTCCTGTTGGAAAATCTTGATCCCCATTTCACCAAGATTGTCACTGACCAATACTTTCATTTTCGATTTTTCCCCTTCCTGCAATATGTAGACGATTGTGGTTTATGTTGCGACCGCCCGGAAACACGATTGCTGCCCGCTTGTCATAAAATATGGCGGGATGCAACACAAACAGGCTCTTTAAAAATTAAAAAAACAGGTGTTTATATCTGAACATATGCCTCTGCCGAAGCCCTCTTCAAACAATATCGGTCATTTTAATCCTTGACAGGTGAAATTTGCCCAATATTTTTATAGGCAATGGTCGTTGCGATGCAACCCCAAAAGTTCCAATTAGTTTTTTTTGCAAATTTTCTCAAGAAAAAAACACCGTTGGACCCGCAATGCATCGAGGCAGGTAAAAAACGCATCAGGATATTGCCGCCATGGAGTCAAAACCTTTTGTCATTCCCGAAACCATTCACCCCATACGTGCCGAAATCGATCCCGCATGCCTGGGTGCTGACATAAAAACGCTTTGCACCAGCGCCCTGGGATGGGGGGCAGCCGGGACGGCTGTCATCGGTCCGGAAGACCTCGTCTTTGACGACAAACGGCTGCGCACCATGGCCACCAAGACGGATTTGGATTCCATGTCGACCTGTTGGCCCCTTGCGTATCCCATTGATGAAATCAAAAAGGCCCTTTTTGCATATGACAAGGGAATTTTCCTCTATATCGATGTGAATATCGACCTGCCCGATGACGGGGATAATCCCGAACACAACAAAAATCACCTGGCCGCGTACCGGAAAATACATGAAATCATATCGGCTGTCGAATCTGCCGCGTTTTACATGGGCCACTACCTGGCAATGGGTTTTGCGGCTGGAAATTGCAGGAGTGTGTTTTGTATGGAAGAAGGCCAATGCAGCGCAGCCACTGTGGCAAAGGGTTGCACCGCCCCCTACAAAAGCAGACCGTCGATGTCCGCCGCCGGGATAGACCCCCTGAAAACCGCCTGGAAGTTGCACTTGCCCCAACCGGATCCTGACCGCCCCTTTCTATCCGGGCTTGTGATGGTGGCATAATCTGAAAAAGAGACGGAAATGGACAAATGATCCCGCCGCCCACTCCCGAACCTGAAAAAATGGAAATCCTCCGAAACCTGGCGGTAACACACGGCGCATCCGGCGCCAGTATTATTGATGCGGGGGATATCCCCGTAGACCCCCGGGTTCGTTTCAAATGCATGATTCCCAAGTGCTACATGTCCGGGAGATGCGGCCGATGCCCGCCATACGGGTATTCTACAGAAAAAACCATACGCATCCTGAACAATTACGAACAGGCCATTTTTTTCCACGTCCGGGTGGAATCGGCCATTATCGCCGCAAAAAGCCTCAGCAACAGCATCACATCCGGGCAGGCCGATGAAGCGGGCAACCTTTTCAGCCTCGGCGGGCATTGCATGCTCGTCTATTCCCTGGTCCGCATGATCCGGAAAAAAGCCATGAAAATCGGTTTTTGCCGGACGGAAGGATTCTCCGCAAGCAATTGCAAGGATATTTTATGCTTTAAGAAAAAAACCTGCCGGGAACTCAACGGCAGCGGGGAGTGCAGAAATCCGGAAATGAGCGTCCCTTCCATGGAAAGCGCCGGCATCGACGCTTTCAGACTTGCGGCAAAGATCGGCTGGGAGATCTTTCCCATCGGCGCGCAATGTGAGCCCGAATCCGTCAAACGGGGCATGCTGATGGGCCTGGTGCTGGTGGGGTAAAAAAGTTAGAACCTATCTCAAATTAGAACCTATCTCAAAATTGTCTTTCGGCCCAATATCTTTGTTGGCGTCTTATTTCAAATCCTCAAAATACGCGAGTATGTCTGCGGTTTGAAATAAGACGCCGCCGCGATCTTGCACCGAAATCCGAATGTTGAGATGGGTTCTAGTATCGACGCTTGGCCGCCTGCCACACCCGCTCCTTTTCATCCATGGGCATCTCCGAAACAGGTATGTTTTTTTCCCGGGCGGCCTGTTCGATGTCAACAAACCGGCTCGAAAATTTCTTGCTGGTCCGCCGGAGGGCCGCTTCCGGGTCCACCTTTATTTTCCGCGCAAGGTTGACCACGGAAAACATCATGTCACCGATTTCGTCCTCCATCCGGTCGGCGGCATTGGCGGCTGCGGCTTCTGAAAGTTCATCGATCTCTTCTCTGATTTTCCCGAGAACCCCTGCCGCGTCATCCCAGTCAAAACCCACGCGGCTTGCCGCAGACTGGATCTTCAGGGCGTAAAGAAGCGCCGGCAGGGTCTCGGGGATTCCGGAAAGAATCGACGTCCGATCTCTTTTGCCGTTTTCCTTCCGCTTCAGCTTCTCCCAATTGACGATGACTTCATCCGCGCCATTCACCTGTTTCTCCCCGAACACATGGGGGTGCCTGTAAATCAGCTTGTCAGCCAGGCAGTTAGCGACATCGTTTAAGGTAAACTCGCCCTCTTCCGCCGCAATGATACTGTGAAACACCACCTGGAGCAAAACGTCGCCCAGCTCTTCCATCATTTCATCGGCGTTTTCATTTTCAATGGCGTCCGCAAGTTCGTATGCCTCTTCAATAAGCCCTTTTATCATGCTCTTGTGATTCTGCGCAGCATCCCAGGGGCATCCCCCCGGCCCGCGGAGCCGTTCCATCACCTTTATCAGCCGGTCCATTTCCTTCATATGATTTCCATCCTTATGTCGCGCATCAAAAAAACGTTTATATATCGCCCTGCTTCGCTCCCGGGATCGGTATCCGGGCACGATTTTCTTTTGACCGCCGGAAACAAGCCCCCAACGGCATTGACAAAAAGAATTGATTTTTCTATATTTCCTGTAATTTTAACGTACAGACGAACAAGGCAATACAAAAATGAAAAAACCGATCCGCATCGGCGCCCTGATCAGCGGCACCGGCAGCAACATGGATGCCATCATAAATGCCTGCAATACCGGCAGGATTAACGGCCGCGTGATCTTTGCAGGGGCCGACAACCCCGGCGCAAAGGGGCTTGAAAAAGCGGGAAAAGCAGATATACCGACCTTTGTGGTCGATTACGCCGATATCATACGGCGATTTGGTGCAAACACCGGGAAAGAGAACCAGGAAAAGCTGCCCCCGGATTTCGATCTCGAAGATATCTCCCGCAAACAGTCCATCGTATCCCCCTCCGGGACAAACCGGCTTCACACCTTTTTAAAAACCAGAAGCATCGCGGAAGCTGCGCTTTTGAAACATATGACGCCCTATCCCTTTGACCTGCTTGTGCTGGCCGGTTTCATGCGGAACCTGACCCCCTATTTCATCGATCGCGTCAACACGGACCCCGCACGCCCGAAAATCATGAACATCCACCCGGCCCTTCTTCCCGCTTTTCCCGGAACGGACGGCTACGGAGACACGTTCCGGTATGGCTGCAAGGTGGCCGGCTGCACGGTTCATTTCATCGATTACGGGGAAGACTCCGGCCCCATTATCGGCCAGCGCTGTTTTCCCATAGGAGACGACGATACCATTGAATCCATCAAAAAAAAAGGTCTTGAAACCGAATGGGCGCTCTACCCGGAATGCATCCGGCTGTTCGCCGAAGACCGCCTCAAAACCGTGAAAATGACCCATACGCGTACCAACGGTGAGAGATTCCATCGCACCATCGTAAAAGTCGCCTCTTTTTCCTGACCGATGGTTATCCCGCAGCGCCAAGAACCCGTATCATCAGCGGCAGGGCCACAAATGTCCCGATGGAACTGCCGAGATTGGCAAAAACCACCACGAGCAAAATCCGGGTAACCTTGTTTCTCCAGAACCCCCTTACCGACAGGATGTCTTTGGGCAAATCCTCCAGATCGCTCACTTTGGGCTTTCTGATGGTCGCCTCCACCAGCCCGGCAACCCATCCCGCGGCCAGCATGGGATTCAACGAGGTAAGCGGTGCGGCGGCAACGGCCGAGAAAAACGTCACCGGGTGGCAGAACGCCGCCAGCGCCCCGACGCCGGCAAAAAAACCATTCGCCAATACCCACAGAAGCAGCATTTCCCCGCCGGCGTCTCTGCCGCCGTAAAAAAATCCGGCGACAAATACGGCAAGAATGATTCCGGGGATCAGCCATTTGAGGATGCCGCCGGTGCGTCCTTTCGGCGGAACCGTTTGAAGAGCGGCCATATCGATGGTATCGGTTTCATGGATATACCGGCGGATGCCCGGAACATGGCCGGCGCCCACAACGGCAACTGTTTTTTCGCCGTCGGCGGTTTTGATTTTATACGCCAGGTACCTGTCCCGCTCATCGATCAAGATCTTCCGGATGGACGGATGGGACGTTTCCAATTCAGCGAGCATGCTCTCCAGAATGTCCTCGTTTTTCATCCTTTCGATATCTTTTTCATCGATATCATCGACGCTGCCCAGAGACATCAACAACTGAAAAAACAGCTTCATTTTTTTGAAAAAACCGGTAGAGCGCCAGGTTCGGGACAGGGTTATGGTGATATCCCTGTCCGCGAGGCAGATGTGGGCCCCGGCCTTTTCCGCGGCATCCAGCGCCCGGATCATTTCCTCTCCCGGGCGAACCCCGAGCTTTTCCCCGATTTTCTTCTGAAACGCCGTCAGCATGAAGTTGGATAAAAGCAGAAACGCCTTTTTCTCCTTGATCACCTTGTAGATATCCATGTCCCGCCATGCGGCGCTGCTGCGGATGGACTGGTACCGAGAGGCGCATAGCTCTACGCAGACCGTATCCGGTCTTTCCTCTTCGATTACTTTTTCCACCAGGTCGGCACTCCCTGTAGACACATGGGCGGTGCCCACAAGGACGATTTCCCGGCCGTCCACATTTATCCGGGTAAGCGCCAGACCTTCCGTTTCTTTCGAATTCTCAATTTCTTCCATATTTTAAAAATATCCTTTGATCGGTAAAGTTACCCCTGTGTATCGGTTTTACAGAAATTATTCAACCAGAATTGGGATGGATCCGGAAAATTCGCGCAATCGGCAAAAAACGCCAAAAACCGGCTGCATCGATTGGCCCTGCAAAGAGAGGGATACGGTTCAATTTTCCATGGCCGGGGGATGGCGCTGCCTTTAGCAACTGTGAGTACCTGGCGACCGCTCTATGGCTTGATACGCCGCGTCCTGAAAACTCGTCTTGCCGATGGCGGGACTCAAACAATTCAGGCCGCCTGGCGTATCTTCGCCATGAGCGGTATGCCACGTCCTCCCAATGTCGCTTTCAGGCAACACCATCCCCCGGTCATAAGGAAATTGGTCATTTTGTATGGGGCATGTTTGCATGTCGTTATTAGAATTTATCTGAACATTCAGATTTCGCCCCATCCGCTTGTTTATATTTCGTTTTTTCGAAATCGAAATCGTTATCGAAATCGGTTTTTTCAAATCCACAGAACACGACATCTTCCTTTTGAAATACCGTAACCACAAAGCTTTTCGTGTCCAAGCGACCTTTTCTTTTCTTTCAATTGCCATACCGATTTCGAAAAAACGAAATATAAACAAAAGGTATTTCTATGATTTGAAACAAGATGCCAACAAAGAGACCGCCAATGATGGGATATATAAACGGACCAATTTCCTTATAGGGGGTGGGTGTTGCTGTCCGTAAGCGACATTGGGAGTGATTGTCGATCGCTCTTGGCGAAGTGGAGCAAAATATCCTGCATTGGAATTGATTCCAGGATGTTGCGAAACAAGCCGTAGAGCGATCCCAATCGCTCACAGTCGCCAAGGGGAGCAACACCCACCCCCTATAAGGAAATTGAACCTTTGATCATGAATCAAATTTTGAAAATGCCCCTTGGCATCGATGATATCCATATTTTCTTGTCATTTTTTTGCGCGCCAAACAATAATGGTTATTACTTATAAATAAGGAACAGATCGACTTTCTCCCGCAAAGGACATGTCCATGAAATATTCGGAAAACCGATTCAACCAGATAATCTCACGCCTCAGGGCGGAAAAACAAAAAATCACGCCCCAAAGGATGGCCATCGCGAAAATACTGGCTTCAAGCGAGGACCATCCGGATATTGAAACCATATACAATCGCTTGAAAAACGATTTTCCCCGGATGAGCCTGGCAACGGTGTACCGGAACGTCATGGTGATGAAATCCCTGGGCGAAGTGCTTGAAATCGGCTTCCCTGACGGCGGCAACCGCTACGAGGGGAACAGGACAGCCCCTCACCCTCATGCCGTGTGCGAACGGTGCAAAAAAATTGTCGACCTGGAGGCAGGCGCCAGGGCGGATCTTGTAAAAACAATAGAGAAGGAATCCGGCTTTACAATCACGAATCACCGGCTTGATTTTTTCGGTCTGTGCAGTGATTGCCGGAACAGGTAAAAAATTTACATTCAAAAAGGAGACATGCATGAGCGACAAAAAAACATTGACCACCACAGCAGGTGCACCTGTCGCGGACAACCAGAATTCCCTGACCGCCGGGCCAAAAGGACCGGTACTGCTGCAGGACTACCCGTTGATTGAAAAACTGGCCCACCAGAACCGGGAACGGATTCCCGAGAGGGTCGTCCATGCCAAGGGATGCGGTGCGTTCGGCACGCTGACCATCACCCACGACATCACAAAGTACACCAAGGCCAAAATTTTCTCCGAGGTCG
Organism: Desulfobacteraceae bacterium; assembly: GCA_011389935.1. Taxonomy (GTDB): domain Bacteria; phylum Desulfobacterota; class Desulfobacteria; order Desulfobacterales; family Desulfosalsimonadaceae; genus B1SED10-16. The sequence continues at coordinate 26,203 of JAABTJ010000022.1, forward strand.
GGAAGAAAACGGAAATGCTGGCCCGTTTTTCGACCGTTGCCGGGGAGCTGGGCGCAGCCGATGCGGAGCGCGACGTCCGCGGGTTTGCCCTTAAATTCTACACCGAGGAAGGCAACTGGGACCTGGTGGGGAACAACACCCCGGTCTTTTTTGTGCGCGACCCCTACAAGTTTCCGGATTTCATCCACACCCAAAAGCGGCATCCCAAAACCAATCTGCGTTCGAACACGGCCGCATGGGATTTCTGGTCCCTGTCGCCGGAATCGCTCCATCAGGTGACCATCCTGATGTCGGACCGGGGACTTCCCATCGGCATGCGGAACATCAACGGCTACGGCAGCCACACCTACAGCTTCATCAATGCGGACAACGAACGCTTCTGGGTAAAATTCCACTTCAAGACCCAGCAGGGGCACAAGCATTACACCAATGCCGAGGCCCGGGAGGTCGTGGGGCGGACACGGGAATCCGCCCAGGAGGATCTTTACTATGCCATCGAAGGCGGAGACTTTCCCACGTGGAAGCTCCAGGTGCAGATCATGCCGGAAACCGATGCGGAAAAAACCCCCTACAACCCCTTCGACCTGACGAAGGTCTGGCCCCACGGCGATTACCCGATGATCGACGTAGGTATAATGGAACTCAACCGCAATCCGGACAATTATTTTACGGATATCGAACAGGCGGCCTTCTCGCCGTCCAATATCGTGCCCGGCGTCGGCTTTTCCCCGGACAAGATGCTCCAGGCCCGCATCTTTTCCTATGCAGACGCGCATCGCTACCGCCTGGGGACCCACTACGAAGCGCTCCCGGTCAATGCGCCGAAATGCCCGGTCAATCATTATCACAAGGACGGGCATATGCGCTTTTTCCCCAACAGCAAAAATGCCGATGCCTACTACGAACCAAACTCCTTTGAAGGGCCGGTTGAAAAGCCCGATTTCAGGGAGCCGCCGCTGAAAATCAGCGGGGATGCCGACCGGTACGATCACCGGGAAGGCAATGACGACTATGGACAGCCGCGGGCCCTGTTCAACCTGTTTGACGACGGACAGAAACAGCGGCTCTTTTCAAACATCGCCGAGGCCATGGACGGCGTGCCGGATGCCATTATTGAGCGGCAGCTCGCCCATTTTGAAAAAGCCCACCCGGATTATGCGGCAGGCGTCCGGAAAGCGCTCGGAAAATAAAACAGGGATCGTATATGACGGATTACAAGTATTTTTTGAAGGATTCGATCCGAAAGCGGGTCGATTTCTCGCGCACGGCGCAATCCAGGGGGCTGCCGCCGCCGCCCATTGAAAAACCTTGCCCTGAAAACGCCCGGAAAATCGATCTTCCGGGCACCGGGGAATGGGATAGCGTGCAGTCCCTGCCCCTGGTCAATGCCATAGCCAACCGGAAATCGCACCGGGCGCCCACAAAAGACAGCCTGAAGCTCTCTGAGCTTTCCTTCCTGCTGTGGGCGACCCAGGGGGTCCGGAAAAAGGAAGGGGTATACCACGCCCTGCGCACGGTGCCGTCTGCCGGATGCCGGCATTCCTTTGAGACATACATCGCCGCATTCCATGTGGAAGGGCTGGACAAGGGGGTATACCGGTATCTCCCCCTGAGCCATGGACTGGTTGAATGCTTTACGCATGATGATCTTGAGAAAAATGTGGAAAGGATGGCCCTGGGCCAAGGTTTTGCGGGGAAAAGCGCGGCCACGTTCGTATGGACGACCGTCACCAGCCGCATGGAGTGGCGCTACGGCATGGCCTCCTACAAGGTGATCGCCCTGGATGCCGGGCACGTGTGTCAGAACCTGTATCTTGCCTGTGAGGCGGTAAACTGCGGCACCTGCGCCATTGCCGCGTATGACCAGGAATTTGCCGATACGTTTTTAGGCCTTGACGGAGAGGATGAGTTTACGATTTACATGGCGCCGGTGAGCCGATTGTAGGCTACCGGTTATTCGCTGCAGGAAAGGTCGTATCCGTCCTGAACGGAACGGTTTTTGTTGCCGAGAGGCCGGCAAAGCGGCGAAAACCGATTCCATACCAACGGCTAATGGGAGATCGCCGACCAGCTGGCCTTTTGAGGGGCCCACGCTCTGGCGGGCCTTTCCGTATTTCTTCGAACCGCCTCGACAATGGAGCGCCACTGAATTTTATCCACTTTTTCGAACACATGATCATACGATTGAACAGACCAGTCCATGAAGGGCTTGGGGTTCAACCGGCTCTTCAGATAACGCACCTCGTAATGCAGATGCGGCGCCGTGGACACCCCGGTGCTGCCGACAAGACCGATCACATCCCCTTTTCTGACGAACTTCCCCTCTCTGACCTTAATTTCATCCAGGTGCGCATAGGTGCTGGCTAACCCGTAATTGTGAACCAGGATGACCATTTTCCCCAATCCGCTTTGCCGGTGCAATGCCGCCCATTCGACAATGCCGTCGGCAGTGGCATAAACGGGTTCCCCCCGGGGGGATCGCAGGTCCACGCCGCCATGAAACGACTGGTTGCCATGGACCGGATGCATGCGCGTACCAAATCCGCTCGTGATAAAACGCGATTCGACCGGATAGCCGCTGGGTATGGAATCCAGCATCATCCGTTTTTCAAGGGCCCGCTGGCCGGCGGCAGCGATACGCTCATGGAGGGGTTTGTCCGGGGGAGGCGTCAATCCAAGAAGACTCTCTACGTAATTCAATTCCGAACCCATAATGTCGATCACCTGGGCCTTGTTTTCCACAGAACTGGACAGGACGGCCTTCTCCCGCAGCAAGACGTCCTTTTCACCCCTTGTTTCTTCATACCGGACGGTCAGCTCATGGATCCGTTCATTTGCATCGGATACCCTGCCGGCAAGCACGTATATAAAACAAAAGGCCCCAAGCATTATTGCGGCCAGTATGGCAAGAAAACCGGCAAACATCCGCTTTGACATTGCAGAAAGAGAAAACTGCCTTGTTCCCCGATGGTCGGATACAGTAATAGTACAACGATTGCGCACGATGGGCCTTCCCCATAGCCGTTGGTCCCATCTGTCGACCCGGCGGGCATACAGACGGGGGTTGTCGTTAATTTTTCAAGAAAGTGAGCCTACAAAACATGGCACAAAATGTTTTCCTTGTCAAATATGCGCGAATCTGCGCTCACGCCTGCTTGACCCCGGGCGTCAAAGCCATTATTCTAAAAAGAAACGCCATTTCGATTTGGCCTGACGATATTTTACAGGGAAAGCAGCGAAACCAATGCTGATGCATGATGCCATATATTACTGGGAAGGATGGGGGGGAAAGCTGAAACTGGCCCACGGAAAATGCCGCCTGAGAATTTTTAACCGGGCGAAATCCGGGGAACCGGTAACCATCCTGAGGCCTTTTGTGGTGGTGGTTTCGGATGTAGAGGACAGCAAAATGTCCATACGCAGTTGTGCAGGGCATATTGCTACAAAGGTGACCGAGGAATTCAAAATCAATCCGAACCGCATGATGTGGGTGGAATATTACCCCGCGGTCCATTACGGCAGGCGAAGCGAATACAAGATCGCCGCCCAGTATATATTGGTGGACTTCACCTGGAAAGACGGCCGGGCCGTCCATCCGCGGTGGCGGCCCCTGAATCCGCCGCTTCTGGACACCGTAATCAACCTCATGGAATTGACGGAAAAAAATCCATAAAACACGGAAACAAATACCGGGGGCGGTATACGACTCATCCGCCCCCGGCAGAAAACCGTGCAGGCTATTCGATCAGCTCTATGGCTGCAGCCATGGAAACGCCGCCCCCGCCGCAAAGCGTGGCAAGCCCCAGGGATTTTCCCTGCCTGCGCAGCGCATGCATCAACGTGACCATGATCCGGGCCCCGGTTGCGCCGACAGGATGCCCCAGACCGATACCGGAGCCGTTTACGTTTGTAATCTCGCGGTTCAAGCCCAAATCCCTTTCGCAGCCGATATACTGGGCGGCAAAGGCCTCGTTGAGCTCCACGAGTTCAAAATCGGAAACAGTGAGCCCGCTTTTTTTGACCAGGTCTTCCACCGCCGGAACCGGTGACATGCCCATGATCGACGGATGACAAGCCCCCCTGCCCGTGGCGCGGATTTTTGCGAGCGGCTTCAGTCCCAATTCTTTGGCTTTGTCCATGCTCATGATCACCATCGCAGCGGAACCGTCGTTGATTCCGCTTGAATTGCCGGCGGTCACCTTGCCGATCTTCGGAACAAAGGCGGGGGGCAGCTTGGCAAGATCATCCATGGTGATGCCGGGGCGGAAATGCTCGTCTTTCTCGAACATCACCGGATCTTTTTTGCGCTGGGGCACCGGCACCGGCACGATCTCCTCCTCAAAGGAGCCGTCATTGTTGGCGCGCTCGGCATTGTTATGGCTTCTCAGGGCGACTTCGTCCATTTCCTCCCGGGAAATGCCCCAGTGCTGCGCGATGAATTCGGCCGTATGCCCCATGATATACGGTTTCCCCTTGAAATAGGAAAGCGGGGGCTCCTCCGCGTTGACGGGCCCGTCTTCCGGATGCGGGATAATATGAGAGCCGCAGTGAAGCGCGTGTATCATGGCATCCTTGAAGGTGTCATCCTGGAGCCTGCAGCCCCACCGGGCGCCTTCCACCACGTAGGGGACGCCGGACATGTGCTCGACACCGCCGGCCAGGATAACGTCGGCCATACCCGCCTGGATCATCGCCATGCCGGAAATCACACTTTCCATGCCGGAAATACAGACCCGGTTGATGGTCACCGCCGTAATCGTGTCCGGCATACCGGCCAGCAGCGCTGAAACCCGGGTTACGTTCAGGGCATCCACGGGCTCCATGCAGCAGCCGTAGCGAATGTCATCAATAAGCGCCGGGTCTATGCCGGCGCGCCGTACTGCTTCTTTCATGGTGATGCTGCCGAGAGTGGGGCCTGTCACATTTTTCAGCGTTCCGCCGAAAGCGCCTATGGGTGTTCGGCAGCCGGAAACAATAACCACTTCTTTCATAAAAATGCTCCTTTCGGGATTGATGTTTTTTTATCCGCTTGATACTGCTAATCACTAGAATCCATCTCAACAGACGTAATGGTCCGGAGGATCTCGCAGGAACACCCCGTGCGAATCCCGGCCCGCGAATATTGGCTTGAAGCGTAAAATGAACGTACTGGAAATCCTTTTCATCGCCGTGGCCCTTGCCATGGATGCATTCGCCGTTTCCGTGGCAGCAGGCACTTCGGGCCTGCTGGATACGGCCCGCGCCAGATTCCGGCTTTCTTTCCACCTGGGGTTTTTCCAGTTTTTCATGCCCATCATCGGTTGGTATGCAGGCATTCATGTTGCCCCGCTGGTTTCCTCGGTTGATCACTGGGTGGCCTTTGGCCTGCTTGTTTTTATCGGCGCCCGCATGATCGCAAGCGCTATTGACGACGATGGCGAAACGGTGAAAAAGGATCCCTCCAGGGGATACACCCTTGTTTTGCTGGCGGTCGCCACCAGCATCGACGCACTGGCCATCGGATTTTCACTGGCCATGATCAATGTCGGCATCTGGTATCCGGCCGTGATGATCGGGATTGTCACGGCGGCCATGTCCCTTGCCGGCATCAGACTGGGGGGCTTTCTGGGACAATACGCAGGATCACGAATGGAAACCGTCGGCGGCGTGATCCTGATCATCATCGCACTGCGCATCCTGGTTTCCGGCCTTGCCGGTTGACACCTTCGAAAAACCCTCACCCCGATGTCACTTGCCTGCTATGGCGCTGTCTATCCACTTGTTTATGCGGAAGACCGTGCGGCGATCCCAATCGGCGGAGAGCCTGGCAGCAATAAAATACGTATAGAGCGTATAGATCAGGGAGACAATTTTTTCAACCAGGTATATCCGCTCCAGGACGGCCCCTTCCAGGTCTTCCTTTTTCTCCACTTTGCCGGTTTGCGGCGTTTTCAGGCTGCTTACGGCAAGACTTTCCCCTTTCAGATTGAACCGCCATTCATGTTCAGCGGTACAATAGACCAGGTTGACCTCCGTCACTTTCCCCCCTTTTTTAAGGGCAATCAGGCCTTCTTCAAGACCGGCGCCGTCGCCGCGAATGGTGATGGTTTCCTCCCGGTTATGGCGGCTGTTTTCCAGCACCACGCGGTTGCCGATGGCAAGGGATGCAAGATCCGGATCCGCTTTTGTCAATATATCCGGATCGGTTTCGATTGTATACCAGAGCCAGGTTAAAAACTCGTGCCCCAGAAACTTGTACCGGTTATACGCCACGGAGACATCAAGCATGGGCACCTCCGTCAAATGCGGCCGGGAATGCCTTGTGAAGGGCATCGATTTTTTCATCTGCAAGGCCTGAAAGAAGCTGCGCGGCGGTATACGGAAAAATCCGGACTATGCTCAGCTTGAAAGACTTTGAAAAAAGGGTCTCAAGCTCCTCGTTGGCCTCTTTCCTGTTGGACAAAAACCACAAATCACCGGCCTCCATGTGCCAGACGAGATCATACATGGAGGGCGTCGCCGGAATCCGGACGTAGAGCCGGTGCAGCACATCGTCTTTTATTTCCCGCTTTTCGTTTTTGGAAAGATGCTCCCTGTCGGTCCCTGCGAGCCTTTTTCTCATGGCCGTCTGGTAATGCTTGTTTACGATCTTTGCCGGAATGGATTTTTTGTCGATTCTCAGGGAAAAAACAAGGGACGTCCCGAAAACGAAACTGTCCGCCTCGAAATCCGGGGTGAAGGGTTTATCCGATGTGGTCCATCCGACGCTTTTGGACGCCGGATCGTTATCGATTTCACGGATCACGTGATTTTTCAAGCCTTCCCGGATGGTATCCATGACCGGTTCGGCCAGCGTTCCATTTACACGATAGCGGGTAAGCGAAAGGGTAGACGACAGCAACTGCATAAGAGCCTGCTTTCAAAGACATAAAGGTTCGACGATTCAAATGACGGCAAAGCCGGTACGAGTGAAGATTCATAACCCGACCGGCCGTTTTAAAGCAAGATTTTTTTAACGAAAGGGAAGGCTTCAGTGAAAAGGCGCGTTTTCTTCATGCGCTATCTGTGGTCTATTTCCATAAAACACATCGCCGGCTGAATGCCAAACGCCGAGGCATGGTGGGTGCTTTTAATGGTCCGCCGATATTGCCCGGTTTCAGGGTCCCGGCGATTCAAATCAACCACCTTTGCAGTAGAAAAGCGACCGGATTTCTCCTCTTTCAGTAAAAGCACTTTCGGCCGGCGATTTTTTTCAATGGATCCGCCTTCGCTGATCAAGCCCTTTTCCCCGGTATTCAGCACAACAAAAGTGCCGACCGGGAAAATCCCCACCATGTTTATGAACCATTTCACCAGAACCGGATCAAAATCCTTTCCGGACCTGGCGGCAATCATTCCCAGGGCCCGGTCCCGGGGGACCGGTACCGGCCGATAAATGCGCGAAGAGGTAAGGGCATCGTAAACATCGCAGATTTCAATAATACGGCCGAAAAGACTTATGGGTCGCTTCCAGTTCACCTCCGGGTAACCGGACAGGTCGTACTTCAGGTGATGTTCAAACGGTCCGAGAACAATTCTTGCGATCAGGTCTGAACCGGCATGGAGCTTTAAAATCTGCCGGACACTGTTTAAGGAATGCTGCTGAACGACCTTGAATTCTTCCTCCGTTAAAGGGGTCGGCTTGTTGATGATTTCAAGGGGAATGTCTATTTTGCCAAGATCATGAAAAAGAGCGCTGACACCCAAAAACACTTGCGAATTTTCTGAAAGCCCTATCTGCTGGCCGAGGCATATGGATAAAAGCGCCACATTGACCGAATGGGTATACGTGTAATCATCATAATCCTGTATCGTGGCAATGCCAAGCAGTATCGAAGGGTCCTGGATTGCGAAATCCACGATTTCCTGGATGATCCGCAGGGGTTTTCGGATGCCGGGCCGCCGGTTTTCAATAACCCCCTGGCTGACATCTTTTAAGGAATTGTAGGCAAAAGAATACATCCGGTGCGCCATCTCCGCTTTTTCGGCATAAGGGATGCGGCTCTTTTGCCTGTTGCCGAATACGATTTCAACAAATGGTGGACCGGAAGCCGATAATTCGGCGACAAGCCATTTTGCAGGATCTTCCTTCTGTTTTGCCTCTATAATCAAACGGGCAAACCAATGGGCATGCGACGGGGATATCTCTGCAAATCGCCGATTGAACTTCAATCCGCTCAACTGGAGTTCTTCAAACATGGAAAGCAGGCCGAATATATAAATGGCCCCCTGCCGCCGCATCAACAGCTTCTGGCCGGAAAAGAAAAGGCGGCCGTGGCGGGCTTCCAAAACGATCTCTTCGCTTTCAGTCAAGAGCTGATTGCCGGCATGGATAAATTCTGTTGACGCCCGGACGGCCAAACGGTTTTCCGCACCATGGATCCGGGGGATCTGTAAAAGCCGAAAAAGACGCCGGATAAACACTTCCCGCATCGACTGTACATCCGGTGCTGCCCCTTTTGCCGTATTCGTTTTATCGTCCATGGGTATCTATTGATTGGAAGATTTTGCCATACGCCCTGCGAATGGACGGCCAGAGACTTTTGGAAGCCCTTTTGAGCAGAACCTCGGCTTCAGGGTCCTGCTGGTGCATCAATCCGGTCAAAGCGCCCTGCCTGTGAATGGCCTGCACCCGCCCCCCCCGCCATGGCCGGCCAAACAATCGGCCTTTAAAAAATAAAAGCGCTTCGTTTGCACCGATGCGCCCCAGCGCCTCATAGAGCAGAATTGCCGAGGCCCTGTGATCCGGGGAAAAGCGCGTTGTGTTGATATAGTGGATTAAAACGGCTTCCGTTTCCGCATTTTTTGTCCGTATGAGAAAATGAAATATGGTTTGTTTTACGATTGGATCCGTATCAAAAATAAACGGCAACGCATGCGCATAGGGAGGAGGGGCAATCATGGTCAACGCCTTGACGGCAACCCTTTGCAGCAGAACGTCTTCACTTCGGGCGCATTCCAGAAGAATCGGAACGTGATCGGTCTTTCCAAGACGGCTTAAATTCATGACTGCCTGCCTTGCCACGGCAGGGGAAGAGCTTCTTGCAAGCTGATAAAGAGGGCGCGGATCTTTCGACGCCAGACCCATGACGGCCCTGTTCATATGGTTCCGGACCGCCGGAGATGACGCTTCAAGGAGCATCGGCCCCAGGGTCAATATGCTCTCCGGCGCAAGGCTGCCAAGCATCTCTTCGAGGTCCTGCAACATGGCCGCGTCCCGCACGCGGTTATCCTGCAGGCAACCGGGAAGCGAATTCAGTATACGGGGGCTGGAAATCATCATCAGAAAATCATCCAGAAGGGGCAGCGCCCAGTGGTTGTCAACCCGGTATTTTTCATAAATCGTATGAACATTGCGAAGAAACCTGCCGGCCGAGTCAAACTCGCAGCGGGTCAACGTCCGCTTGAAGCATTCAAGGATCACGGCCAGAATACTGGAGAAATCTTCCTTCCCCCTCTGTTCTTTCAGGATCATCAAAAACACGTCGAAAATATCCTGGTCGAATGTCCTTGTATTTTCATATTCGACCATCCTGCGGGTCATTTCGAGATCTTCCGGGGAAAGCCGCCACAAATCCGGTTTGTCCGGGCGGATTCGATCTTCATTTCCGGTAAGGACGAGGCCCGCGTTCATGCCGGATGCAACGGCCTTTTTTTCGCCAACCTTTACGCCGGTGAGATCGAGCAGAGGTTCATCTTTCCACAAATTGTCGTTGGTGGCATACTTTATCCCCGTCAAGCGGGCCTCCCACATATCCGTGACAATATCCCCCTCGGCGTCGTCCTCCATCACTTTGCGGCGACTGACAATCTTGACAAACCATTCAAACTCTTCCTGGTCGATCGCTTCTGAAAACACGAGGTACTGTATACCGTCACGATAACATTTATACGCCAACTCCTCGTGGAAACGGCTTTTGCGGGAGATATCCTTTCCTTTGTACTGGAGATGGTTTTTTTCGACCCCGGCAACAAAACTTCCATACCGGCGAATAAAGCTTTCAAGCGTCTCAAATGCCTCTTCAAGGGATCTTCGGGAAATGGCGTGGTTTTCGGGATAAAGCGTTATATTCTGAACAGCGAGGACCATCTTGTCCGCAACCTGCAGGGCATCGGCCAGTTCATCGTCCGGAAACGATCCCTTGCCTTCCGGAGGCGCCCGGTTTTCATCAAGGTCAACCGTTGTTTCACGTGAGTTCATATAATCCGGCAAAGAAGCACGATGAAAGGGTACCAAACAAAGTACGGCTGCAAACAAGACAAACGTAGGTGGATTAACAAAACAGCCGATCCATCAAAAGCTTTATTATATCGTTTTGATAAACACCATGCAAGCATATCCATATCTCACAAACCGGAATTTCCGGAAAACCTTTGCAAATGGAGGGTTTCGGAAGAGATCGCCCAAAACACGCCCAATGATTTTTGTTGATTGTCGTGCAACCGTTGCGTATACTGTCGCCGATGTAAAACCCGTGCTTCGGGAAATATTTTTCCCGAATTACCGATACGATACGGTTTTTTTTGACCGTTTTTCCAGAATCCGTAAAAGACCGCCGGCTTTTGATAAACAGATACCACCGCCAATGACATTCATCGCCGATCTTCACATTCATTCCCGGTTTTCCAGGGCAACGGCCAGAAACCTGGATCCGGAACATATATACATGGCTGCCCGGAAAAAAGGCATCACGGTCGTCGGAACCGGTGATTTCACGCATCCGGGGTGGTTTGCCGAGCTCGAAGAAAAGCTGGTCCCCGCCGAACCCGGCCTTTTCCGGCTCAAAGACGATCTTGCCGCCGCATGCGAAGCGCAGCTCAGCCTCCCGGTCGGACGCCCCGTGCGGTTTATGCTGAGCGCCGAGATCAGCACTATTTACAAAAAATACGGGGCCACCCGGAAACTTCACCACCTTGTATTCTTTTCCGAATTTTCCGATGTGGAAAAATTCAATGCGCGACTGTCGGGCATCGGCAACCTTAAATCCGACGGCCGCCCCATTTTGGGGCTGGACTCCAGAAACCTTCTTGAAATCGCCCTGGAGACCGCTCCCGACACCTTTCTGATTCCCGCACACATATGGACCCCCTGGTTTTCCCTCTACGGCTCCAGGTCCGGGTTTGACAGCATAAAAGAGTGTTTCGACGATCTTTCCGAGCACATTTTTGCCGTAGAAACCGGCCTTTCCTCGGATCCGCCCATGAACTGGCGGGTGGCAGACCTGGACGGCATCACCCTGGTTTCCAATTCCGATGCCCATTCCCCGGCCAATCTCGGCCGGGAAGCCAACCTGTTTGACACGGAACTCTCCTATGACGCAATGGTTCGTGCCATGCAAACCGGGGACCCTGAAAAATTCAAAGGCACCATCGAGTTTTTTCCGGAAGAGGGGAAGTATCACCAGGACGGTCATCGCAAATGCAACGTCAATTTTCACCCCCGCCAAACCCGGGCGGAAAGCTCGATATGCCCGGTATGCGGACATGAACTGACCCTGGGGGTGCTTCACCGGGTAGAGGCCCTTGCCGGCCGTCCCGAAGGGGAAAAACCGGCATTGACCCACCCGTTTTACAGCCTGATCCCCCTGGCCGAAATTCTGTCCGAACTGCTGAAGGTGGGGCCCAAAACAAAAAAAGTCCTGACCGCATACGAAAAATCCATTCAAATGATAGGCCCTGAACTGGACATCCTGCTTCATTCGCCGAAAGACGCCCTTGCCGATACGGGGATCATGCTCCTCGAGGAAGCCGTCTCCCGGATGCGGGAAGGCCGGGTTTACTGTAAACCCGGTTATGACGGCGAGTACGGGCGGGTCACCGTTTTTACGCCGGAAGAACGCGACCGCCTTATCGGCCAGAAAAATCTGTTTTTCACCGCCGAAGAAAAAACACCGGCGGCCGCCCCCGTTTCTCCGCAGGAAAAGGATTCGCCGAAACGGAAAAAAAAACCGCAAAGCAATGATTTTTTTAACAACACGGCCGGAGAAGAAACCCGCACACCAAACGATGCACAGAGCCTCATGGCCGGATTAAATGATGCCCAGAAAAAAGCGGTCACGCATCCCGGCGGCCCCATAATTATCGTGGCCGGCCCGGGAACTGGAAAAACCCGGACACTGACGTGCAGGATTGCCTGCCTGCTGAAAAACGGCATCGCTTCCGCCGATAACATGCTTGCGGTTACATTCACCAACAAGGCGGCCCGGGAAATGAAAGAACGACTGGAAAAAATGCTCGGGGAGAAAACGCAGCTGCCCCGGGTGAACACATTTCACGGCGTGTGCTTTTCCATGCTGAAAGATATCGAAGAAGCGCACGACCACTCCATTGCGGACGATTTGGACAGGCGCGACCTGATCCGGGAGGCGGTCCGGCAGGCCGGCGGCGATGAAAAAAGGGAAGCGAAAGCCGAGGCATTCGCCCGCGGCATCGCATTGGCCAAACAGAGGCTCCTGCTGCCTGAAGACGATCTTGGAGAGGTTTCCGAAGGGCTCGATCCCAAATACCTCTGCGCCGTCTACCGTGCATACCGGGATCTTCTCTCTGCGGCAAACCAATACGACTATGACGACCTGGTTTCAAAAACAGTGATGCACCTGCGGGCATCCCCGGGCATACAGCAGCGATACCGGCACCTGTTTTCCCATGTTTTTGTCGATGAATACCAGGACCTCAACTACGCCCAGTATTGCCTGGTGCGCCTGCTCGTCCCCGAAGACGGCAACATATGCGTAATCGGCGATCCCGACCAGTCCATATACGGTTTTGCAGGCGCTGACGCGGCTTTTTTCCAGCGCTTCATCGACGATTACCCTGCCGCCGCCGTCATACGCCTGGACCGCAACTACCGATCGACGGAGACGATTCTGCACGCCGCCGACCGGATCATCGCCCCGTACAGCATCGATTCCGCGCGAACGCGCATATATTCCGACATAGAGGGCGCAGGCCGCCCGGAGGAAACCCGCGTCAACCTGCTGAAAGCCGGGACAGATGCCCATGAAGCCGTCCTCGTCGGGAAAATGATCGAACAGATGATCGGCGGGCTCGGATTTTCCTATCATGATTTTTCAGAAAACGCGGCCGGCCATAGTGCAGGGGCGTCTTTTTCCGATTTTGCCGTGCTGTACCGCACCCGCGCACAGGGCGATGTACTCGAAGAGACGTTTGCACGTGCCGGCATCCCCTGCCAGAGAGCAGACAAGCGTTCAATCATGGGGCTCCCGGGAATCCGGGAGATCCTCTGCGCAATGAAGGTGATGGAAGGGTGGGGGTCATACCCGGATGTGGCCCGGCTGATCAAATGGACCCTGCCGGATTTTGACCCCGACGATCTGTCCGCACTGGTGTCATGGGGTTTCAAAAACGGCTACATGGTCAACGGATTGCTTGCCGAAGCGCATCGTCTGGATATAGCGGGAATAAGCCCCAGGGGGCGCAGCCGGATAAACGAATTTTTATCCCGGCTTGCCGGAATGTCGTCACGCATCAGCGCGCTTCCGATAGAAGACAAACTGGACCGCATCATCGAAAACTTTTTCACGGGTATTCCCGGTTCGGATATGAAACACGATGGTGCCTTCTCCTGGCTGAAACAAACAGCCGGTGCGTACGGCGACAACACGGCGGCGTTTTTGGAAACCGTCGCGCTTCAGACGGATCCGGATTTTGCGGCGCCCCAGGCAGAGAAAGTTTCCCTGATGACCATGCACGCATCCAAAGGGCTCGAATTTCCGGTCGTTTTCATAACAGGATGCGAAGACGGCCTGGCACCCTTTCGCCGGCGAGACAAAAAAACGGATCTGGCGGAGGAACGGCGATTGTTTTATGTGTCGCTGACCCGTGCTGAAAGGATCCTGTTTTTATGCCTGGCGGAAAGCCGAAACATCTACGGAAAAGCGGAGGACCGCTCTCCTTCCCCGTATCTGTCCGAAATAGCGGACATGGTAGAAGAATCCCCCCCTGACGAATCGTTTAGACCCAAAGCAAAGCAGGTTCAACTGACCCTTTTTTCATAAAACCGGAACAAATGGAGAAAAGCGCATTTTCCCGGTTGAATATTGGGGACGATTTTGTCAATATAACGCGTGCAAAAATGCGGGATAAAGCAAAAACCAAGGAAACTGGACCCATGGAATGCAGAACATTCAGTGCGATGCTGATCGGACCCCGTAACCAGCAGGAAGACGCTATTACCGACGGGAAGTCCGTTTTTCAGGCAGATCTTCTCACAAGAAAAAACGGCGCGTTTTCCGGCAACATCCTCCTGGCGGTCTGTGACGGCATGGGAGGGCACGATGCCGGCGAGGTCGCCAGCATATTTGTTTGCGAGAGACTGGCCCGCATGAAGTGGGAAACCATATCCGTTGACTATGTGCGCGACTCCCTCGCCGGCATTCAGGAGGAGGCGCTTTCCCATTTGCCGGAAAACAGTGGAACAACCGTGGCCGGTCTGCTCGCCGGCGACGAAAGGATGATCGCATTCAATGCCGGTGACAGCCGCATATACCAGTTGACGGAAGACGCCATCGAATATATTTCCCATGATCATTCCCTGGTCCAGGAAATGCTCGATCAGTCGATCATCAGCGCGCAAAGCGTTAACGGCCACCCGCTGCGGAATGTCATTGAACTGGGCATTGGGCCCGCATTCGAAAACGTGTGGGATATCCGGAAAATCCACTTTTACGAGGCAAACCTTCCAACACCGTCGTACTATCTTATATGCTCCGACGGTTTAACCGATATCATGATGGAAAACGACATTCATGATCTGCTCATGCCCAATCCGGTGGACAACGGCCCGAGACTGTACAATGCGCTGAAACAGAAACTGCTGCGGGACAACACGAGTTTCATTATTGCAGAAATCCGTTGATTGCCTTGCCCGCCCTGAAACAATATGACCGGAGCAAAAAAGCGACCCTGATGGACGCAATCATCAAAAAATGCCTTCCCACATATGACGTGGTCCGAAAAATCGGTTCCGGTGTCTATGGCTCCGTTTACCTGGTCAAGGACAACCTGAAAAAAAGAGCGGTCAAAATCGTGCCGATCATGGTGGAACGTTCCGTATCCAACCGGAGCAAAAAAGCCATGGACTCCAAGATTTCCCATGATTTCTATGCCATACAGGAATACTATCATCGCATAAAAAGTGAATACATCGTTGAAATATATGATTTTCACCTGGTCGACAAACAGGTTTCCAAGCAGGAGGCAAAGGCCTACCTGGTCATCCTCATGGAGTACTGCCCCCATAACCTCCTGGACCGAATACTGGATCATTACCCGATCCCCCCGGATCAGGCCCTGGGACTGATGACCGAGCTTGCAAACATCCTGAAAAACCTCTCTGACCGATCGGAAGACGCGTTTATTGTAAAAGATCTGAAACCGTCCAACTTATTGATCAACCAGCAGAACAAACTGGTCGTCGGGGATCTGGGCGGCATTGAAAGAATCAGCAGCATGTCCGCTTCCACGAGTGCCCAATTCACTCCGAACTGGTCCGCGCCTGAGCTGATCACCCACAGTACTTCAGGCGGCATAACCAGCCTTGTTTTTTCATACGGCTTTGTCTCCTATTTCATCTGGTCCGGCTCCCTCCCCTATGAAAAAGAGAATTTTTCGGAACGCCTGCGCCTGATCAAGGAAAAAGGCATCGTTTTTTCCCGGACCGACATTCCTGTAAAAATCCGTTCCCTGATAAGGCGATGTCTTTCCATGGCACCGCAAGACCGCCCCAAAGATTTCAACGAAATACTTGGCTCCCTGGCGGCAGAAAACCCGGGGGCGGAAAAATACTTTTTGCGGCGGAAAACAGACAGAAAACCGGGACGACCCGGCAACCCGTCCGCAAAGCAAAAACAGGCCGAATCCGGCTACCGGGAAGCGGATTCCCAGCCGGTTATTGAAAACAACACCTCCGCCAGAAGGAAGGGAAAATGGTCCCACCAGCCGGGAGACACCTGGGAAGAACCGGTTACCGGGATGAAATTCAAATGGATTCCGGCCGGCAGTTTCCAGATGGGCTGCGGAACCTGGGACGGCAGCGGAAAAAAGGACGAGTTCCCGGTCCACGAGGTGTTTGTCGAGGGCTTCTGGCTTGGCACATACCCGGTCACCCAGGACCAGTGGAAACGGGTCATGGTCAATTCCTTCTGGCAGAAAGTGCGGGGGAACAACCCCTCCTGGTTCAAGATGGGGGGGAATTATCCGGTTGAACAGATTTCCGGGGATGACGCCAGGGATTTCACGATCAAACTGGCCGCCATCAACAATAACCGTTACTACTTCCGGCTGCCGACCGAAGCGGAATGGGAATATGCCGCCAGAAGCGGGGGGAAGCCCGAAAAATATCCCGGGGGAAAAGATCCCGGGGAAATCGCCTGGTTCTCCGCCAACAGCGGCATGACCACCCAGCCCGTCGGCACGCTCGCGCCTAACGGCCTCGGCGTATATGACATGAGCGGCAATGTTTATGAATGGTGCGCAGATTATTACCACGAAGAGGCGTACCGGCATCACGCTCCCGATGCACCCGTGTACGACAGGGAGGCTTCCCGCAGGGTTATTCGCGGGGGGAGCTGGTGCAACTTCCCCGGTGAATTGCGGTGCACGTACCGCGGCAGCGTGTACCCGGATTTCAAGGGCAATTTTCTCGGCATGCGAATCGTGATGACGCCCATCAGCCGGAAAGGGTCAAACACCTAATCCTTCGGCATAAAGTTCGATCACGTGTTTTACCGGTATGGACGCCCCCGCCTGCGACAGCAAATCCACAATCTGCATCATGCATGCCGGGCATGCCGTGGCCACGACGTCCGGTTTTGTTTCAAGAATCGCGCTTCGTTTCTTCTCTCCGATTTTCCTGGACAGGTCATAATGCGCCAGGTTGAAACTCCCCCCCATGCCGCAGCAGCGTCCGGAATCCCTCATTTCAGTGCGTTTCCACGCACCGGAAGCATCGATAAGCGTCCGGGGCGGGTTGAAAACACCCAATGTTTTGTTCAGGTGGCACGGATCATGGTAGGTAACGATGGGTTTTTCCATATCCGGCCCGGGAATTTTCGGGGTGATACCGACGATATCAACAAGAAATTGATGGATATCCATGGTTTTTTCAGCCACCGCCCGGACGCGGTCGCGCTCGCTTTTGCGGAAATGCCTTGTCATTGGCGGCCAAAGGGTTCCTATGGTCGCCGTGCAAGTGGCGCACGGCGTTACCAGGAAATCGAAATCAGAGGAATGAAAGTGGTCCAGGTTGATCCGGACAAGCGCTTCAAAACTTTTCGTATCTCCGGCTGAAAGTGCGGGAATACCGCAGCATGCCGGGGTATCCGGCGTGTAGGCGCTCACCCGGTGATAGTCGAAAACACGCAAAGCCGCTTCCGCAACCCCTGGGAAAACATTGTCCACGAGACATCCGGGATAAAAAAGGATCCTCGGCCCCTGCGCATACGTCTGGCTGGTGCCGCGGGCCTTCTTTTTATGCCATGGCGTCTTTGACAGGGGCACATAATGACGATTGCCGATAAGCGGCGATACGATGCGGGCACAGGAGGAGCCTATCCTTTTGTCGGCCGGCATGGAAAAGCCCTCCTGGATCCGGGCGACCCAACGGAAAAGCCTTTCCAGGCGATCCGGACGCGCAAGGATCTTTCTGAAAAGGATCCTTTCGATCGGCGACAGGCCGAGATAACCGGAAATAATCGCCCGGGCCTTTAAAAAAACGTCGATCACGGCAACGCCGCTGGGACAGGCAGCGGCGCAGGAGCCGCACAACAGACATTTGTCCAGGCGATTTTTAACAGCTTCAGGGTCTTTCAATATCTGCCGGGACAGATTCTGTACCAGGGACAGTTTGCCCCGCGCCACATCCGCCTCCCTGCCGGTTTCCGCATACAGCGGACAAACGGACTGGCACATACCGCACTGCATGCACTTTGCCAGCTCATTATCAAGCTCCTTGAGCAACCGGACCAGTTCATTGATATCCGACATCGGTATTTCCAGACATTTGTTTTTATCGCATCGGCGCCCGGATCAAGCACCGGATTCCGGTCCTGGATGCGCCCTGTTTTTGACAAAATCCAGCATTTTCCCTTCAAACACCGCAAGTCCGTGGGATATGGCATCCCACCCCGCCCTTTGCAGGTGTTTCCCCACGGCCTGGCGGCTGATCGGCCCGGGCCAGTTTTGGGCAATCACGGCCTGGGTCCATCCTTTCAGGGCCCCGGTTACCGCCAGCGCCCGGCGACTGCGCCAACTGTCGCCAATCGTCCCGGCAAGCCGCACCACGGCATCGATCAGCTCCTGGTCCGGCGTATCTTCCAGGAAATCCCTTTCCCTTTCGGGGGGATGCGCAAATGTGCACCGAATGCGACCCTTCCGTGCCGAATTCATTTTTCCCAACAGGCTTCCGGAAGCCCGGTAGGCTGCGCCGTCGCCGGCCGCAATGTTTCCTGGCGGAACATAATCAACCGGGCCGATGCCAATCGCCATCCGCGTATCCACATTGTGCCCTGTGACAACACTCCTGATATAGGCCCGGAAAAACAGCGCGGCACGCAACCCCTGCACCGGGTCCTCGATCAGCGCCTGCCACCCGTCCCCCCGGAATACGTCCGCATCCCAGGGCATTGCCGGACCGAACGCATCATTGAAGGATCTCCCGGCATCGACGATCACCTGGGGCATGCGGCTGCGAACGGATGCGGGCAGGGACTTAAAGGCGATAACATCGCCGGTTATCACGGCCACGTATTTTTTCGGGGAAAATGTCATACCACGTACCGACTATACGAATTTTACGCGGCGTGTGCCCACATAAAACTGGGCAACGCCCACGCCCATCAAAACGCCTCCAAGGCCGAACGCCGCCTTCAGTCCGGCCAAGTCCATGACAATGCCGGCAAAAAGAGAGCCGGTCAGCATGCCCATACTGTGACCGATGGTAATCAGCGCCATTACCGTTCCCATGGCCTCGTTGCGGTTCCCCCGGATAACGGCCAGGGCCATCACCGCCGGCATCGAAATCCCTCCCCCCACACCAAAAATCAGGCTGGCGGCAAACAGATCGGAAAAACCGCCGGCCTTCCCCATCAGGACCATGGACGCGGCCACCACAACACCGCCGGCCATGACCATTTTCTTTTTGTTCCACCGGTCCGACAAAAATCCCATGGGAATATGCATCAAGCCGCTTACACTGACGCCCAGCATGACCAGCAGACCAATGGCGGAACTCGAAAGATCAAAATGGACGCTGGCGTAAACCGGCAAGAAGCCCCACACAACCCCGATGCATGCCGTATATAAAAACCGGAACAACACCATGCTCACGACCACCGGGTCGGACAGAATCAACCCCCACCGGACAGGCGCATGGCCGATGGAAGCGATTTTTTCAGCCGCCGCTTTCGGCAGCAAGGCAAGGGAGAGAGAAAAAGCGATAAAAGCCATGCCCGCCATGCTGCCGAAAGCGGCGTTCAGGCCGAAATGGTCCTGGATGATACCCCCCAGAAGCGGCCCGATGCTCAACCCAATGAAAATAGACATGTTGAAAATGCCCATTGAAAGGCCCTCTTTTCCCTTGGGCGTGATCTCGCCCACATAGGCCTGCGCCACGGGCATGACCATGGCCGACGCGACCCCCTGCACGAGGCGCACGACAATAAGAGCATAGACATGATGGGCCAGGATAAAAAACAGGGAAATCAGAAAATAGCAAAAAAGCCCGGCAACAAGAAACGGCTTTCTGCCATGAATATCGGAAAGCCTCCCGAAAAACGGAAGAAAAAGGGAGCGCGTCAACGAAAATCCGCCGAAAATCATGCCGATGGCAAATCCGCCGGCTCCCAGCGTCCTGGCATACACCGGCAGCAGCGGCACGACGATCCCCACACCCGTAACCGTGACAAACATGGCGATAAACAGGGTGACAAATATCTTCGTATTGATTTTACTCATAACCCGCGATTAATCGACCTCTTTTGTAAGCCAGACCCGCGTTGCGCCCCATCCGCCCGCATCGGGCGGCGCGTCTGAATAGCGCTCAACCCACCGGTGGGAAGCCAGGATGGACTGGACGCTCTTTTTCAATATGCCCTTGCCTTTGCCATGGATAATGCGCACGCTGTAAATTCCTTTTTCAAGGCATGCCTCAAAATAATCATCGAGCAGCGGTTTCAGCTCCCGGGGTCGAAAGGTATGAAGATCCAACGTATCGGTGATGGGAACCTCGATCGGCCCGGCAAAGTATTCTTCGTCATTGCCCGTATCGTTACGCTCGTTATCCCATATGTCCATATACCCCCCTGAATTTCCATCACACCGCAGACCGCTCGTATCCGAAAACCGGCGGCGATCCCGATACAGAAAGCTTCAAACGTGCAGCGCATTCCCGTCCGCATATATCTGGTCAGGTCCCTGAATAATAACCTGCATCCTGCAACGTGCAACGCTCAAAAGCCAGAATAAATTTTTCGCCCGCCTTGCCTGCGGTTCCAAATCATTGCTTTTTACGGCGATTATGGCACAATACCATTTTACATTGATACAAACAGGAAAGGAAGAAATAATGGACATTGACATACCGGTCCTGGCAGCATTGATCATCGGTGCCTACCTTTTCGGGAGCATCCCTTTCGGCCTGGTTCTGTCGAAAATATTTTTTTCCACTGATCTCAGAACCGTGGGCAGCGGCAACATCGGCGCGACCAATGCAAGACGGGTCGGAGGGTGGCCCCTGGGCCTTGCCACCCTGGTTCTGGACATGGCCAAAGGCGCGATCCCGGTGGCGATCGGTCTCGCCCTGTTCGGCAAAAGCGGATACATGGCACAGGCAGGCGTATGCCTGGCAGCACTTGCTGCTTTTTTAGGCCATCTCTTCCCGGTGTATCTGGGGTGCAAGACCGGAGGGAAAGGGGTCGCCACGGCAGGGGGGTGCTTTCTGGTGTTGTCACCGGTTGGTGTTCTTGCGGCGCTTGGCATGTTTCTCGTTGCAGCCGCCCTTTCAAAGCGCGTGTCCGTCGGCTCCCTGGCAGCCGCGGCCATACTGCCGGCAGCCGTTTATTTTGCGGAAAAGATCCCCGTTTTTGCACTGGGAGCGCTGGTCTTCTCCCTTTTTATCATCGCGGCCCACCGGGAAAACATCATTCGCCTGGCAAAGGGCACCGAACCCCGTATATAACGAATACCAGCCATCTCAAAAAAATCTTTTGCCCCAAAATCTCTTTTTTGAGATGGTTTGCAGCCCCCTTATTGGCGAATGGCGAAACATCCTGATTTTGGCAGATTTTCAATGGTTTTCGCCCGGGCATTACCCGGTGAGGGGGGTTGCTTTTCGAGAACCTTTTTCCCGTTCCTAAAAAAGGAGCTTACCCAGGCCTGCGACAACGCCTGCCAGGATAAAAAACGTTTCCATGACAAATCCCCGCTGCATGGTGGAAAAAATCATTTTCTGCTCATATCCCTGCAGAAACCGGTACATCAGGGCCGGACACAAAATCATCAGCATCCCTGCCGGCGGTACGGCGCCGGCGGCAGCGCCAAGCGGCAGCGCCAGGATCATGGCGGCAAGAAAGCCTTTCAAAAACCGAAGCGTTCTCTTTTCCCCAAGCAGAATCGGAATCGTCCCCCTGCCCAGGATTCGGCTCCCCTGCATGTCCATGATATCGAAATACGCCGTGCGCACCAGAACCATGGCGCTCGCCCACGCAAAAACCAGCACTCCCGCCGGGGTGATGTGCCCCTCGATATAAAGCACCGGAAGGAGCGCTGTGGCCAATCCCCACCCGAGGGCCGTAAGAACGGTTTTTGAGCCGGGGATATTCTTGAGGCCGGAACGGGCGCTCCCCCCCTTTTTGGTGACATAATCCATGTTGTACAACAGGCCGAGCAGGCTCATGGAGGCCACCATGAGAAAAAACAGCGGCCCCATCCACAAGGATATCCCCATGGCGCCGGCGCCGGCAAGAACCGCCAGCATGGATAGCGCATGGCGGTTCTTCTGATAAAAATCCGCCCGGTACGGGTCATTGTACCGGTCGGACTGGCGCTCCAGCATCTGGTTGACGGTGTGCATGGCAAGGATGTAAAAAGCGGCCACAAGTATCGGTGCGCCGTGAAGGGGAAGCCCCTGGAGCCAGGTGCATGCAAACGTCAGGCTCCCCGCACCGAAGGCAAGATAAATATTGGAATTCACCAGGAACCGCATCAATGTAAATGCACTGCGATACAATGGATGCTTGTTTTCGGCCATTCGGGCTTCAATGTCCTGGTACACCTGCTTGATAATCCAGTTGGGGGTTGATGCCCCCGCAGTAATACCGATATGGCGCATTCCGGCAAGGTCCCTGATATCGATATCCCCGGCTGTTTCCACATGAAGGACCTTTTTCCCCGCTTCCGATGCAATTTCCGCCAGGCGCCGGGTATTGCCGCTGTTATAGCCGCCAACCACGAGCACCGCATCCACGCCTGCCGCAAGGGCTTTAATTTCGCCCTGCCGTTTTTCCGTGGAATCACAGATGGTATTGAAGATTTTATAATCGGGATGGTGCTGCCGGGTCCAGTTGCGGACTTTTTCGAAAAACGCCGAGTTCTGGGTCGTTTGGGCCACAATAATGGCCTTTTCAAAATCCGGGAGTTGTGAGAGCGATTCGAGGCTGTCGATTACATACCCTTTTTCACCGGCGTAACCGAGCAATCCGGATACTTCCGGATGCTCCCGGTCACCCACGATGATACACGCATATCCCTGGCGGGCATGACGGGATATGATCGATTGAACCCTGATGACACGTGGACATGTCGCATCGATGACGTCAAATCCGGCTTCGATCAACGCCTGGCGGTCCTCCGGGGGGATGCCATGGGCCCGGATGATGACCGTTCCCTCCCCGTTCTCCGGGATTTCACGGATGACCGAAATTCCCTTTTCTTCCAGCAGGGAGAGAACTTGCGGGTTATGGATCAGGGGACCATAGGTGCATATGGGTGCAGACGTGACATTTGCCGCATCAAAGGCGATTTCGACTGCCCGGCGGACACCCATGCAGAATCCTGCAGTCTTGGCGATAGTGACTTTCAATGAAAAACCCGGATCAGGAACCCGTTTCCCTGGTAAAATAGACCTTGTGGTCGACCAGCGACAAGGAGTGTATGGCGCCGCGGACAAACTTCTGCTCCCCGAAAATGTTGACGAGCCTGAAACCGCCATCTTCCGGTTCCACCGAATCCACGGCCTCCATAATCAGTTCTTCCCTGCTGCCGTCCTTCATATAGGCATTTGCTTCACACATGGGTATTGTCTCCCTTATATATCTCGTATATCTCTCGCATCTCTTATTTCTTTCACTTGAGGGTCGGCGAGGCGCTCTCCGAAATCCCCTTTCTACCCCACCAGCGGCGCCAGGTGCTCGTCAATGAGTGCATCCACAAGGTGCGGCAACGGCACGGAAAGGGCCCCGATAATGACAACGTTTTCCTGGGATATGGGGATGAGCAGCTTTCTGGCCGGGCTCGAAGCAACGGCCGCGGCAATTTTCGGCGTAACCTCCCCCATCATTGCATCGGCCATGACAATACTCACGGACCCGATGATGATATCCACCTTCGGTGCGGTCACAATAATGGCATTTTCACCGGAAGCCCCGCGATTTGCCCTCGCCTTGAGCATCTGGGCCGTGGCGATGGCATTGGTGCCCAATGCCACAATATCCACCTGTTCCTCAAACAGCGCCTTTAATCGTTTGATAATCGCAGCGCCGATGCCGCCGCCCTGACCATCTATCACGCAAATCGATGTAGCAGGCTTCATTGTGAATTCCGCCTTGAACCCTTATTAGAACCGATCTCAACATTGTCTTTCGGCCCAATATCTTTGTTGGCGTCTTATTTCAAATCCTCGAAATACGCGAGGTTGTCTGCGGTTTGAAACAAGACGCCGCCGCGATCTTGAACCGAAATCCGAATGTTGAGATGGGTTCTATAGTTTTCC
>JAABTJ010000023.1 GCA_011389935.1 Desulfobacteraceae bacterium
ATTGTATGAATTTTCTTGCCGAATTGAGCCCATATTCGTTCTCAGAACACCTGCCTCTTCAAAAACATCCGATTAC
Source organism: Desulfobacteraceae bacterium (assembly GCA_011389935.1). Classification (GTDB taxonomy): domain Bacteria; phylum Desulfobacterota; class Desulfobacteria; order Desulfobacterales; family Desulfosalsimonadaceae; genus B1SED10-16. The sequence continues at coordinate 77 of JAABTJ010000023.1, forward strand.
TGAATTTTTTTCATCATTATTGTATGTATAGGCTGCTGAACTGAAAATCCCTTTTCAGAGCCCATGCATAAAACAATCTGCATAAAAAATCTTGACAGCTCACCACCAAATACGTACAATTGTACTTATGAAAATTACCGCTGATACAAACACATTCATTGCCGTTGCCTTAAATGAACCAGAAAAAAGCAAAATCATTCAACTTACCGAGGGCCATGATTTGATTGCACCGGATGTTTTGCCATTTGAAATCGGCAATACGTTAACGGCGTTGATGAAAAAAAGCGCATTGAAAAAGGAGGAAGTGGAATCAGCGTGGGAGACTGTTCAACAAATACCGGTTGATTTGAGGCTTACTGACATCAAATCAGCATTGCGGATTGCGACTAAATTTAATCTTCATGCATATGATGCATATTTTTTAGAGTGTGCCAAAAACCTCCGTAGTCCTTTGCTTACCCTTGATCTTGGACTGCAAAGGGTGGCACTGGAAATGGGAATTAAAATTTTGGAGTAAGTGACCATGAAAGTATATACATATTCTGAAGCCAGACAACATCTTGCGGATGTTCTTAATATCGCAAGAAATGAAGAGGTTATAATTAAAAGGAGAGGTGGTGAAACCTTTTCAATAATTTTTAGGAAAAGCAAAAAATCTCCGTTTGACGTTCAAGGGATTCAAACTAAAGCAACTACAAAAGACGTTCTTGAGGCGCTTAGAGAATCCAGAGAACGATTTTCCAAATAAAACATTGAAAAACAGGGGTTGGTATCACCCTGCCTATGTTCCAAAATATCAAAAATACATGTTGACAAAAAAACTGCGACCACAATTATGTCTATTTCGAGATGATAACCAGTGATGCTAAATGATGGCCTGTGATATTCGAAACGGAAACCAAGTCATTGAATAAGCTTTTTATGTTTTCATTATAGATCGTTTTTATCACTGCTTGTCACTGGTTATCATCGATTTCTCAAATATTCGACTCCCGTCGCCAACATTCACAAAAGCTAAACCCGTCCCTCCTATGTCATTCAACGGTGTGGCGGATTTTTTTCCGCTATTTTTTAAAGGTTTTGCTCTCGTTTCACATCGCTCCGAAACGCTTCTACTCACTACCTGAGAACTTTGCGCACACTTCATTGCGCCGTTTCCGGCCGCTGCCCCAGGCGCCCCACCAGGAACCCGTCCACGAACAGGGAGATCAGGTGGTGCAGGACGCACACGATCAGGGCCTGGCCGTATTCGGGAAACAGGTTGACCTGCAAAATGATTGAAAGCGGGAGTGTCTTTTGGGAGCCCATAAAAATAACGGACTCCATTCGGCCCCGACCGAGGGAGAAAAGCCGGGTGACCCCGAATCCGGTTGCCAGCATGACCAGGTGGAACGCCAAAACCAGCACTGCAATCTGCGCAGCGGTAAGCCATGCCCCCATCAGAACCGGTTTTGCCTGGGCCACACCGATCCAGACGATGATTAAAATCAGAATCTGGTTGCTCATGGAAAGCCGCCGCGCAGCCACGGCGCGAATGTGCCCTGCCATGACCCTTGCACCGATGCCCGCCAGGAGGGGAAGCAGGACGGACCAGGCGATTTTAACGATCATTGCTCCCGAATCAAGCCGGACTGCCGCGGTCTCACCAGTCAGCGCCAGCAACAGGGGAAGTGTAAGGGCGATGGTCAGTGTGGCCATGGAATTGGTGGTCACGGAGACAAACAATGCATGGGCCGGGTTTCCCCCGGAAGCCCCCGTCATGACGACCCCGCTGCTCATGGTGGTCGGCATGACTGCGACCAGAAACAATCCGATCAAGACACCCGTTGAAACGGGCAGAAACGACATGACTCCGGCGTAAAGCGGCGCCATGACGAATATGAGCAGCACGGCCAGAACGGTAGCTACGCCGTCTGTCAGCCCCCTTTGTATCTGCCTGGGACTGAGCAAAAATCCCTGCACGAGAAAAACCAGAAAAATAATCATGTCCGGCCCGTGTACCGAGCGAAGCCACTGGCCTGCATCGGCAACCGAATCGGTCGGATCAACGACCACAAGCGCGAAAACAATCCCCAACCCTGCCAGAAACCAGTATTTTTTCAATGTATCTATCATTTTATTAAAAACAGCGCCTGTCCGCGACATGGATCATGGGCTGCAAATCCGGCGTCCGAACAATAAATTTCCATCCATAGTATACCGGTTTTCTGAACACAATTCGAACCAATCTCAAAATTGTCTTTCGGCCCAATATCTTTGTTGGCGTCTTATTTCAAATCCTCGAAATACTCGACGAGCATGTCTGCGGTTTGAAACAATACGCCGCCGCGATCCCGGATCTTACGACCGCAGTGCCTTTTTGTCCACCTTCCCCACCGCTGTCAGCGGCATTTGGTCGATAAATTCGATTATTCTGGGAACCTTGTAGGGGGACATGTTTTCGCGGCAATACGTGAGGATGTCTGATTTCACGGCTTCGGGACTGTCGCTTTTGGCGCCGGATGCCAGCTGGATAACCACCTTGACGATTTCGCTGCCGGGCCGCTTGGGATCCGCCTCGCCGATGATGGCGCAGACCTCTACGGCCGCATGGTGGTACAGGGTTTCCTCCACCTCCCTGGAGAACACTTTAAATCCACCGACACTGAGCATATCCTTGGACCGGTCCATGATGTAGAAGTATCCGTCTTCGTCCATGCGGGCCACGTCCCCGGTGTGCAGCCAGATCCTGCCGTCGTGCTCGCGCAGGACAAGATCGGTTTCTTCGGGCTTGTTGTGATAGCCCTTCATCACCTGGGGGCCGGCCACGATCAACTCGCCGGACTCGCCCACCGGCATCACCTCCCCGCCGTTTTCCACGTCGACGATCCGGACGTGCGTGTTGGAAACCGGCACGCCCACGGATCCGATCTTCTTCTTTCCTTCCAGGGGATTGCCGGTAATGATCGGGCTGGTTTCGGTCATGCCGTAGACTTCCACCACCTTGCCGGTGCCGACCACCGCCTCGAAATTCCGAATCGATTCCACGGCAAACGGGGCCGCGCCGGAGACAAAAATTTTGGCGGGTGAATAATCGAGCTTTGTAAATCCCGGGTCGTCCAGAAGCATCTGGTAGAGGGTGGGGACGTTGGCATAAATCGAGGGGGAGTGGGACCGGATCTCGCTACAGATGTGCTTAGTGTTTCTCGGATCCGGAATCAGGCACTGGGTGCTTGCCATGGCCATGGCCGTCATTCCGAACATCAGCCCGGCCAGGTGAAAAAACGGAAACCCGGAACAGAGCACATCCTGGCCCATTTGGAAACGGGTCCACTGCTTCACCTGCGTCAGATTCGAGAAGATGTTACCATGGGTCAGTTCCACCCCTTTGGGAAGTCCGGTGGTGCCACCGGTGTACTGAATCAGGCAGATGTCATCGGGGGTCGCCGTATCCGCAGGCTTGTCCGGCGGATACCGGTCCATCGCCTGTTTGAATGACCAGATCGTTTTTCCGGCAAGGGGCGTAACCTTCCCGGTCGGAAGCTTCCGGAAAAGCTTGCCCAGTATGCGCTTTGTCGCGGGCAGATAGTTTCCGATACTGGTAGTGACGACAAGGGACAATCCGGGCGTCTGATTTTCGATACGGGTCAATACCCGTTCGAAAACAGCATCCAGGGTAACGAGCACCCGGCAGCCGGAGTCGTTAAGCTGATGGGACAATTCCTTGGGCATCAGCAGCGGGGATACGCCGGAGGCCGTGCATCCGGCCCGCAGGGTGCCGCAAAGCGCGATCAAAAACTGGGGGATATTGGGGAGGCTCAGGCCAACGACATCCCCCGGCCGGACCCCGTTGTCGGTTAAAAATGACGCAAACCGCCGCGACATCTCGTCCAGCGCCCGGTAGGACAGGGTGGTGCCCATAAAATGAATGGCTGCACGATCCGGAGCGGCCATGAGGCCTTCCAAAAGGGCCCCTGTAAAGGTTTCCGCGGGAATATTGATATCCGGCGGCACTCCCGGGTCGTAAGCCTTTATCCATGGCCTCTCGTCATACGGCGTCATCATCAACCCCCTTTTGGCTGTGCGGCATTTCTGCCGGATAATTGTCGCGGATTACCCTGTACCGGCCTCTTTCCTTTCCTTCACCATTTCCAAAAACGCTTCCACCCGGGTCTGAAACTGCCCCATGGAAAAATTGCGCTCATCCATATGGTCGCCGTCAATGATTACGCATGGCACCCCCTACTCCTTTTTCATGGCCTCCTTGATAAGGACCTCTCCCAGGGTGATCGGCTTTCAGCTCTTGTTGGGGAAGGGCTGGCAAAGACCCCGCTTTCACCGAAGCAACTTTTTGAGCAGGTCGATATGCTTGAAAAACGGCGGATAACGAAACGGAAAATCAATGCGAAACGTGTTTTTCATGACGCCCTTTTGGTGGGAGAATGCGTCGAAGCCGAACTTGCCGTGGTAATGGCCCATGCCGCTGTTGCCCACCCCGCCGAAAGGCAGATACGGCGTGGCAAAATGAATGAGGGTGTCATTGACGCATCCGCCACCGAAAGAAACCCGGTTCATCACCGCTTTTGCCTTCCCGGGATCGCCGGTGAACAGGTAGAGGGCCAGCGGTTTGGGCCGGGAATGGATGATGTCGATGACTTCCGCGAGCGTGTCGTAGGGAACCACCGGCATTATTGGTCCGAAAATCTCCTCCTGCATGACCGGGTGGGACAATGCCATTTCCGCAACCAGTGTAGGGGAAAAATACAGCGTATCCGGGTCATGCTCGCCGCCGAAAAGAACCGTGGTCCCCTCCACCAGGCCGGCCAGACGCTCAAGATGATGCCCGTTGATAATTCTCGGATACACCGGACTGTGGGCAGGGTCTTTCCCGAAGAAGCGCCGGATCGTAAGGCGGATTTCATCGACAAGCCGCTCCCGGACCGAATGGTGAACCAGCAGGTAATCTGGCGCGATGCAGGTCTGCCCGGCATTGATGAACTTTCCGGAAACAATCCGCTTGGCGCTCAAGGCGATGTCCGCGTCGTGCTCGACGATGCAGGGGCTTTTCCCGCCCAACTCGAGTGTGACGGGGGTCAGGTGACGGGCGGCCTCGCTCATGACGATGCGACCTACAGCGGGGCTGCCGGTGAAAAAAATCTTGTCGAACCGCTCCGCCAAAAGGGCCTTGCTCGTTTCGACCCCGCCGGTCACTACGGCCACGTGCGCCGGGTCGAAATAGCGCGCGGCCAGATCGGCAAGCACCGCTGCCGTGTGCACGGAAAACTCGGAGGGCTTGACCACCGCGCAGTTTCCGGCGGATATGGCCGCAACCAGCGGGGAAACGGCCAATTGGAACGGATAGTTCCAGGGGGCGATGATCAGGGACACCCCGTACGGCTCCGGGTAGATCCAGCTCGACGCCGGCAAGTGATAATACGGAGTTTTGACCCGCCGGGGCCTTGCCCACCCGCGGGTTTTTTTCCGGTACAGCCGGATGTCCTTTAAGACAATGCCGAGCTCGGTCAGGTAGGCCTCGTAGGGTGATTTACGCAGATCCGCATGCAGCGCATCCAACAGCAATGTTTCATTGTCCGTGAGCGCGCGGTGCAGGACGCTAAGCTGCCGGATCCTGAAATCAACGTCCCGGGTCCTGCCGGAATGAAAAAAAACCCGCTGCGCGGCAACAATCCCACTGACATCACTCATGCGCCCTCCCTTTGGAAACCGGATTCACCTGCTGGAAAGCCCGCCTGCGGTTCAACGGACAGACCCCGGCAGCCCTACAAGCCATCTCAAAAAAAAGATTTTTTTGAGATGGCTTGTAGTGAAAAATATAGGGCAAGGAGGGATGCACGGCAAGGGGAATTTATCGTTCGCACCCGATAAAAATGCGGGCGCCCTTTAAAAAGGCGCCCGCATCGGGTTCATACGGGCCGCAGCCCGTTCATCACGCGAAAGGATTATCCCAGGATGGCCTTCAGGTCCTCATCCGGCGTGCTGATGGGCTTGATGTCGAACTTTTCTACCAGGACGTTCAGGACGTTGGAGGAAATAAACGCCGGCAGGCTGGGGCCAAGCCGCATGTCCGTGATGCCCAGGTACAGCAGGGTCAGCAGGATCGCCACGGCCTTCTGCTCATACCAGGAAAGAATCATGGACAAGGGCAGGTCGTTGACGCCGACGTTAAAGGCATCCGCCAGTGCCGATGCGATCTTGATAGCGGAATAGGCGTCATTGCACTGGCCGATATCGAGCAGGCGGGGTATGCCGCCGATATCCCCCAGCTTCTTGTCAAAAAAGCGGAACTTGCCGCAGGCCAGGGTCATGACGATGCAGTCTTCGGGCACCTTTTCCACAAACTCCGTATAATAGTTGCGCCCCGGCTTGGCGCCGTCGCAGCCGGCTACCAGGAAGAAATGCCGGATATCCTTGTTTTTCACGCCTGCAATGACCTTGTCCGCCACGCCCAGGACCGCGTTGTGGCCGAAGCCCACCATGACCGCACCCTTGTCGGTATCCGTCTCAAAGCCCGGCAGGGCAAGCGCTTTTTCAATGGCCGGGGTGAAATCCTTGTCCGCGATATGCGGGACGCCCGGCCAGCCCACCAGGCCGGTGGTGAAAATATTGTCATGGTAAGAATCCTGCGGCTTCTGGATGCAGTTGGTGGTCATGACGATGGCTCCGGGAAATTCGGCAAACTCCTTTTTCTGGTTCTGCCACGCGGTGCCGTAGTGACCGTAGAAATGCGGGTGTTTTTTCAGCTCCGGATACCCGTGGCAGGGGAGCATCTCGCCGTGGGTATAGACATTGATCCCCTTGCCTTCGGTCTGCTTCAGTATCCGCTCCAGGTCTTTGAGGTCGTGGCCGGAGACCAGAAGCGCTTTGCCCTGTTTGACGCCCAGGGGCACCTCGGTGGGGACGGGGTTGCCATAGACGCCGGTATTGGCCTCATCCAGCAGCTCCATGGTCCGAAGGTTGATCTCGCCGCACTTGAGTACGAGCCCCAGCAAATCATCAATACCCAGGCTGTCGTCCAGGGTGGCGGCCAGTCCTTCGTGGACGAAATCAAAAATCGTATCATCGGTTTTGCCCAGGATGGCCGCGTGGTCCGCATAGGCGCAAACACCCTTGATGCCGTAAGTTAGGGTCTCTTTTAAGGAGAGAATATCCTGGGCCACCTTGTCTTTTTCCGCCTCAGGGCCGAAACTTTCCCCCTGGGCAACAAGTTCGTCAATGGTTTTGGCCGGGGTGAACGTGGCCGGCCCGGTGGTATAATCGGTCCAGCCGCCTGCTTCGCCCACTTTTTTCTTGAGTGCTTCCCGATGATCCACGCAGGTATGGATGAGCTCGACAAACCGGTCCGGGTCAAAATCCACGTTCGTCAGGGTGGCGAACATGGCTTCGCACGCAAAATGGTCGATTGCCGGATCCTTGACCCCGACTTTCCGCCCTTCGTTCGCTACCTGGGCCAGCCCCTTTACCGCGTATACCAGCACGTCCTGCAGTTCCGCTACATCCGGCTGCTTGCCGCATACGCCGATCTTGGTGCAGCCTTCGCCTTTTGCCGTTTGTTCGCACTGAAAACAAAACATGAGATGCCTCCTTTTTTTGGTTTCTGGGATTTGCAACATAACAATTGTCACTGTGTATGGCTGGTTTTATACCGGAAAAGAGATGGAAACCTTGACTTAGGTCAATAGGACCGGAAAATATTGTAAAAAAACAAAAAAATCCCTGTTTCCTCTTGATAAAGATAAAACAGGGATTGATTTTGGCAAAAAATTTACTTGCTGGCGCCGGTCTGGCTCTTGGCATACAAGGCGATGGGGTCTTTTATGGCGTCCATGATCCTGGAGGCCGGATACCCGTTTTGAATCAGCACGGCCATCGTTTTCATATACTTGTCGATATGCGTCAAAAACTTCTTGTACCCCCTGCACAGATAATTGAGCCCCGGCTCCCCTTCTTCGGTTTTGCAGAATCGATGTTTGGGGCATTCCCCCCTGCACGCAAACAAGACATCGCAATTCCGGCAGGCCCGGGGAAGCGTGCTGTGCTTGCGGCTCCCGAATCCTGCCTGCATGCTTGCTTTGATCAACGCACGGGGCATGTCCTCCAGGATGTTTCCCAGCCGGTGTTCCGGATAGACAAAGTGGTCGCATGCGTAAATATCGCCGTTGTGCTCCATCACCAGGCTTTGCCCGCATTCCTTTGCATAGACGCATGTGGCGGCATCCAGTCCCATCCATGCGCCCAGCAAGGCTTCAAAATTCATTACATGGACGGCGCCGACATCGTTTCTCACCCACTGGTCGAACACGCGGATCAGAAAATCGCCGAAACCTTCCGGTTCGACACTCCAGGGAGTTGTTTCGGCATGGTGCGCGCCCTGGCTTCCTGCCGGCGGCATTGCCAGATGAAGCCCCAGCCTTCTGGCTTCTTCATCGGGGACCCTTTCCACGATGGGGATAAACTGGATGAACTGTATCCCCACCTCCTTTAAAAACCGGTACACGTCCAGGGGGCGCCCGGCGCTTTTCCGCGTGATGCAAGCAAGGGCGTTAACGTCCACCCGGTGTTTCCGGAGCAGTTGCAGGGCCGTCAAAACCTTTTTAAATGTGCCGCGTCCCGCCTTGTCCACCCGGTATTGGTCGTGGACCTCTTCGGGGCCGTCAATGCTCAGCCCCACCAGAAACCGGTTTTCCGCAAAAAACGCGCACCACTCGTTGGTAAGCAGCGTTCCGTTGGTTTGAATGGCATTGGTTACGGTTTTCCCCCCGGCATATTTCTTCTGCAGCGACACGACGGTTTTGAAAAAATCGATGCCAAGCAGGGTGGGCTCCCCTCCTTGCCAGGTAAAGGCGATTTCCGGTATATCCTGGGTGGTGATATATTTTTTAATGAATTCTTCGAGCACCCGCCCGGACATCCGGAAATTTTTCTTTTTGTGCCCGAACAGGGCCTGCTTTTCAATATAGTAGCAGTATGTGCAATTCAGGTTGCACGCGGGCCCGATGGGCTTTGCCATTATATGAAATGCCGGGGAAAAATCCGCATCCATTTATTCCACCGCCCTGTTTTGCGCCGCAGCCGCAAACCCCCGCGGGTTTTCTGCCACGCGCGCTTCCCACTCCTTCATCATCCGGGCATGCCCTTCTGCGATGTCGGGGTACGTCTGGATCACGTTGTAGGCTTCCCCGGGATCCAGCTCCATATCATAGAGCAGCGGAAAAATATCGCCCAAAGCGATCTTGGCCTGGAACACCTCCATGGGGATGTACGCCGTGGTCAGCGGCACCGGCCACGTGTAGCGATTCATTCTTTCCACGTATTTGAACCCGCCGGAAAGGATTCCCTGCAATTCCGTGTAATGGTAAAAATACAGGGCGTCATGGGGCGATTTTGCCGAAGCCCCCGTAAGGTTGTCAAAAACATCCTTGCCGTCGATGACCCGGTCCTCCGGAATCCCGACTCCGGCCAGGGACAGGATGGTCGGGAACAGGTCGATGCTGGCAATCGCCGTGTCCATGACCAGCCCCCCGGGTATTTTCCCGGGATACCGCGCGATAAAGGGAACCCGGAAACCGCCGCCATAAACCTCGCCTTTTCTCCCCCGGAGTCCGCCGGCGCTCCCCTCGTACCAGGGGCCGTTGTCGCTTGTCAGCACGATAAGCGTGTCCTCTTCCAGTCCGCTTTCCTCCAGGAAATCGAGGAGTCGTCCGATATTCCAGTCAAGCTCCTCTACCACGTCTCCGTACAAGCCCCCTTTTGATACCTGTTGAAAATTTTCTGAGGCATGCAGGGGCTGGTGGGGAAAGGGGTGCGCAAGGTAAAGGAAAAAGGGCTCCTCTTTCGACTTCTCGATAAATTCGATGGCTTCATCGGTAAACAAACCGGTCAGCATGGCCTGCGCTTCTCCTCTCAGATTGGCAATGCGCTCTTCCCTGTCCCGGTATAACGGATAGGGGATCATGTCATTGCTGTACGGAACGCCCAGGTAAGAATCAAACCCGTAATTAAGGGGATTGTAGTACTCCTTTTTGCCGTAGTCGCCCAAATGCCACTTCCCGATCATTTTGGTCCGGTAACCGGCCGCCTTGAGGGCTTTGGCAATCGTGATCTCCTTTTGGGAAAGGCCTTCCGCGACGTATGCTTCGTCCAGGTCCGCAATGCCCATCTCCAGAAGGAGGTTTGCCGCTTTTTTCTGCGCCTTGTTCACAAAAGGTTCGTCCGCCGGGTAGGGGTTGCCGATCACACCGGTGCGGAAGGGATAGCGGCCGGTAAGGAGACCGGCCCGAGACGGCGCGCACACCGATGCCACGGAATGGTAATTGGTGAATATTGCCCCTTCATCGGCCATTTTGTCGATATTCGGCGTGTGGATCGCCCCGCTGCCAAAACAGCCCAGGTCTCCGTACCCCAAATCATCCATATAGACGATGATGACGTTGGGCTTGGGGGCATTGACGTCAACGACGGCCGGATCCTTCAGGTCCGCCTCATCGGGATACGCCCCGTACAGGTCGTCGATATCCTTCCGCTTCAGCAGCTTCAATGCGCCCATAAGAAAAAAAAGGGCAACGATAAAAACGATACTGAGCCTGACGATTCTTTTCCGGTTCCAGCGTTTTTTTTCCACGGGCGCTTTCCTTTCATTCATTGGAGGTTCTTTTTCGTACCGGGATCTTTTCGGGGATCACAGAGCCGCGCCTTGCGCACGGCGTCCGGGCCGAAGCGGTCTGCAATGGCATCCACGGCGTTGTCTACCTTCTCCCATTTTTTCATTGCAGTACCCGTTTCTTCAAACAGGGCCGCCTGTACCGGGGTCTGCCGCATCAAAAGGTCGGATACCCCGAGCCCGGCAAGGCGAACCGGTTTTTGGAGCCGGCAGGCCGCAAGCAGCTCCTGTCCGGCCCGGTATATCATTTCGGTCGACTGGGTGGGTTCCGGCAGCGGCGCCTGCCGGGTGATCTGCTGAAAATCCCTGTCTTTGAGCTTGATAAACACGGTTTTTGCAAGGACTTCCTTTTTCCGGGCCTGGCGCCCCACGTCTTCCGCATGCTTCAGCAGGAGCCCTTCCAGAACGGCCATATCCATGGTGTCGGATGCCAGGGTTTCCTCGCTGCTGATGGATTTGACGGGGCGGACCGGAACCACGGGGCTGTGGTCAATGCCAACGGAGAGTTCATGAAGCCGGTAGCCGAAGCGGCCAAGGCGCGCCGCAAGGTCTTTTGCACGGTATTTCCCGGCATCTCCCAGAAAACGAATGCCCATCTTTTCCAGGGTTTTTCCCGTTACAGGGCCGACCCCCGGCACCTTTGAGACGGGCAGCGCGTTGATAAAATCCGGCACTTCTTCCGGCAGGACCACGCGCAGGCCATCCGGCTTGTCCATGTCGGAGGCGATTTTGGCCAGAAATTTCAGGGGGGCGATGCCAACAGAGCTGTTCAGGCCGACTTCCCGCAAAATTTTCTGCTTGATCTCCGCACCGATTCGTCCATGGGAACCGAAAAGGCCCTCGCAGCCGGAAAGATCAAGGTATGCCTCGTCAATGGAAACCTGCTCCACAACTGGTGAGAACGTGTCCAGCACGTCCATGACCATCTCGGAGATCTGTTTGTACCGCTGCCGGCGAGGAACAAGAAAAACGCCCCCGGGGCACTGTTTTTTCGCCAGGTAGACCGGCATGGCGGAGCGCACCCCGTATTGCCTTGCTTCGTAGCTGGCGGCCGCAACCACACCGCGATCCGATATGCCGCCAATGATCACGCATTTTCCGACAAGAGCGGGGTCGTCCATCTGTTCGACCGATGCAAAAAATGCATCCATGTCCATATGGCAGATCATCGGGCACCTTTATTATCCGGGCTTATCTTCTCATAGAATCAAGTCACCATCAGGGGAACATGCGCAAACTTCAAAACATCGAACAATCCCAGATCGGTCAGCCGGAGTTCCGGTATGACCGGCAGGGAAAGAAACGAAAGGCGCATGAAGGGATCTTTGGCGCAGCAGCCCAGCCTGCGGGCGGCATTGTCAAGGTCCCGGATTTTCTGGCGTATGGCGTCGAAATCCTCATCCGCCATGAGGCCGGCGATGGGCAGGGCAAGAAACGCATCGATCTTGCCGTCCGACGCCGCGACCAGGCCGCCTTCCATTTTCACCACAGCCGCCACCGCGGCCATGATATCCGCATCATCCACGCCCACCGCGACAATGTTATGGGAATCATGGGCCACGCTGGATGCAAGCGCCCCCTTTTCAAGGCCGAACCCGGTCACGAATCCTTTTCCCACCCTGCCGGTACCCTTGTGCCGTTCCACAACCACCAGCTTGAGCATATCGCGCGAAGGATCGGAAATTGCCGCACCATTTGTACGGCGAACGTCCATGACCGTGCTTTTTGTAACCAGCTGCTCAGCCACCAGTTCGATAACCCTTGCCTTTTCCCCTTCTGCGGGAATGGCAACATCCAGCCCGCCGATATCCACGTGCATGCCGGACGGACATGAAACCGGCGCCGGTGCGCTTATGCCCGGATGCATGCGGCCGTGCTCCGCCACCAGACGTCCCGCCGAATAGACGCTTTCCACCCGGAGCGTTTCCATATCGGATAAAACGATGATGTCGGCGGTTTTCCCCGGGGCGATGCCGCCCAGGCGGGACAGCCCGAAATACCGCGCCGGGTTTATGGTCGCCATGCGGATAGTGCTCATCGGGTCGACCCCTGCGCCCACGGCTTTCCGGACGAGAAAATCAATGTGCCCCTGGCTGCGGATATCTTCGGGATGCCGGTCGTCGGTGCACCACATCAAAAAGGGCTCGGTATACGCCGTGATCACAGGCACCAGGTCCAGGAGGTTTTTGGCCCCGGTTCCTTCACGGATCATGATGAACATGCCCGCGGCCAGTTTTTCAAGGGCCTCCCCGGCAGCTACGGTTTCATGGTCCGAAGAGATGCCCGCAGCCAGGTACGCCGCAAGGTTTTTGCCGGTAAGGCCCGGGGCGTGGCCGTCCACCACCTTGCCATGGGAAAAGGTGCTTTCGATCTTCTGGATCACGTCCCCGTCCCCATCCAGCACCCCCGGAAAATTCATCATTTCACCCAGGCCGAGGATTCGTTCATGGGATAACAGGGGCATGAGGCTGTCCGCATCGAGGACCGCGCCGGCAGTCTCCATGGGCGTGGCGGGCACGCACGACGGCAGCATGAAATAGATGTTCATGGGCTGATTTTCAGCGGTGGCGAGCATGTAGGCAACGCCGTCCATGCCGAGCACATTGGCGATTTCATGGGGATCCGCCACGACCGTGGTGGTTCCATGGGGCAAAACGCCGCGGACGAATTCGGAAATACTCGCCATGGTGCTCTCGATATGCACATGGGCGTCGATAAACCCCGGCGCAGCATACCGGTTGTGCAAGGATACGGTGCTTTTCGCCGGATAGTCGCCGATGCCGACGATGCGCCCCCCGTACACCGCAATGTTTCCTGAAACCACCTGCCCGGTATACACGTTTATGATGCGGGCATCCGTCAGCAGGAGGTCTGCGGGGATTTCTCCCTTGGCGGCTTTAATCCACTCGCCGGTTTTTCCGGGTTCCATTGAGATCCTCTCCATGCCTTGGCCATAGGGGCATTCCGCCCGGCCGCGCTATTCGATCCCGTTTTTCCGCCGGATGCCGTACCGGGATATCAACCGGGAAAGGTAGGTCCGCTGGATGTCCATTATACCCGCCGCCTTGCTCTGGTTGCCGCCGGTCATTTTCAACGTCTCCTCAATGAACCGCTTTTTGAACTCATCCATGGCATCCTTGAGCGGAATTCCTACGGGGACGGTATCCATCGTCCCTTTTTCGTAAAATATCGGCAGGTCGTCCGGCATGATCCGCCGGCCATTGCCCATTACCACGGCCCGCTCTATGGCGTTTTTCAACTCCCGGACATTGCCGGGCCATTCATACTGAATCATTTTCCGCATTGCCTCGGCAGAGATTTCCAGATCCGCATACCCCTTTTCCCTTTGAAAAATATTGACGAAATGTCTCGCAAGAAGCGGGATATCCATCTTTCGCTCCCGAAGCGGCGGCATGTGGATTTCAACCACATTCAAACGGTAGTAAAGGTCCTTCCGGAAATTCCCCTTTTTTATCTCTTCGGTAATGTCCTGGTTGGTAGCGGCCATGACACGGATATCGACGGAAATCGGCATATTTCCGCCAACCCTGTAAAAAATCCCGTCCTGGAGGACCCGGAGCAGCTTTGCCTGCATGGTCTGGCTCATCTCGGCGATCTCGTCCAGGAAAATCGTGCTTTCATCCGCAAGCTCGAACTTGCCGATCTTCTGGCCGACGGCCCCCGTAAAGGCCCCCTTTTCGTGTCCGAAAAGTTCGTCTTCCAGCAGGGTCTCGGGTACCGCAGCACAGTTGATGGTAACCAGGTGCCTGTCCCGGCGCGGGCTGGCCTGGTGAATCAGGCGGGCCACAAGCTCTTTGCCGGTGCCGCTCTCCCCCATGATCAGCGTACTCGCATGCGAATCACCGACCCGCATTGCTTCCGCCACCACGCGACGAACGGATTCGCTTTCGCCGATGATTTCACGGCTGGAATCGAGCTCTGCTTTTAGATTTTCGTTTTCCCGTTCAACGAGCTGAAATTTCCGAGCATTCACGATCGCCAGGGCGGCCAGGTCGGCGAACACGTTGAGCAGGTCGAGGTCGCTTTGCTGAAAGCTGCCGTCATCAGCTTTATTTATAAACTGAATCACCCCGATGATCCTGCCGTCGACCTTCATGGGGGAGCAGGCGATGGACTTGGTCTTGTAGCCCATCTTGTCGCTGATGCTGCGATACCACCGCTTGTCTTTGGCCACGTCCTCTATTAACACCGGCCTGCCCGTTTTTGCGACATGTCCGGCAATACCCTGCCCCACGCTTATCTCGAACTGCTTGATTTCCTCTTTTTTCAGTCCGGTGGCCACCTTGAAATAGAGTTTTTGCTTTTTTTCATCCAGGAAAAGCAGGGAGCTGGCTTTTGCGCGCATGATCCGGGTCCCGGATGCCAGAATCAGCTCCAGGAGCTGGTTCAGATCATGCACGGACGAGACCCACGACGAAATATCTTTTAACCGGGTAATGGAAAGTTCTGCTGCTTCAGTATCCGTGTTCATAACCATGGACCATGGGCCTGAATTTTAGGTGCAACAATACGGAAAGGGTTTTGTGAGAACAAAATAGCACATTTATATATATAATTCACGTTTTTTAACAGTTGTCGCCAAGTATTTGACGATATCGTATACACCAGGGGAACCGGCACGAGATGGGCTTTTCAGGCGCACGAGTCCGGGCCCGGGTCCGGCAGCACGCTTACAGGACCGTCACGCCGGCGTTCTTCCCCGGTTTTGCCGGTATCACGTTCAGAAAGGCAACGCCCGATGGCGATGCGATCCTCGCCTGAACAGGCTCTCCCGCCCGAGCCTGGCTGTAGCCCGCGCAGAGGGCGGCGCCGAGGCCGGCCATGGCATCATCGGCCCCTCCGGGTATAAGGCACACGGGGCCGGGTATATCCGGTATAAAGATCGAAATATCCGTTTCAGGCCTGTAAAGGGCGGCAATATTCTCATTGTCCGCCTTGTTTCGGCCGGCAACCATCTTCACCCGGTCGGATAGCCGTATATGGCGGCCATGTTTGAGCAGTTCGAAATCATTGCACCCGACATCGTCGGCGTGGTCGAGCAGGTCCTTCACCCTTTTGGAATAATTGGGATCAGTCAAACGGCACCCGCCTGCAGGGGCTGGATAATCAGTGATTCCCCATTCCCGGGCAAGCCGGATCTGCGGTTTCCGGGATCGCCCTGTAAAATCAAGAAGCTGTTCGCGGTCAACCATCCCCGCTTTCTCCATTTCGGTCTCCGGCAGGCGCCTGGCAGAAAGGGGCCTCAAAATGCGCCCTCCGCATCCCGAATGCTTTTCCACATAGCGAAGGGAAGACTTGGTCTGGGACATGGGGCGCTGCCCCATCACCTCCCCTGAAAAAAGAAAATCCGCGCCGATTCCGGGCATCATTTCAGCGGCGATGCGAAACATCAATGCATGGCAGTCCATGCAGGGATTCATGTACCGGCCGTATCCGGCCGGGGGATTTTTCAGCATGGGCAGGTACCGGTCGAAAATATCTTCAACGATCAGGGGAATCCCGGTAATATCCGAAGCCCTCCGGGCCTTTCCGGCCGAAAAAAACGGGGTTTCAAACGAGACCCAGACCACCTCCACCCCCTGGCGCAGGAGCACCATGCCGGAAAGCATGCTGTCGAGCCCGCCGGAACAGAGGCCCAGCGCTTTGACTTTCTTTTTATTGTCATTCATGGTATTGGATCAATCCGTATATTCTCAAAAATGGCTGCCGCCAGAAACAGTTTTCCACGGGAAACCGACCCATGTCAAAAAACAGGCCGAAAAAACAGGCGCGTTTCGGTAAAATTCTTCAAAGGCTAAACGCACAGTACCCGATTGTCAAGACGCAGCTTGCCCACAAAAACGCTTTCCAGCTTCTCATGGCCACGATTTTGTCCGCCCAGTGCACGGACAGGCAGGTAAACATGGTCACCCCGGCGCTGTTTGCAAGCCTCAAAACCCCGGAAGATTTTGCACAAGCGCCGGTAGAGACCATCGAAGCACTCATTCGGCCGACCGGGTTTTATAAAAACAAGGCCCGGCACCTGAAAAATTGCGCCCGCCATATTGTCGACCGCTTCGGCGGCAGGGTGCCGGAACGCCTGGAGGATCTCGTCACGCTGCCGGGCGTGGGGCGAAAAACCGCCAATGTGGTGCGGGGGGCCGTTTTCGGTGTTCCGGCGATCGTGGTGGACACCCACGTGGCGCGTATATCCCGCAGGCTGGGGTTCACTGAAAACACCAACCCGGAAAAGATCGAATTCGATCTGATGGATATCATTCCCGAGAACCAGTGGAATGATTTTTCCCTGTGGCTGATCTATTTCGGGCGCTCCGTCTGCAGTGCACGAAAGCCCGACTGCCCCGGCTGCTTTTTAAACGACCTTTGCTGTTGGCCGGAAAAGCGGGAAGGGATTGCGGCCAGCGGAGGAAACCCATGAAAACAAAAGAACGGAAAACGCCCCTGATCCTGGGCGCGCATCTGTCCATCGCCAGGGGCATCCACCGAGCCCTTCACGATGCCGCCGATCTCGGCTGCGGCGCGCTCCAGGTGTTCACCAAGAATGCCGGCACCTGGCGGGAAAAGGACATCACCGACAAGCAGGCGGACGCGTTTGGCGCCGCAGTGGAAGAAACAGGCATAAAACAGGTCTTTTCCCACTGCGCCTACCTGATCAATCTTGCCGGAAACGACGAGGAAAAAACGGCCATGTCGGTGGAGGCCCTTTACCGCGAAATGCTGCGGTGCGAAAAACTGGGGATCCCTTTTGTCGTGCTTCATCCCGGTTCGCACATGGGGGACGGGGAGGAAAAGGGAATCCAGCGCATAGCGGCCAACCTGGACCGGGTAATGGAGCGGATCGGCAAAGGAAAGACCATGGTGCTGCTGGAAACCACCGCCGGGCAGGGAAGCGCCCTGGGGTGCACCTTTGAGCAGCTTGCGGCCATGCGGGA
This sequence comes from Desulfobacteraceae bacterium, assembly GCA_011389935.1. Lineage (GTDB taxonomy): Bacteria > Desulfobacterota > Desulfobacteria > Desulfobacterales > Desulfosalsimonadaceae > B1SED10-16. Next base: position 17,687 of record JAABTJ010000023.1, read on the forward strand.
CAGGTCGAATTGCGGGGATCGGATCGGCTTCTGCCTGGACACCTGCCACATTTTCGCCGCCGGGTACGATATTTCCGACGAAAAAAGCTACAAGCGGACCATGACGGCTTTTGATGACGCCATCGGGCTCTCCCACCTCTGCCTGCTTCACCTCAATGATGTCAAGAAACCGTGCGGATCGAGGGTGGACCGGCATACACATATCGGCGAGGGGTATATCGGGGACGCCGGCTTCCGGCTGGTCGTAAACGACAGCAGGCTTTCTGCCATACCCATGATCATCGAAACGCCCAAGGAAAAAGAGGGGCAAAACGCCGACAAAATCAACCTCGACCGCCTGCGCGCGTTTTACGGATAGGCTTCGGAAAGGCTATCTTCCCTTCAAACGGTCGTAGGCCGCCTGGATTTCCACGAATTTCCGGCGCGCCGCCTCCTGAAGATCCTCCCCCAGGTGAGACACCTTGTCCGGGTGATACTGTTGCGCCAGATTCCGGTACGCAGAATGGATTTCCTTCTGGGACGCCCCCGGGGAAACACCCAGAATCTCGTACGGGCTCTTTGCATGGCTCCCCCCGTGGGAAGAGCCGCCTGTATCCTGCTGACGATATTGCTCTTGCCCGCTGTTCGCGTGGCGGTAGCCGCCGCCGGCCCGCCCCTGGTCCGCCCCGGGCATCCGCCCGAAAAATCGGTTGATGAAATCCGGCAGCCGGCCGTATTTCATGTAATAAATCATCACGGCAGTGACGGCGATATCATCTATCCAACCGAGGACCGGGATGAAACTGGGGAGCAGGTCATAGGGATTGAGGACATACAGTATGCCCAGGGTGATAAAAATAATGGATAGCAGGGTTTTCATGTTGACTACGATCTCAGGGTGGCCTTCAGGCGCATGGGATTTTCAAGCAGGCCGATGGCGGACAGGATCGAAGGGCAGACGATGTCCGCCGACACAACGGTTTCCACCGCGGCCCCTTCCCCAAGGATCACGGCAATGCCCAGGGCGGATTCATGGAGCATTTCCCGGTCGTTTCTGCCGTTTCCGATGCTGACGGTTTTCTCCGCCCCGAGCCCTTCTACAAATTCCCGTTTTTCCCGGGTGTGATCTTTGCCGGTCAATATCCGGAGGCGACAGTCCACATCGCGCAGGCCTTCCGCGGCCAGTCCGAAGGTATCCGCGGTAATCACATGCAACTCCATATGGTTCGCCAGGCGGTTCAGGGCGTCTTTTACGCCGTCTATCAGCCGGCCGTCGATGGCCAGGGTGCCGTTATAGTCCATGACCACGTGCTCCAGGCGCAGACGGCCGTATCCGGGGATATCGATTACCATACCACCAGAACCTTTCGTTTTTATGTACAAGCCATCTCAAAAAAAAGATTTTGGCTCAAGATCAAGGCGGAGGTGAAATGGTAACCGGAGGCATACTGCAGTACTCCGAGGATTCCCATTTCACCGCCAACGAAGATATTGGGCCAAAAGATTTTTTTGTGATGGCTTGTAGTGTAAGACAACTGCCGAAAAGGTCAAGTCCAATCGTGTGCATGCCGGGTGAATCGGTCTATTGCATTTCAAGGTCGACCATGTAGGGAAAGTGATCCGACGGGTAGCTGCCGTTTTTCTGGTCACGGAGGATGCGCGCTTCGATCACCCGGAAACCGGGGCCGGCCAGTATCCAATCCATGCGGGCGCGCTGGGGGACGCCGGTAAACCCATGGTGAGTGAAAGCTTCTTTTCCCTCAAGGTTTTCCATGGCCTGCCAGGTGTCCGAAAGGGGGGTTTCGGGTTCGGTCAGAATCCGGTGCACGTCGGACCCCGGCTGCTCATTGAAATCCCCCATGACGACCAGGGGATCTTCCACCTGCCTTGCCCAGCCGGCGATGATCCTGGCCTGGTTGATTCTTGCCTCTTCCCCCATGTGGTCCAGGTGGGTCACGCCGGCGCAGATAGGCCTGCCGGTCTTCCGGTCACGCATGCGGCAATGGCTCATCATCCTCGGAAAGGCGCTGTCCCAGGACTTGCTGAGATAAACATCGGGGGTTTTCGAGAGCCATACGTCGGCGCCGCGGATGATTTCAAAGCGCTCCTTTTTGAGAAACAACGTGGGGCACTGCGCCTCGGAGGCCTGCGGCCGCCCCGACATGTATACAATATATTCCGGCAGCATCTCTTCAAGGTACAGCAGCTGCCCCGGCTTTCCTTCCTGGGTGCCCAGGATGTCCGGCGAATGGCGGGATATGAGTTCCGCCACCATGGCTTTCCGAAAGGCCCACCCGTGGCGGCCGTCCCGGTCATTTTCAAATCTCAGGTTGAACGTCATCACACGCATCGTTTCAATAGCACCCGCTTTTTCAGATTACAGACCCATGAACTTTCCGGCGATCTGCTTCATGATTTCGTTGGTTCCGGCGAAAATCGACATGACGCGGATATCCCGGAATCCTCTTGCGATGGGGCAGGCTTCCGTAAACCCGTAATCCCCGTAAAGGTCCAGGCACTGCTGCGACACGCGCTTGGCCAAATCCGTGATCCAGTATTTTGCCATGGAGGTTTCCACGATTTCCGGTTCCCCTGCGGCATGCCCGGCAATGAGCTTGTCCAGAAACGTGCGCCCGAGCCGGACCTCGGTGGCCATTTCCACCAGCGCAAACATCACCGCCTGGCGCTTGGAAAGCGGTTTTCCCGTTGCATCCGCCGTTTCCCGGCAGAATTTCTGCGTTATTTCGAGCATGTATTCCGCGGCCGCCTGGCCGCCGATGGCGGTCATGAGGCGCTCCTGCTGCAGCTTCTCCATGAGCATGTGAAACCCCGCGCCGTCGCTGCCCATCCGGTTTTCTTCGGGAATCCGGCAGTCGGTGAAAAACATCTCCGCGGTGTCCTGGCTGTGAAACCCCATTTTTTCGAGATGCCGCCCTTTTTTGAAACCGGGCGTCCCCGACTCGACCAGGTAGAGGGAAACCGACTCGTACGGGTTTTCCACCGCCGGATTTTTCGCGGCCACGATGACCAGGTCGGCGTTTATCCCGTTGGAGATGAAGGTTTTGGAACCGTTGAGCACGATCTCGTCGCCGGATTTTTCCGCAGTAGCGGTCATGGAGGCCAGGTCGGAGCCCGCATCCGGCTCGGTCATGGCAATCGCGGTGATGATATCCCCCGATACGCAGCCGGGGAGATATTTCCGCTTCTGCGCTTCCGTTCCGAAAGACTGGATGTAGGGAACCACCACGTCGCTGTGGAGCATGGAGGCGAGACCGGTATGGTTGGTCCGCGTCATTTCCTCCGCAACGATCACCGAATACAAAAAATCGCCGCCCAACCCGCCGTACTGCTCGGATACGGACGTACAGAGGAAGCCTTCCCGCCCCATTTTCTGCCATGCCCATTTGGGCGTGATGTGCTCCTTTTCCCACTGATCCGTATACGGCATGATTTCACTTTCCAGAAACCGGCGTAGCCGCATGCGAAAATTGTCGTGATCCTCGTTGTACTGCAGTATTTTCATGAGACGACTCCTGTTTATTTAAGCTTTCCGATCACCACGTCCGCGATTGCATCTTTCAGCGCCAGGGCCGAGCCCATCATAATATCAATGGTTTTCGCGTCCCGGTAAAAATGCTCCACCTCGTATTCGGTCATGTAGCCGTATCCGCCCAGAAGCTGGACGGCCTCGTCCGTCACCGCCATGGCGCATTTGGACGCTGTCAGCTTGGCGATCGCCGCTTCTGCGGCATCGCATTTTTTCCGGTCGAATTTCCAGGCCGTCCGGTAAACGAGCCACCGGGTCTGCTCGATCCGTGCCGCCATTTCCGCGATTTTGTGCCGGGTCACCTGGAACCGGGCCAGCTTCCGGCCGAACTGCTCCCGCTGCCGGATATAGTCCAGCGCCCGGTCAAAAGCGCCCTGGGCCGTTCCCAGGGCCATTGCCGAAAGCTGAATCCGTGCCTCGTTTATAAAGGCAGGCCCGCCGCCGGGGACCGAACCACTTTTCTGCAGAAGATTTCCCGCATCAACGCGCACGTTGTCGAAACGGACGTGGCCGAATGAGACCATATTGTTTCCGAGGGTCTGCCCCGCATCCGTCAGGCGGATTCCTTTCCGGTCGCCCTCCACGACGGCCAGGAAAACATCTCCGCTGTCACCGGACGCGCCGTTTTCTCCCTCCTTTCGGCCCAGCACCACGAAAAAGGAGGCGTTCATGCCGTTTACCACAAAATTCTTTTCCCCGTTGATGAGAATATGGCCGTTGTCTTCCCGTATCGTGGTCGATACGGATGCAAGATTGCCAAACATTCCGGTTTCAAAAAAAGCACAGGCGGAAAGGCTCCCGCCCTCCACAACCGGCAGGACAAACTTCTCTGCAAGTTCGTTGCTGCCAAACCGAAAAATGCACTCCGCCGCAAAACCGGAGAAGAGAAGCGCCATTCCCATGGCCGAATCCTGCCGGCAAAACTGTTCGGCAACAAGCGCGTTCTCCAGAAGTCCCATCCCCGCCCCCTCGCAGGAGGCGGGATAGTGAATACCGATAAATCCCAGTTCCCCCGCTTTTTTGAGCACGTTTTCCGGATACTTCCGCCCCTTTGATAATTCAATGACCATTTCCTTGTCGAACTCGCCTTTTGCAAAGTCCCTGGCCGCTTTCTGGATTTCTTTCTGCGGCTTGCTCAATTCAAATTCCATTATTCATCCCCTTGCCAAAAAGTGATGGTGTGGCAAAAACACGACTGCGGGCATGCCGGCATTAAATTTTTGCTTCCAGCGTTTGATGGAAGCAAAAGGATAAATCCGGGCCGGAAAATTGTCAAGCGGAAATCGGCGGTATGCAGATTACAAAAGCAAATGTCGTACAGGAAATGGAAACCGGGGAGAAACCCCCGGAATAGAATTGACATTGCAACGGATTGTGAAGTACCTTTTCCGGAAGTGCTAACCGTCCAAACCCGAAACACCCTTTCCGGAAAACCGATGAATCTGCTGCTGATTTTACTCTCCGCGCTCCTGTATATCGTCGCCTTCCCCGGGTGGGACATCGGTTTTACCGCGTTTATTGCCCTTGTCCCCCTGTTTCGGGTCGTTGAGAGCGCCCGTTCGGATTTGCGCGCAATCGGGTATGGGGCGCTCTGGGGAGGACTGGTTTCAACGGGGATGGGATACTGGCTTTTACCGGCCCTGATCGGTCATTTCGCCATGTGGCCGCCCAAAGCCCTGGCTTTTTACATGCTTTCCGTGACCCTCCCCTCCTGCCTGATCTACGCCTTTCTGATTGCTGTTTATCGGTTCGTGCACCACCGCCATCTTGCGTGGTACGCCCTTGCGCTGCCCGCCCTGTGGACGCTTGCGGAATATCTAAAGGAAATGGTGCCGGCAATCCTTCCCTGGGGGGGTATCGGGTATGCCGCCCTCCCCTTTTACCGGTTTGTTCAGATTGCGGACCTGGGCGGAGTGCACGCCCTGACTTTCGTTATCGCAGCGATCAACGCCGTTGCCTGGTTCCTCCTTCGCAGCCTCGGACGGGGGGGCGCATCCCTTGGATCACCGGCGCAAACCACCGGGCGGCTTCCCCTCCGATATCCAAAGACAACTTCTGCAGCGGCTCTTGTTTTACTTCTGGCCATATGCCTTCCCCTGGTTTACGGGTCCGTCCGCCTGGGCCGCATTAATGACGCGATAAACGAAGAAATGGCTGCGGGCAGGCCTTCCCAGGCCGTTCTTGTCCAGGGAAATTTCGACCTTGATGACCGGTGGAGCGGCATGGGGTTTTACCGCCGCCTCCAGACCTACCTGGCCATGAGCGGCAAAGGGGTCCCCGGATACGACAGGGAAAGCGAAAAAAAACAAAAGGGGGAACACCGGAAGCGGGTCATTGTCTGGCCGGAAACCACCCTTAACGAACCCGGACGCATGAACGGGGGCTTTTTCCGGCAAATCATGCGCGGTATCGGAGAGAATGCCCTTTTGATTTCAGGCGGCCTTCACAAGGATACCGCCACGGGGCAGATGACCAACTGCGCCTATCTTGTTTCCGGAAAAGGCACGCTGATGCGCTATGACAAGAATATTTTGCTCCCCTACGCCGAGACGTCAAGGGTATTTGACTGGCTGGGGGCGTATTACACCGCACCGAGCGAATTTGCCGCCGGCCGAACGCCGTCGTTTATGGACACGCCCCATGGAGGTGTAGGCGTGTCCATCTGTTTCGAGATCCTCTACCCCCGCTACATCGCCCGGTCGGTCGGTTCAGGGGCCGAATTTCTTGTCAATATCTCAAACGATGCGTGGTTCGGGGATTCACCCATGCCGCGCATGCACCTGAACGCGGCGCGCATGCGGGCCATTGAAAACCGGCGGTTCCTTTTGCGAACGGCCAACAGCGGCTTTTCAGCCGTCATCTCTCCGGACGGGCGCGTTGCGAAACGCACGGAACTTTTCCAGCGCCAGTCCATAGAAAGCGACTTTTCCCGCCTGTCCGCCCTGTCCCCTTATACCCGATGGGGGGATTGGCCGGTCCTTTTTTCCGTCATCGTTCTGGGAATCGTCCTGCTGCAGATGGTCCTGAAAAAAGAGGCGCGCCCTTAGCGGGACTGAATCCCCTTCCCCTGGTGTTCTTCCATCAACTTTTCCCGCTCGATGCGCATGGTTTCGCTCCGGCGAAACGCTTCGGCCTGGTCGCCAAATATCTCGTCCTGGAGCTGCCGGAGCGTTGTTTCCTTTTGCGCTTCTGTCAGATCCGGATTTTCACGCACCGCGGCTTCGCTCTCCCGGTAACTTTCTTTCTGCTGCTTTTCCCGGGCGAGCTGCCGGTCAACGGCTTCAAGGCGTTCGATCGCCTCGGGCGGAAAAAACTGGGCCCGGAATTCATCTATTTTTTCCTGCCGCGCCTCCGCCGAGGGGAGTTCGGCAAGATCTTTCTCATAGATCTTCATCTTTTCCCGGTAACGGGTGTACTCGCCGGGATGGGCCTCAACGGCATCCGCCTCGTCCCCCCACATATCGGTATTGAGCTCCCGGAGCATCGCCTCTTTTTCCGAACCGTAGAGATCATCGTCGCCGACGATGACGGCACGGCGAAACGCATATTCCCGGGCCTTGACATCCGCGCCGAAAAGCTGGTCCGCAAGCGCCTCCCCCAGTCGCTCCCTCCGAAAGGCCTGTATCTGTTTCAGGGCGTCAAGGGCGTCTTCCGGGGTCCTTATGAGGCCGAAGCTTTGGAACGCCTCACCAAGGGCGATTTCGCACTCAATATATTTCTGGTAGGTCTCATAGAGCTGCTGCGCCTCGGGCGCCGAAAATTCCGAAAACAGGTATTCCCTCACCTGCTCAAGGTGATCGCCCAGGTTGACGCTGTCTTTGAACCGGCTTTCCAGGTGTTTGAAATACCTCGCGGTCGTATGGGAATTGATCAGCGCCTCGGAAAATATTTCCCGGATATCGATCGCATCGGCCGGTTCCGGCCCCTCACCCGCGCCGGCCCGGGGTCCCGCCCCTCCGTCAGATGTCGTCTTTCCGCCGGCGACGCGGGGAAGAGGGCGCCGGGCCTTTTTTACGTCATCATAGGTAATGTTATCGCTCTTATCGTAGATATATCCGGAACCGGCTTCACGTTCCCTTCCGGTTTCCTGGGGGTACAACCAGTACAAAACCACGGCGATGAGAAAAACAAGGCCGGCAAGAGCGGTAACTCTTTTTCTGCTGATGTTCATGGCAAAAATCTCCGGTGAATCACATGTAATGCGGATTGTTCATGAGGATGGACGATGAAACCTTTTTGCCGCCGGTTACGAAAAAAGGGGCACCGGATCGGCGCCCCTTTTATGATCAATTTTTCATGACGGCTTCGTAAAAAATCCAATATCTGCGTTGCGCACAAATTTTGAAGAATCTCACTTACGGCTACGTACGCTCAATTCTTCAAAAATTGTACGCGCCTTGATCTTGAACTTTTTACTTTGCCGTCCAAAATCGACTTTTTACGGGTGCATTTTTCATGGTGTCCTGAAAAAAAGCAGTGCACGCATTTTTTTCAGTGCATCAATATCCCCTGCTTTTCAAGTCTGCGGCGAGATCCACGTAAAAACCGTTCGCGTCAAATCCAGGCGTGTAGCCGAAGAGCTGATCCACGATATTGAGATGGTCGCACCCGGCGCTGTACCAGGATGCGTCCTCAACGCCCCTGAAATTCCCCCATTTGGCGCTGCTGACGCTCACAAGGCCGTCATTGGCGCCTTCATGGTACAGAAGAATGGGCCACGTGGCGATGAAGTACCAGTTGCGGGCGTTGACCGCCATGGTCTTGATCTTTGCCGCAACGCTCTGGTAGTAGACGCCGCTCTTGTTGGGCGTGTTCGGGTTGAAGGTGTTGATCATGTAGGGACGGGTCAGATCGTAGGCGTTTTGCAGGCTGTCCGGGTCGGTGTCGCCGAACAGGTACGCGTATACAAAATCCATGGTGTCGCCAACGAGCCATTCCAGGTCGTTTGGCACGATTCCCAGCACGACGTCGGCAATGGCGCTCCCCCGGTGGGGGCCGGCGATGCTGGTGTGACTGGCCACATAGGGATAAAGCCCGAGATTGGATATGGCGTCCCTGGTGTAGATGGTGCCATGGGAGTGGCCGATGATATTGAGCTTGGCCGCGCCTGTCGCCGCCTTGATCTCAAGGAACTGCGCCTTGAACGCCTGCGCCTTGTTCCGGGTGGAGTCCATGCCGTTGACAGTCGTAAAATAAACCGTCGCGCCTTCATCTTCCAGCGCATCCGGAATCCCCCACCAGTAATCCACGATTCCAAGAATCTCGGTGGAAGCGCCCATACCGTGGGCCAGAACAATGGGATACTTGGTGTCGGCAACATAGGAACTGCCGCCGGCCAGAGCAGAGGCCGGAAAACACAACAACAACGAAAAAACGACAAGCGCAAAAACTTTTTTCTGAAATCTCATTTCCCCTCCCTTTTCCACCCGCGCGATCCGCGCGACCAACGCAGACCACCGTTAAAAAATACGAAATTCCCCTTTTCGTAAGTATCAATGTAACACTACATCGAAACCGGATTCGGTGTCAACGCAGAAAAATGAATTTTTTTCTATAAACATCGTTTTCGAGAGGATGCAACAAATCGAAACTTTACGAAATTTGCACAAAAAGATCGAAATGAATCAACTTCAGGGAATAGAACCGATCTCAAAATGGTCTTTCGGCCCAATCGCTTTGCTGCCCTCTTGAACCGGAATCCCACTATTGATATGGGTTCTATCGACTTAGAACGATTCTAAAATGTTGAAATAGACCCCGCTCGAATCTTTGCCCACGGCGAAATCGAGCCGGAGGTTGATGGTTTCCTCCCCGCCGACGCGGTAGCGCAATCCAACACCGCCGGCCGGCTTTACCGCCAGCCCCCTTGCCCTGAGCAGGTCGTTGCCGATCACGCCGGCACTGCCGAACACCGCGGCGCCCAGTTTTTTCCACACCTGCATGCGGTATTCGCCCTGGAGTGCGGCGACATCGCGCTCCCGAAACAACCCGGAATGGTACCCCCGGACCAGGCTGAACCCGCCCCCCCCGCCCCCTATACGGGAAAGATGCGTAAACGGGATGTCTCCGCGCACGACATTCACATACGCCTGGACCGCGACCACCCCCCTTTCGCCGGCAGGGACGTACCGGCGCAGGTCCGCCCGGTAGCGCTGAAAATCATAATCTCCAAGGCTGTCCGGAAACATGACGGCAGAGAACTGTCCATAAACGCCTGTCCGGGGAAAAAAGGAATCATCCCGGCTGTCGAAGGTGACAATGGGGCCGATGCCGAAAATGTTGCCCCCCTGGGTTCCCCGTACATTCCCGGTATCCAGAATGCCGCCGGCTTCGATCTTTGTGATTTCGTAGTGTTGAAACTCCGTGCTCAACCCGGCTTTCAGATGCTTCCCGAGGCGGTGCTGGAGGGCAAGACGGCCGGTAAAGTCCCTGGATGTGTAATCCTCTTCGTCGTCCTCGGTGTTGTCCGTCCCGATACCGAAAAACTTGCCCGGCCATTTCGCCCCACCCATACTCCCCGCGATATGGAAGCGGCCGTCCGCAAGATACGATTGGGCCCTGCCCGCCGCCCGGAACTGCCCCAATTGCGAATAGGCCAGAAAAGCCATGAACGTGGAGGGTCGGCTCGTCTCGTCTTTGCGGAAATGAACCATCCCGGTCAATGTAAAGGCAGCTTTTGTTTCAGGGGTATAGATGGGAAGGGGTACAATAAGAAAACCTGCGCGTTTCTCCCCCCCGGTTTCAACATCCGTTTCAGCGTCGCCAAGGGCCGGGTCGGCGGTAAACAGCACCAGGAGCAGCAGCAAAACCATCCGCAGATAGTGACCGGATACATTTTTCAATCAGACCGTCCTTTTTTCTTACGATATGGAGGGATTGTAAATGATGCCGCCGGATGCCGCGTACAGGCGGTGAACCGCCACAGCTTCGTCCCGGCATATTTCACGGACCACGTCGATGCCCCGGGCGCGCAGTTCCGCCACCCAGTCCGGATGCCGGGGCCCCTCGTCAAAACCGACGGCTTCGGCATCCTCGCTTTTGGCGCCGCACACAAGCCTGCTTATGCCGGACCAGCAGATCGCGCCGACGCACATGGCGCAGGGTTCCGTGCTGCTGAAAAGCGCCATGCGCCGTGTTGCCCCGTCGCTCAAATCATAATTCCCCATCTTTTTCTGCGCCAACATGAGCGCAACGATTTCCGCATGAAGCACCGCGTTGTTTTCCCGTTCGACCAGGTTGATACCCGGGGCGACAATCCTGCCCGCTTCGTCGAAAACAGCGGCGCCAAAAGGCCCGCCCAGGCCGTTTTGGACATTTTCCCGGGAAAGGGCTACCACCATTCTCATCCGATCTTCCATGTCCGGCATGGCTTCGGGATATCCGGCGAGGAAAGGGTCGATCCAGCCGGGCAGCGCAATGTGCACTTCTGACAGATTGACAGGCATGGTATGCTTGACTTTCCTTTCATGGAATGCTTTGACAATAATTATGCGCCGCTCCATTCTGGCAAAAACCGGAAGGCCGGATTATACTATAGGAACAAAATCTCTTTTATCAAAACCGGAAGGATTGTAAAAAGGTTTTTCTCAAGGAGCCCACAATGCTGCAGATCAAACCGTTTCCCTATGCCAGTGACAATATCGGCTACCTCATTTACGGCCGGAAAAAAGCCATGGCCGTCGACGGCGGCGCCGTATCCGGAATACTGGCGCACCTGGAAAACACCGGGCTCGTGCTTGCATTCGTTGCCAATACCCATTCGCATCCGGACCACACCGTGGGGAATGCGGATTTGCTCGAAAAAACCGACGCCCGCTTTCTCGGATTCGAAGTGCTCACGGCGGAAGGCGCCATTGAAATTGAGGGGAACGCCGTTGAGATCATGCATACGCCCGGACACACGCCCGACTCGGTCTGTTTTTATTTCAACGACATATTGATATCGGGGGACACGCTCTTCAACGGCAAGGTGGGGCGCTGTTTTACCGGGGACCACGCCGGATTTTTGCGTTCGATTCGACAGATACTCCGATTGCCAGAAGAAACAAAGGTTTATGCCGGACACGATTATGTCATGGAGTACCTGGATTTTTCAAAACAGCTCGAACCGGACAATCCCTATATCGAAGCGTACCGCCGGAAATATGACCCGGACAACCTGTTTTATACGCTTGGCGAAGAAATCCGGGTAAACCCGTACCTGCGTATTAACGATGAAAAAATCGCAGCGATTTTGAAAGACAAAGGCCTGCCTTCGGAAACCGAATTCGAACGGTGGCAGTCGCTTTTGTCGTTGATGTAAAAGGAAGCCATCGAAAATGCCGGAAAAAACAGCCGACCCGAAATACGCGCCTCCCCAAAACCGTTTTTTTGACATTCATCCGCCGGTTTTCTGGCCGACAGTCATTCTTGCAATGCTTTTCATCGCGACCACCCTGATCGTGGGCGCCCCCATGAAAGCGGTATTTTCCGCCATACAGGGATGGATATCCGACAATTTCGGATGGTTTCTGATCATCTCCGTCAACATCTATCTTTTTTTCATGCTCTATCTTGCTTTCAGCAAATACGGCAATATCCGGTTAGGCGGGAAAAACGCCGTGCCGGAATTCAAGCGAATTTCCTGGTTCGCCATGCTGTTTTCCGCGGGCATGGGCATCGGCATTCTTTTCTGGAGCGTCGCCGAACCGATCCACCATTTCACGGAGCCGCCGTTTGGGGATGCCGCCACTGTCGAGACGGCCAAGCTTGCCATGAAAACCACCTTTCTCCACTGGGGCCTTCACCCGTGGGCAATATACGCCCTCGTGGGTCTTGCACTGGCGTTTTTCTCCTTCAACCGGAAGCTCCCCCTTGCCATACGATCTGTTTTTTTCCCCCTTTTGGGAAAAAAAGTTCACGGGGCATGGGGGGATGCCATCGACGTGCTCGCCGTTCTGGCAACGCTCTTTGGCTTAGCCACGTCTCTCGGCTTCGGCGTACACCAGATCAATTCCGGCCTGAATCATCTCTTTGGATTGACAATCTCCACGAACATGCAGGTCCTGCTCATCGGATGCATTACCCTTGCGGTTTCGGTTTCCGTGGCATCGGGTCTGGACCGTGGCGTCAAGCGGCTCTCCGAGTTGAATCTGAATCTTGGCGCAATTCTTCTTCTGTTTCTGATCACCGCGGGCCCCACAGTGTTCATATTCGATGCAACTGTACAAAATATCGGCACCTACCTGGACAGTTTTTTCGAAATCAGTTTCTGGACCGAAAGCTATGAACAAACCGAGTGGCAAAATTCATGGACGGTCTTTTACTGGTCCTGGTGGATTTCATGGTCTCCGTTTGTGGGCATGTTCATTGCCCGCATCTCCAAAGGGCGTACGATACGGGAATTTGTGTTAAGCGTCCTGATCATTCCCACGCTGCTGACGTTTTTGTGGGTCACTGCGTTCGGCGGCTCCGCCGTACTGCTTGAACTCAATGGCCTTGCCGACATTGCCGGGCAGGTAAAACAAAACACCGCCATTTCCATTTATGCGCTTTTGGAAAGCTTCCCCTATTCCCTGATTGCCAACATCGCCGCCATACTGCTCGTTATCAGCTTTTTCATTACCTCCTCGGATTCCGGGTCTCTCGTGGTGGACGCCTTTACATCGGGTGGCAAGCTGACATCCCCCGTTTTCCAGCGGCTTTTCTGGGCGGCAATGGAGGGGAGCATAGCAGCAGTTCTTTTGATCGGCGGGGGGCTTACCGCGCTTCAGACGGCCGCCATCATTACGGGTTTGCCTTTTGCAGTCATATTAATTATCATGGGCTACAGCCTGAAGCAGGGGCTTGAAAAAGAGTATGAAAACGAGCGGCTCCGGGAAAAGGAAATCGAGCGGGAGTCCTATCAGGATACGGTGAAAAAACTGCTTCAGGAAAAAGGCCAATTTTAGTGCTTCCCCATAGGGGATTGATGCATTTATTTCCAAAAGGATCTGAAATCACATGAACCGGATAAAAAACATACTTGCCTGTCTCGATTTGACCTATATCGATCCGGTCCTGATCGAATACGTGGCTTTTTTTTCAGAATCGACAGGTGCGGAAAAAGTCTATTTCCTCCATGTCATCCAGGAATATGCCCTGCCGGAAAAAGGGGGTAAGAATCTTCCCGATTCGGAAGAACTCTATGATATCATCTACAACAAAATCAAGGACGAAGTCGACGCCAATTTCGGACAAAAACGGCCGGCCGGGATTGAAACCCGCATCGAATCCGAAGACGCCTCCACAGCCATTATCGAATTTACTTCGGAGACCGAAATTGACCTTCTGCTTATCGGCCAGAAATACGGGGCAAAGCGGGAAGCCCGGTATGGCCATAAAATCGCGGCAGGGGCGGATTGCGACATCATGTTCATACCGGAGCAGGCAGAACCGGAAATCCAGAAAATACTTTGCGCCATTGACGGCTCAAAGGAATCGGAAACCGCTTTTCAACGCGCGCTGGATTTGGCTGAAAAAACAGGCGCGGATGTGGCCGCCTACTTCCTCTACGATACCGCCCAAACCTACTTTCCCGCCACCACCGTAGGCGGTTCAAGCAGCAAGAAGGAACGGTTCAAAAAGCGCTACGCGGAGTTTCTGGAGCGCTTCGACCGACCGCCTGACAGTGTCCCCTGCCACTTCCGGGAAGTCGAACCCACGGAAAACCAGGCGGGAACCTCCTATGATGCAGCTGTAAAGGAAAAAGCGGATCTCATCATTATCGGTGCAGCCGGCAATATCGGGGACCCCACGACCCTGCTCGGCAACATTCTGGAAAACTTCAACAACATGGAAAAGGAAATACCGCTGCTGATCATCAAAAATAAAAAATCAAAGCGTTTTTTCTTTATGTAGTATAAGAGGAGGAAAAAATATGAGCAGCAACCGGATATGCGAGCTCCTGAACATCCGCTACCCCATTATCCAGGCGCCCATGAACTGGGTTTCCGGCCCCGCCTTGGTCGCAGCGGTATCCAGCGCCGGGGGGCTCGGCACGCTTGGCCCCAATGCGGGCTCCAGCGACATCACCGATGATGTCGAACGGACCGGCGAGCGGATCCGCCAGCGTATCCAAACCATCCGGGACCTGACGGATGCTCCCTTTGCCGTGAACATCGTGGTCGGTTTCGGGGAAGACACCAAGTACTCGGAAAAAGTAGTTCAAGTGCTCATTGAGGAAAACGTGCCGGTTGCGGTCGTATCCGTCGGCAGCCCCCGCGTCTATACCGAAAGGCTCAAGAATGCCGGCATAACAGTGCTGCATGCGGTATCCACTGCCGAGCATGCCGGAAAAGCCCAGGCCGCAGGGGTGGACGCCGTTATCTGCGAAGGGTACGAAGCAGGAGGGCACAAGGGGATCACCGAACTGACCACCTTCGCGCTGACCCCCATGGTAGCGGATGCCGTCGATATCCCGGTAGTCGCGGGCGGCGGCATCACGGATGCCCGCGGCGTGATCGCAGCGATGGCGCTGGGCGCTGACGGCGTCTACATGGGATCCAGGTTCATGGTCACCCAACAGGCCGAAAGCCACCAAAGCGTCAAAGAGGCCATTGTCAACGGAAAGGACGCCTGCACCGTCTCCATACCCAAGGGGAAAATGCTGGCACGGGATCTGAAAAACCACTTCACGGAAGAATATCTGAAACTCCATGAATCCGGCGCCCCGCTGGAAACGATCATCGACTTTCTGGAGCAGCACTCCCAGTACCACTCCCAGCTCCTCGGCAAGGCCGGGGAAGCTGAAATATGCTGCGGCCAGGGAGCCGGACTCATCGATGACATCCCGGATGCGGCCGAGGTGGTGGAGACCATTGCAAAAGATATTTCGACCCGGTTTGCAGAACTCGTCAAACGGATGAAAGATTTTTTCTGAAAAATTGGACGGGCAATCCGCTTGAAACAATGTGCAATCATATTCATACTGATCCTGATGACCATTGCGGCGTGGGGCTGCATGAAGGCAGGTCCGGACTATGCGCGTCCGGAAGCGGATTTTTTTGTGCCGGAAGCCTATGAACACGCCGCGCATACCGGCGAATACCTTCCCGGCGGCAAATGGTGGGAAGCCTTTAACGATGACCGGTTAAACGAAATCGTGGCCAGGGTACTCGTCAGCAACCACGATATCCGGCAGGCCGCCGCAAACGTCCTGGAAGCCCGCGCCCTTCTTGACCAGGTCGATGCAGACCGCTACCCCCAGATTGGCGCCGCCGCGCAGGCATCCCGCCGACAGCAAACCATTACAAACCCGATCACCGGCCAGGCCGAATCAGTGCAAACCAGTCAATTTTCTCTGTCTGTTCCGGCCTCCTTTGAAATCGACCTGTGGGGGAGGCTGGCGCGCGCCTCCGAGGCCGGCCGCGCAGAACTGATGGCCACCGAGCTCAATCGCAGGACCATCATCCATTCGGTTATCGCCGAAACCGTGACCCGTTACCTGGAAATCCGGGCCATAGAAGCGCAGATCCGTATCACCGAAAAGATGGTCGAGACGTCCCGGATGCACCTCGAACTGGTGGAAAACCGTTATGAGCGGGGCCTGGCTCCGGTCATGGAGCTGCACCAGGCCAAAAGGGCGCTTGCCCGCATACAATCCCGCCTGCCGGCGCTGCGCCGTACGGCGGGTCTAAGCAGACAGGCGCTTTCCATACTCCAGGGGGCGTATCCCGATAACGCGGACGAGGCGGTCCGGCAGGCGTATTCGTTCGAAATGCTTGATCCGGTTCCGGAAGGACTCCCTGCCGCCCTGCTGACCCGCCGCCCCGACATCATGGCGGCCGAAGCCCGCCTGGAAGCCGCATCCGCCCGCATCGGCCAGGCAAAAGCCGCCCGCTTTCCCCGCTTCTCCCTCACGGGCGCTTTCGGATATGCCAGTGATTCCTTGTCATCGTTTTTCACGCCCCAGAACGAAATATGGAACATCGCCGTTGAAGGATTGCAGCCGATATACGACGCCGGGAAGCGCGCAGCAGGACAGCGGGCGGCGGAAGCACGCTTTCAGGCCCAATCCATGGCATACGCGCGCACGGTGCTCACCGCCTTCGGCGAAGTGGAAGGGGCGCTGCTGACCCGGCGGGAGCAGATGGAACAGCGCGCCCACCTGGCGATCTTCCTGGAACAGGCGGCGCTCACCGAAAAAAATGTGGAAGATCGATACCGCCGGGGATTGATCGACTATTCAGGATTCCTTGACGCCCTTCAGGCCCGATTTCAGGCGCAGATGGAAATGGTGGAGATCGAATCCGCCATCTACGCCAACCGGGTCCGCCTTCACCGCGCCCTGGGGGGTGGATGGGACATTGCAATGAACCCTATGGATCCGTGACAGGAACGGAAACAAAATGCCCACGAAAAAACAAGCTGCCATACAGGTCATTGGGGTGCTTATCATCATCGCCGGTGGATTTCTAGGATTCAAAGCGCTCCAGGCAGGGAGGCAGGATCTGGAGCGCCGGGAACCGGAAACGGTTTATCCGATGGTTCGCACCATACCGGTCTCTACAGAAACGGTTACCATCCTTATCGAGGGGGAAGGCACGGTACGACCGGTATCCGAAATCCAGCTGGTGCCGCGCGTTTCCGGGAAAGTCGTCCGCACCTCACCCGCCCTTGTAAACGGCGGCGCCTTTTCAAAGGGGGATCTGCTGATCGCCATTGAAGATGCGGATTATCAAATCGCCTTCACCCTTGCCCAGGCAGGCGTCCGGGAAGCGGAAAGCCGTTACGAACTGGCACGGGAGGACGCCCAAGCGGCACGCTTGGAATGGATGCGCATGAATCCCGGCCGTGAACCCAGCCCCCTGGCGGCAAAGGAACCGCAGCTTGCGGCCGCGGAAGCCAACCTCGAGGCCCGACGCGCAACCCTCGACAAAGCCCGTCTCGACCTGGAACGAACGAAAATCATCGCCCCCTTCAACGGCCGTGCGGGATCCGACAATGTGTCCAAAGGGCAGTTTGTCACGCCCGGGCAGCCTTTGGGAAGCATTTACAACACGGATGCGGTTAAAATTGTCGTTCCCCTGGAAAGCAGCGCGCTTGAATGGTTTAACGTGCCCGGGTTCAACACAACTGCCACTGACGGGGCCGCTGCCGTAGTGTCGGCAGCAGTGGCGGGACAAAAGATGATCTGGCAGGGACGAGTGGTTCGTGCGCAGGGAAAAATCGATCCCCAGACCCGCATGGTCAATGTAGTGATCCGCGTGGAGGACCCTTATGCGGTTATGCCGCCCCTGTACGTGGGGCAATTTGCAAACGTCCGGATTCAGGGCGCCCCCGTATCAGAAGCGGCTGTCATTCCCCGGGCCGCCCTCCGGGAGTCCGACAACGTATGGGTCGTGGACGACGACGATCGCCTTTCTTTCCGGAAAGTGACGCTTGCCTGGAAAGACCGTCGCGGCATGGTCATCCGCCAAGGGCTGCACGACGGCGAACGGGTGGTGATATCAACGCTTACGTCCGTGACCGACGGGATGCGGGTCCGGCCCGTGGATGCGGGGAATTGACATGAAAAGTATCATTGCCTGGTTTGCCGGCAACCACGTGGCCGCGAACCTCTTGATGTTTTTTATTCTTGTTGCGGGCGTTCTGACCGCGGCGGGAATCAAGCTCGAAATCTTCCCTGACAGCGCCATGGACAAGGTCCAGGTCTCCGTGAGCTACCCCGGCGCATCCCCTTCGGAAGTCGAAGACGGCATTATCCGGCAAATCGAAGAAAACATCGCCGGGCTGGAGGGCATCCGCCGGATCGATTCGGTAGCCCGGGAAGGCGTCGGCGTCATTACCGTGGAAGCCATCTCCGGCGCGGACATAAAAAAACTCTTAGAGGATATCAAGTCCGAAGTCGACCGGATCACCACCCTGCCGGAACAGGCCGAAGCGCCGGTCATCCGGGAGATGACCCAGCGGATACAGGTCATCAGCCTGGCCGTTTACGGAGACGTCCCGGAAAGCACCCTCAAACAGATGGCCCAGACCATCAAAGACGAACTCACGGCCATAGAGGGGATCACCCAGGCGGAACTGTCCGCGGACCGGCCCAATGAAATCCACGTAGAAATTTCCGAAGAAACCCTCAAGCAATACGGGCTGACCCTGGGCATGGTTGCGGATGCGATTTCAAAAAGCAGCCTGGACCTGCCCGCAGGGAGCGTAAAGGCCGAAGAAGGCGAAGTGCTGATCCGGGCCAAGGGGCGCAGATATTCCGCATTGGAATACCGGGATATACCGGTGGTGTCCCGCCCCGACGGAACCCGGATACTTTTGGAGCAAATTGCCGACATCCGGGAAGGCTTCGCTGAAATTGATCTTTCGGCAAGATTTCAGAAGCAGGACGCCGTTTTGATAACCGTCTTCCGGGTAGCCGACCAGAGCGCCCTGGATGTGGCGCGCAAGGCGAGAGATTACGTGGCGCAGGTCCGCCCCTCCCTGCCGCACGGGGTAAACGTGGACTACTACCAGGACATGTCCGTTATTTTAAAAAGCCGCCTTGATCTCCTTTTGAAAAACATGGTGCTGGGCCTGATCCTGGTAAGCCTGCTCCTCACCCTGTTCTTAAATGCAAGACTGGCGTTCTGGGTGACCCTGGGCATCCCCGTAAGTTTTGCCTTTGGCCTTATTTTTCTGCCGGAGTACGATGTCTCCCTCAACATGGTATCCCTTTTCGCCTTTATCATGGTGCTGGGGATCGTGGTGGACGATGCCATCATCGTGGGGGAAAACGTTTTCCGAAAGCATGAAGAAGGGTTTGATTCGCTTCCCGCGGCGATCGACGGCACCTACGATGTGGGCAGACCGGTTATCTTCTCCGTCCTCACCACCATGGCCGCATTCTGGCCGCTGCTGGTGGCCGGCGGGGTCATGGGAAACATCATGCGGCACGTGCCGGTGGTCATTATCGCCGTGCTGCTGGGCTCCCTCATTGAATCGCTGCTGATTCTGCCCGCCCACCTGGAACGAAGCAAAAAAAAGCAGGGGGGCCGGGAGCCGCGCCCCAAGCGGATGACGCGGATGCTGCAATGGTTCATTGACAACCCCTACGACCGGGTCCTGCGGGCATGCGTCAAGTGGCGCTACATCACCATAGCCGCCGGGACGGCCATTCTTATGCTGACGTTGGGCATATGGGCCGCCGGCATCGTTCAATTCACCTTTTTCCCCAAGGTCGAAGGGGATGTCATGCAGTGTACGCTGACCATGCCTTCCGGCACGCCCGAGCACCGGACGCTCGACGTGGTCCGGCAAATAGAGGAAGCCGCCCTGCAGATGCTGACCGAACAGGACAAACTGCGTCCGGATGACGCCCCTCCCCTCATGGAACACAGCGTGTCAATCCTCGGTGTACATATCAATCCACGGGGGAGCGGTGACGTCGGAGGGCACCTGGCCCACATTTTTATCCAGCTGCTGGAGGGGGAACAGCGGGAAATCAGCTCCCAGCAATTGATCAACAAGTGGCGCAGCCAGGTAGGGACGATACCCGATGCCGAATCAATCGAGTTCAGCAGCGAAATACACAGCGTGGGAAGTCCCGTTGAAGTGCATCTTTCAATGGACGACCGGGAACTTCTCCTGGAAGCCACGGGAAAACTGAAGAAAGAACTGGAGGGCTTCACCGGCGTATTTGACGTTGCGGACAGCTACCTGCCGGGCAAGATGGAAATGCAGCTTTCGCTCAAGCCGGAAGCGGCCGGACTGAACCTGAAACTGAGCGACCTGGCCCTGCAGGTCCGGCACGGATTCTATGGTGCGGAGGCGCTCCGGTTTCAGCGGGATAAAGACGAGGTGAAGGTCCTCGTAAGATACCCTGAAGAGGAGCGGGTTTCCCTGGAGAACGTCGAATCCATGCGCATTCGCACGCCTGCCGGCAAAGAAGTCCCTTTTTCGGAGGTAGCCGAAGTAAAAATGGAGCAGGGGTATGCAAGCATCGAACGCTCCCGGAGAATGCGGGTCATCAAGGTAACCGCAGATGTGGACGAAGCCGTCACCAATGCCGGAGAGGTTCGGCAATTCCTCGTCGCCGACTACCTTCCGGATCTGGCATCCGCCTACCCGGGTCTGAAATATACTATAGAAGGCGAGGGGCAGGAGCAATCCGAGGTTTTTGCCGGTCTGAAAAAAAACTTCGTCATCGCATTGTTTGCCATTTACGTGCTTCTGGCGGTTCCGTTCCGCTCCTTTTCACAGCCGGTGATCGTGATGGCGGCCATTCCGTTCGGTATCGTGGGAGCGGTAATGGGGCACCTTTTGATGGGGTACAACCTCAGCGTGATGAGTCTTTTCGGAATTGTCGGGCTGTCCGGGGTTGTGGTCAACGCGTCTCTGGTGCTGATCGACCGGGTCAACAGAATACGACGGGGCACAGCGATCTCCGCCCTGGAAGCGGTAATCGAGGGCGGCAAAATGCGGTTTCGGGCCATTGTCCTGACATCTGTCACCACCTTCGGCGGGCTGACCCCCATCATCGTCGAAAGAAGCATGCAGGCGCGCTTTTTGATTCCCATGGCCATCAGCCTGGCCTTCGGGGTGCTTTTTGCAACGGTTATCACGCTGCTGCTGATCCCGGCGGGATACATGATTCTCGACGATATCCACAAGGGACTCGACCGCCTGAAAAGGCACGATACAATGCAGCAGCACCCGTGACGCCTCCTTTACGGACGCTATCTCCGCACCATTTTTTCTTTCCGGTTGATCATTTCCGCAATGTTTTATATAGTATGATCCGCACGGCGATCTCATGGCCCGTGTTTTTGCTGGTCCTTGCAGCCAGCAGCTGCTTTCAGGAGTCTGGCAACCATCCTTCACAATCCATCGGCCGCCGGTCGGGCAGAGGGGCAGATGAAATACCGGAAGCTTCTTCATTTTCTTCAAAATATCGGAAAAGATCCTGATACGCTCGTATTTGAGGATGAACTCACCGGTTTTGGCAACAGGCGCCTGCTGTTCCAGTTTTTCGAAAACGAAATCGACCGCCGGAACATCCGCCAGCAGCCGCTTTCCCTGCTGATGGTCGGCATAGACGATCTGGAGCAGATCAACGGCAAGTACGGCAGGAACGTGGGGGACGAGGTGATCCTTCACGCAGCGGGCATGATGAAGCCGCTGGCGACGGAAAAGGATCTTCTCATACGATACGGCGCCGGCGAACTTATCTTGCTCCTTCCCGGAAAAAACAAGCCGGACGGCATCAGCATTGCCGAATCCCTGGTGTCAGCGTTCCAGGAGAACCCCTTTTTTTCTTCCGAAGCAGGGATGCCGATACCCGTATCCATGGCTGTCGGTGCGGCATGCGCGCCCGACGATGCCGACTACGGGAATATGCTGGTCAACCGGGCAGATACCGCGCTTTACCACGCAAAAAAAAGCGGCAACGGAAGCATTGTGGATGCCTCGGATGCCGGGCGCCTGGCGATCCGGCATATCCACAGCGCCGGCATCGTCGGACGGAAAACCCAGTTCGACATGGTCAGCACCGGGTTTAAAGGACTGAAAAAAGGGGAAAACCAGTTTTTCATCATTGACGGCGAGCCCGGGATGGGGAAAACCAGCTTCATCGACGCCGTCAAGCGCAACCTGGAAAAAACACGGTTGAAACCGATCCGGGTCAACGGTGTTGTCCAGGAATCCTACCGCCCCTATTACCTCATTTCCTATGTTATCCTTGCGCTGATGAACCAGCGCGAGGACAAGGGCATCGCGATTATAGAATCCACGGGCAAAGAGGACCTTGCCTGCCTTCTGCACATCATCCCCCAGCTCACGGACGAAAAAATACAGGCAGCGGCCGGAGACTTTCCGGTCAACCCCAAAACCGTACTCAATGCATTGAACCGTTTCTTGTGCAAACTGGCCGAAGCACAGACCCTGGTGCTGCTTATCGACGACGTTGACATGGCGGATCCCGCATCCCTTACCATGCTCTACGAGCTGATGACCGGCGGGCATGCCTCGCTGTTCATATGCGCAGCGGCTTCCAGCGGGGAAAAGGATCGTTCGAGCGCCATTCCGCTTACCCTGTTCCGCACGGCATACAGCGAGGAACTGAATATAAAAAACATCTTTCTGAATCCCTTGACGCCCGCGGATATTAAAAAATACATCAACCTCATTTTCCCCGGCATCGAGCTCCCCGAAGGCCTTGGCGAAGAACTCGCCAGGGTTACCGGAGGATACCCCCTGTTCCTCGTCGCCATCATCATTAAAATGATTGAAGACCGGAAAATCCTGCAATCCGAGAACCGCTGGATGGTTGAGGCGCTCGAAAACGGTTACTTTCCGGGGTCTTTTGAACAGATTCTCCGGGAAAAAATTGACAGCCTCGGCAGCAGGAACAAGGAGTTCATTGACCGGGTATCGGCTTTCGGGGAATCGGCGTCGCTCAGCATGCTGGAAGGCTTTACAAAACAGGAATCGCACCAGGTTTATGAAATCATCAAGGAGGCCGTCGACCACGGGCTCATGCGCCACGAGTTCAGGGATAACGACGAAAATATCCGTTTTTCCAGTAAGTTCGTACGGGAAGTGATCTACGAGAGAATCGGAGAAGAAGAAAGAAAAAAACTCCACGAAGAAATCGGGCGCTACCACGAAAAGCTATACCAACAGGACGTTCTTCCTTCGGTTGCCCCCCTGGCTCACCATTTCAGTCAATCCGACGACCTCGAAAAAGCGCATACCTATGAGCAGTTGATGGCCAGGTACAACAAAACCGTCTATGAAGAACCCGCACCGGCAGAAGACGCCGCCGATACGGATGGTGAGGGAGAGGGCCGCGAAATCGCCGTTACACCGCTTTCCGAGGCGGGTCGTGTTCTCGTGCCGGAAATGCTCCACGCCCTTGTCGTTTCCATACGGAACGTTCGCCTCTATCCGGAAAAGAGCAAATCCGTCACGAGTATGACCGGACGGTTCATGTTCCTCGTGCAGGAAATACTCAAAACGAACGATTGCTTCAGCCTCGTGGCCGAAAAAAATATGCTGCTGGTGAATTCGCAGCCGGCAGATACCGCGTCCATGCCGGCGGTGACGGCAAACATCCTCGAACGCTGGAACCGGCTCGAATTAAAAAGTCTTACCATAAAAAAAGGGGTCACGGAAAAAGAAATGCTTGCCGTTGTCCGGCAGATCAGCAACGTGGAGAACAAGGCGATTACCCCCAAATTCTGGCGCCAGTTCGCAGAGGAGAACAAACTTGTCCATATCCTGCCGTCCCAGGTGCGATATACCAAAGTCGAACCCGGCCGGGCCGCTGCAGAAAAGATTGCGGATATTTCACCCGACGCTCCGATGGAATCGCTTGCACCGCTGACCGGACACCCGTTCACCGCGGAAGAAAAAAAGGCCATACAGCGCATCATCGGATCCCTGCTGTCGGCCTATAAAAAAATAAAGCTTTACCCATCCCGCGGCCACGTCGCCACAAAAGCGGTTTTCCAGGTTGTCACAGAACTGCATGCGTTTTTGACCACCTGGCCGGTTTTCACGGTGGCCCGAATCGATGACCGGCTTCTCGTAAACGGCGAAAAAATAGACACCTCTGAATTTGAAAGCCTGGCCGACGGATTTTTAAAAATACTTTCGGAAACCGGTTTAAACAGCATTTCTTTTACCAGCGGGGTCAGTGCCAACGAGGTCGTCGATTTTATTAAAGCCGCATGCCGGGTGCCCGCCGATGCTATGGAAGCGAATTTCTGGCAGAAGCTTGCCGCCCAAAAACAGATCAACGGCATTCTTTTTAATCAGAGCATCTACGACATCATTCCCGCAGCGCCGGGGGATAATGATGCGCCTTTGCAGGAGGACGAGGCTGCAACAAGCCGGGATCAAACAACCTGCGAATTGGTTATCGAAGATATACCCGCCAGAGCCCGGGAACGATATCTCAAAGGCGACATCCGTGGACTGGAGGTGATTTTACAGAAGACCGTTGAAACATACCTGGATTCAGGCGCCCCGGACAGGCTCAAATTTACAGATGTTTTTCATCGGCTTCTGTTTCCGAAAGACTGGCAACCCGATGCCGCTTATATCAAGCGGGTCGCAAATCATGTCGCAGCACTCCTGGAGGCCGAAGAAAGTCCCCGACCCCTGGAAAAACTGTTTGACCTGTGCCACGAATGCACAAGGACATTCATCCTGTTTGGTGAATACCCGTTTGCAGGCTGGATGGTTACCGCGATGGCCGCCCGCTTTGCCGCAGCATACCCGGATAGCGCCGTTGATTCTTCCACCCCCCGGGATGGCGCAGATATCCATGTCCTCGGCAGACCGATAGGACGCGGGGTAAAAGAGACAATTGCCGATGACCTGCACGCGGGGGACCGGGCCCGGCAGCAGGAGGTGGTCCAGCTGCTGAGCGCCATGGGCCTCTGTATGGTTCCTTTTCTGATTGATGTCATCATGGAATCAAAAGACCTGCGGATACGGCGCCTTGCGGCGGAATTGCTCCGCAAGCAGGAAAAGGCGGGAGCTGACATGCTCAAAAAGGCCTTGATCAAAGCATGGCGGCCGGAACAAAAAGCCCGGATTCTCGACATCATCGATACCGTGGCCATCGAGCTTGCCGGCGAACTGGCGCATGTTTTTTCGGATCCGGACGACAATGTCCGGCGCAGCGCATTTAAACTCGTCGAGCGCCTCAACACCGCCGAAGCCCTGGCCCTGGCCGAAAATGCCGCCAGAAGCGGGGATACCCGCTTGTCCCTGCCGGCCATCAACACGCTCGTGAAGCTGAAGCCGGACTTTCTCACCCAGGCCCTGTCCTCCATCTTGCGGGAATCCAATGATCCGGAAATTCTTTTGGCATGCTGCCGGGCAATGGGGCAGACCGGTGATGCCGCTTATATTGACCCGCTTGCGGAAATCCTGTTTCCCAAACGCCGACTTTTTCGCCGGAAAAAATACGATGCACCGGTGCGCGTGGCAGCGGCTTTTGCAGCCGCCCAAATTCCCGGAGAAAAAGCCGCTTCCGTCATGACGCGGCTGAAAAAAGACCCGGATGAAAGAATCCGTCAGGTTGTCAACCGCTATTACCCGCAGTAGCTTCCCCCTCCGTTCCAGATTACACGACACCGCCTTGTTGCCGGATACACATCTTGAAAAATATCATTGACATGAAAAGGCATTATCTGTTTAAATAAAGATTTTATATCCTGTAAAATCGTTTTTATCCTTGGTTTCGTAAACATGTAAAAAATCACCTGGAGGACCCTCGAATGTCGCTTTCAGACAATAGATTATCGGCAAGCCGCGGAAAAATACATCCGGCTGCGACTGCTTTTCGTCTCATCATCTTTTTGGCCTTTGCCGGCATTTTTACCGCAATTGCTGCATCTCCGGCTTTTGCAGAAGCGGAAATTGATGGCGATAGTGAGGTGGCGGCTGGGCCACCGCTGCAGGTCCACAGCATCGAACCCGTGTACGTGGAAAGGGGAGAAACGAACTACATGGTGACGCTCCGGGTGCACGTAACGAACAACGGGGATAATGAAAACGTATCCATTGACATGGCCGGAAAAGACGACGCGGGTTTTATTTTGCAGAATGTCCGGTTTACCGGCACGGTAGCGCCCGGGAAAAGCAGGATGCTGATGGAACAGTTCCAGATACGGGGGGAAACCTACGAAAAAATCAGCGTCTGGGAACCCAGGCAGTAGCTTGCCTGCTACTTGACAACCCGCAAATGTCCGGATTGCCTGAGTTTTTCCCAGAATATCCGCAGAATGACCATGGAAGCGCCCCTTGCGCCCAGATCTGCATCCGGGTCCGAACCGGAAAGGCCGGCAACCTTTTTGCAATTCTCGATGAGCTCCCGGTTGCCCGAATCAAGACCGAACTCCCGTTTCAACAAATCGGTAAAATCCCGCAGGCTTTCTTTTTTTGCGCTGGCAATGCGGATTTTATCCATGGAAGGCAGGTGGTCCATCAAATGGTCGACTGCCTGCTCCACTGTACGGGGGACCCCTTTTTCTATTCCTGCAGAATCCTTTCCCGAAGCGAACAGCCGCGTTGTGCGGGGCATTGTATCGGCAATGATATCAATATGAAAAACGGTTTCCAGCAGATTCCGGGTCGTTTTATAAATGTCCGGATCCTTGCTCTCACGGGGACCCGCCACATTTAAGACTTCGATGTCATTGGCGGCCATCCATTCATGAATATCAATGGCGGCGTCAAAGGCGATCAGCCTGCCCATATCCACATGAAGCACCGGCTTTCCCTGTTTTTCCGCAACAACCCGCGTCAAAAGCGATCCGCCGGTTAATTCACCGTGGCTGATGATCAGCGTGCCGTCGGCGTCCATAACATTTCTGGCCGTGCGGTCGGGATAATCCCCGCCGGGCAGTTCGACGAGATTGTACTGCATCGATAGAATCCCGTCTTCGGCCTTGCGCCCCTCGGGGACCCATCCGCCGTGCTCGATGCCGTATTCAATGGCAAAATCGAGCGCCGCCCTGTCCGCCCCGGTCTGTCCGCCGGATACAATTTTTTGTATGGTCATGGTGGATGTTCTCGCAAAAAGTTCCATCGACAAGGCGCAGCATGCCCGTTTCACGAAATTGCTGTAGACCTTGGCTTTAAAAACAGGTGATAAAAAAGATCGCAATACCGATTCAACCGTATCATCCCCGCCTCGGACTCAGCAAACCGCCAGAACCCGTAAAGCTTTGTCAGCCGGATCAGCTTGTCGCTGTACTTGTCCCACGTGAATTTTTCCCGTACGCGCTGGATGCCGTTTTCCGAGATCTTTTTCCAATGCCCGGGGTCTTTTTCGCATGCGGATACAAATTCCAGGATATCCCCGGCCATCATCTCGGGCTTGCTTGTATTCATCAGATACCCGCTTTTCCGGTTGATGATAATTTCCGACGGCCCCCCGAATATCGGCCCGAAGGTCGGCAGCCCGCACTGCATCGCCTCCAGTATGGTGAGACCGAACGCCTCGAAAAGGGCGGGCTGAACGAACATGCCCCCTTTGTCCGCGACAAGGCGGTAGACCACCCCGGTTTCCTGCTTGGGAACGGACGGCAGCCAGCGGATGCTTCCGTGGAGCTGATATTTTTCGATCAGCGAATACATTTTCTCGATTTCATTTTTTTCTTCCACATCTTCGGATTCTTCCATGTGGATCGTACCGGCGGCTACCACCAGGTTGCAGTGCTTCCGGAGCTCCGGTTCCAGGCCGAACGCCTCCATTAGCCCCGTCAGGTTCTTGATCCGGTCCAGCCTTGCCATGGTAAAAACAGGCGGTTTTTCCGGGTCGTCCAGGTGGCCGTATATATCGGCCGACGCATCGTGAAAAAGGCGGTTCTCCCAAAACTGGTTCCGGCTTTCCGGGCGCTTGTCCATCTGGTAATAGGGAAAATAATTGGCCTCGTCAACGCCTGGGGGGACCACGTTGAATTTCGGGGAAAACAGGTTGATGCCGTTGATCACCTGGTAAAGCCCCGGCATGGTGTAATACTGGTAGGATTCATACTGCCCCATCCGGTCATCCGTTCCGGCGATTTCCTGGTACGTGCTGGTGACGATGAAATCCGAACGGTTCATGGAAAGGAGATCCGCCGTGTACTGGCAGGAAAAGTGATAATCCCGCTCCATATTGTGCCAGTAAAGATCGGAGAACAGGTACTTCGTCTTTTCCAGGGCATGGGCGATGGTGCACTGGATAACCTTTAAACGATCAGACAAAAGCGTCGCCACCAGGTTTCCGTCCGAATAATTGCCGACAATGAGGTCGGGACGCCCTCCCAACTGCGCCAGCAGTTCATTTTCGCACTCTGCGGCAAACCGGTCCAGGTACGGCCATATCTTAAATCTTGAAATCCAGTCCTGGACGACATTTCCGCCCTCGTCATGAAAGGGGATCCGCAGGATATAGGAGTAATCCGTGCCGATAATGTCTTCCGTCGGCTGGTTGCAGGTGGTATCGCCGGCGTTGGGGATAAGCCGCGTCACCACGATGATCCGCGGTTCAACGTCTATGCCCGCAAGTTCGAATTCCGAAAGAAGGTACTTTTCCAGGGCCCGCACCTGGTCGAGGATATAGATGACCTGACCACCCGTATCCGGTTTTCCCAGTACGTTTTCCTGGCCGAACCAGCCGTGGGGGGACAATATGGCGACCTTGGAGATCATCGGCAACCGGGAAATAAATTCCTCGAGGGTTGTGCTTCTGGGTTCGTAAAAAAGGCTCTTGAGCAGTTCCATGGTTTCGGTGATCCGCCGGGCATTATATCCCCACCCCGGCTCGAATCCGTTCAGCCGCATTTCCCGTTCAAACACCGTGCAGGACGTGTCCGGGTCATGCGTTTCCAGCATATCAATTGTTTTTTCAAGGGCTTCCAGACAATCCTGCCGGTCATGCAGTATCGCCTGGTTCACCAGGAGCTGCTGGCCGTTTATCCGGTGCAGCTTGATAAACGCAAACAGCTTGTCCCCCCATTCTTCGGCCTTCTGAAACATCGTTGAGGACAAATGCTTGTTTAAAAAACTGATCCCCTTGCCCACGTTTTTGATTGTTCGCACATTGGGTGAATAGTCGTAAAACGGCATAAAATCGATTTCAAGGGTGTCGCGGTTGGCGGCCGGACGGTTGCCCAGCACGTATGCGTCCTTGTAGTCGAGATACCGGCTGATGCTGATCTCCTGCATTTGATCGCAGCTTGTGTTCATCCGGTATATGCGGATTTTTCCCCGTTCATAGCGATGCATGATCAAGGCGATATTGTCGATGATGAGCAGTTCGTTTACTTTTTTAAAAAACTGGGCTGCCTTCGACTTTTCCATGACTTCCGATGGTTTATCATGTTTCCGGCACCACTGGCGCCACTTGAGCCACACATCGTTTCGGAGGAAAAATTTGCCCTCCTCGGTAAAAATGCCGTACATGAAATCGGCAAAATCCCTGTGCTCCTCATCGCTGATGATACTGGGCAGGACATTGGCCATTTTTTAACTCCTTTGAATCCTTATACAATTCTTTGCATTTATCAATAGACACGATGATCGGAAGAATCTCGTAGGGTCCTATTCTGTGGGAATATTATCGTGTCTATACAAAAATGCAAAAATTAGTAACTGCAGGCCTCCCTTTCACGTACCTTCTTTTCCGGGTCGGTATCTGCGTTGGAATCGGGGCGGCGCTTGACGCTTCTTTTACAATTGACGACTTCGCAAAAAGTCCAATATCTGCGTTGCGCACAATCTTTGAAGAATCTCACGTTCGGCTAAGTACGCTCAATTCTTCAAAAA